>CAIXPS010000252.1 GCA_903921365.1 uncultured bacterium | reverse complement strand
TGTCGGCAGATTGTGGCGCCATCATCATGTATGACACTGAAGATGAGCAGTTCACTATCGAGGCAGCAGATGGGCCGCTCGCAGATGATCTGGGTGAACATATCGGCAAGGATGAGGGACTTTGCGGGCTCACGCGGAGGAATGACCAGCCGATCCAATCACAAAATTATGACGCTGAACCGCACAAAGTGGAAATGTCCGTTGCTGCGCGCTATCTTGGCCCTGTTGTTTGCGCCCCTCTGCGATCAGAAGTGGGGTTCCAGGGTGTGATTGTGACCAGTAGATTGCGCAGCAACAACCCGCAACGTTTCTCGGATGGCGACCTCAGCCTGCTCGCCGTGGCGGGCGAAATGGTGGGTACTACCCTGCGACGAGCGCAGTTGTTCGAGCAAACCATATCGAACCTGCAGCGCATCCAGGCGATCAGAAGCGTCGATATTGCAATTAAGGGCACATTGGATTCGCGCGTCAGCCTGAATATCCTGCTGGAAACGATCACCAGTCAACTTGGCGTAAGTGCGGCCGATGTGCTCTTGTTTAATACCGACTTGTTGCGACTTGAATACACCGCCGGGCGCGGATTCCTTACCGGCCGCCTGCAGAAAACGGTCGTCAACCTGCATTCTGATCCGGTAGGTCGCGCCGCTATACGGCGACAAATCCTTACCATCCCCGACCTGCGCAATGCGACCGACTTCCGCCGCATCGACCTGGCGCTTGAAGAGGGGTTTGTCAGCTACTGCTGTCTACCACTGTCCGCCAAGGGCGAGCTCCTCGGTGTGATCGAGGTCTTCAATCGCAGCCCGCTGACATTCGCGCGTGACTGGCTCGACTACCTGGAGGCATTGGCCGATCAGGCTTCTATTTCAATCGACAACGCGCGCATGTTCGAAAACCTGGAGAGAACCAACCTTGAGATGCGCCTGGCTTATGAGGCCACTATTGAGGGCTGGTCCAAGGCGGTTGATCTGCGCGACTCAGAGACCGAAGGGCATAGCCAGCGTGTTGCGGACATGACGGTGGATCTTGCGCGCAGGCTGGGAGTCAGCAACGACCACATTATGGACATACGCCGTGGCGCGTTGTTGCACGACATCGGCAAAATCGGCGTGCCAGACGCGATTCTCACCAAGCCAGGCAATCTCACGCCCGAGGAACGCGAGATCATGAACAAGCACACACAATATGCCTACGACATGCTGTCGCCTATCATCTTTCTGGGCCCCGCGATCAGCATTCCTTATTGTCACCATGAGAGCTGGGACGGCGCGGGTTATCCGCGCGGACTGAAGGGCGAGCAAATCCCGATCGAGGCGCGTATCTTCGCCGTCGTCGATGTGTACGACGCCCTGTCGAGCGACCGGCACTATCGCAAGGCCTGGCCTCAAGATAAGGTCATTCTCTACGTGCTGGGGAAGGCCGGCGTCCAGTTCGATCCACTTGTCGTCAAGATGTTCATCGAGATGCTCACCGACAAACGGTAACTCGCTTTTAGCGTCCTGATAAAATAACAACGTAACAACCTAAGGAGCAAGATTATGACCACCCATGAACTACAGGCGGAATTGGCGTCAATTAAAGACATGCTTGTGCAGTTGCAAACCTCGGTCAACCCCCTAAGCTCCCTCATCGCAGACGAAGAACCTGATGCAAAAACCGCTTCGCCTGGGACAAAGTGGCTGGAACTGGCCGGCGTGGGCGCGGAATTGTGGCAGTCCGTCGATGTGGATGTCTACATAGATGAGGAACGCAACGCATGGAACTAACCACTACACTCCCCAGTGGCGTCTGGCCGGTCATGCTCACGCCGCTGCACGATGACGGCGCCATTGACTGGGCCGGCCTCGATGCGTTGACCGAATGGTACCTGCAGGCCGGCGTCACCGGGCTATTTGCGGTGTGCCTGTCATCCGAGATGTATCTGCTCACGCCCGAGGAGCGCCTGCAGGTGGCGTCGCATGTCATCGCGCGTGTGAACGGTCGCGTGCCTGTTGTGGCAACTGGGACTTACGGCGGGCCTGTGCCGGAACAGGCCGAGTTCGTGCGGCGCATATCCGACGCCGGCATGCGCGCAATCGTGATCGTCACCTGTCAACTCGCGAGCGCCGCGGAGCCTGAAGCGGTCTTCATGGCGCGGATGGAGGCGTTGCTTGGTCTGACCGGCGCAATCGATCTGGGGTTGTATGAATGTCCGGCGCCATACAAGCGCATCCTCTCGGCAGAAGTCTATGGCGCGCTCGCGCATACCGGCCGGTTTGTCTTTCACAAGGACACCACCTGCGACGCCGCTGCCATGCGCTTGAAGCTGATCGCCGGACAGGGAACCCGCCTGAACCTGTACAACGCCAACACGCCCACCGCCCTCGCCACCTTGCAGCTTGGGGCAGCCGGCGTGTCATGCATCGCGGCCAATGTCTACCCCGAATTGCTGGTGTGGCTGTGCCGCAACTGGGAGTCGCAGCCCGCTAAAGCCGAGCGCATGCAAAGGATGCTGACCCTGCTCGACCTGGTCGTCAGCGCCAAATATCCCACCTCGGCCAAACGCATGTTGCAGATGCGCGGCCTGCCGATCAGTCTCATGACTCGCGGCGGCGTCGCAGCGTTTAATGGCGAGGATGCCGTCCAGCACGCCAATGCGCTGGCTGTGGTGGACGAGTTAATGACTTTGTGTGTTTTGTGAGAACCTTGTCCGGATGGCTCTCACAAAGCTCACAAAGATCACAAAGGTAAGAGCAGACGCAGTTCTTAATACAGGCTTAACCTGTTCTTTACATTCCGACAAAGAGCCATTGATATTCTGAACCCTATAGAGGAGTTTAGGAATCAATGAACAAAAAACTGACAATTGTTGGCTCTGCTGTTATGGCAGCCGCCATGTTGCTGTCCGCCTGCGGCGGCGCAACCCCCACCGCACAGGTGGTTGAAAAGACCGTCATCGTCACATCGGCTCCAGTTGAAAAGACTGTTGAGAAGACAGTGAAAGAAACCGTTGTCGCCGTTGTAACGGCCACAGCCGATCCCAGTATGGCGCCCAAAGCGACGGACCCTGCTGGTTCGGTGCCGTTGAACTCATCCGGCGCGACCTTCCCCCAGCCGTTGTACGAGGACTGGGCGTTCGCCTATAACCAGGTCGATCCTTCCGTCGTGATCAACTACGGCGGCGGCGGCTCTGGTCAGGGCATCAAGGACATCAAGGCTGGCAACGTAGACTTCGCCGGCTCCGATGCCGCACTCAGCGATCAGGACTACAAGGACAAGCCCGGTCTGCAAATGCTCCCGACGGTCGCCGGCGCAGAAGTGATCGCTTACAACATCAAAGGCATCACTACTTCGATCACGCTCAATTCAGATATCGTCGCCGCCATTTATCTGGGCAAAATCGAGAAGTGGAGCGATCCCGCGATTGCCGCGCTCAACCCGGATGTCAAGTTCCCCGACACCGCGATCAACGTGGTGCATCGCTCGGATGGATCAGGCACGACTTTCATCTTCACGAACTTCCTTTCAGCCGTTAGCGCGGATTGGAAGGCGGGGCCCGGGGCAGGCACAGCAGTGGATTGGCCGGTTGACAAGCTGAAGCGCGGCCAGGGCGGCAAGGGCAACCAGGGCGTCGCCGCAGCCATTCAAAACACCGATGGCGCTGTGGGTTATCTTGAGCTCGCCTATGCAAAGAACAACAGCATCCTGTTTGCCAAGCAGATCAACGCTGCCGGCAAGACCGTTGTAGCCAGCATCCCCAGCACCGTCGCAGCGATCAAGGGCGCAGTGTTCACCGACAAGCTGACATCGCTCATCGTGAACGCCAAGGATGAAGCCGCCTGGCCAATTGCAGGCTTCACCTACCTGATTGTGAACAAGGACTACACCGACTGCAAGAAGGCCGAGAAGATCATCAACTTCGTCAACTGGGCGCTCACCGACAAGGGCGCAGCCGCCCGCGCAGCGAAGCTGCTGTACGCCCCGCTGCCCGCTGATGTGGTTCCCACGGCTCTTAATGCCGCCAAGGCCATCACCTGCAACGGCAAGCCGGTAATGTAATCAAAACGCCATAGCGAATCATCCAAATGTAACTGCCTCCCGACCGGCCGGAACCGGCGGGAGGCAGTTTGTTGTTATGCTGTACGATTCTGGTATCCTGATTGGACCGTGATCGTCAGATGGATTAGGAAAATGGCTTCAACCCCAAGCAAAGGCCTGCGAACGGCGCGCCCCCGCCAAACATCATCGGCAATTGGCCGGGCGTTGCAACACGGTGATATTCCCTACAAGGTTATCGTTATTCTGGCTTCGTTGTCCGTCCTCGGGCTGATGATCGGTGTGGGCGTCATGCTCTGGATCGCCTCAGGGGTGACTCGTGATTCCGGCGGGCTTGGATTTATCGCCGCCACGGATTGGAATCCGGTTAGCGGCGTGTTTGGCGCCTTGCCGTTTATCGCTGGAACCCTCAGCACCTCACTCATTGCGTTGGTCGTCGCTGTTCCGTTTGGCCTCGGCGTCGCGATATTTCTTGCAGAGCTATGCCCCGCAAGGTTGCGCGCCCCACTCGGCTTTATGGTCGAGCTGCTTGCCGCCATCCCCAGCGTCGTGTATGGCGCGTGGGGCATCTTTGTATTCATCCCGTCAGTCGTGCAACCCGTCGGCAATTTTCTGATGAACACTTTTGGCGATTCATCGCGCGGCTTTTTCATCCCCCTGTTTGAGGGGCCGTTCTTCGGCGCCAGCTTTCTCGCCGCCGGCCTGATCCTTGCTGTGATGATCCTCCCCACTATTACCGCGATATCCCGTGATGTGCTGCTGGCGGTCCCGCGCGCGCAACGCGAAGGGGCCTATGGCATCGGCAGCACGCAGTGGGAAACGATCTGGCAGGTGGTCCTTCCTTACGCGCTTTCGGGCATCCTGGGCGCCGTAATCCTTGGCCTTGGGCGCGCCCTTGGCGAGACCATGGCCGTGACTATGGTCATCGGCAACGTTTCACAGCTATCGACATCGCTGTTGAGCCCCGGATATACCATGGCCAGCGTCATCGCCAACGAGTGGGGCGAAAGTCGCACCCCGGCCTATTCAAGCGCACTGATCGAAATTGGATTACTGTTGTTTGTGATGAGCCTGTTCCTCAACCTGCTGGCGCGCCTGCTGGTGTGGAGTGTTTCGCGCCGTAACCCTGACCAGCGCGCTTGATAACGGAGGACCAACTGATGAGCACTGAAACCGCAAGTGTTACCACGTCACCCCGCGACCGCATGCGAGTCCGTCGGGTAAAGACCTCGGTGGCGCGTGAACGCGCGCGCCGCTTCGTGAATGCTGGCATGCTCGGGCTTACCGGGCTCGCCACGCTGATTGCGCTAACGCCTCTGGTGTGGATCATTGTGGAGGTGATCACGCGCGGCGCACCCGCGTTGACGCTGGATTTCCTCACACAGACGTTCAAACCGACCTCGCTTGGCGGCGGCGGGATATGGCATTCGATTGTCGGGACGCTGATCCTGATTACAATTGCTTCCGCGATCTCAATTCCCATCGGCATCCTGGCTGCCTTCTACGTGGTGCAACACCCCAACACGACGCTGGGTCTGGCAGTGCGTTTCGGCACGGATGTTTTATCCGGTCTGCCGTCAATTGTGGTTGGTTTGTTCGTATACACGCTCTTGGTCGCAGGCCGCAGTTATACAGCGATTTCCGGCGCTGTTGCGCTGGCGATCATGATGGCGCCAATTGTGTTGCGCACCACGGAAGAGATGCTGAAACTGGTTCCACGGTCGATGCGCGAAGCCTCGCTTGGCCTGGGCGCGCCTGAATGGAAAACATCCTTCAGTATCATGCTTCCCGCGGCCATCACAGGCGTCGTCACCGGATTGATGCTAGCCATCGCGCGCGTGTCGGGCGAAACAGCCCCGTTGTTGTTCACCGCGCAGGGCAGCAATGTTTTGTCAACATCGCTGGATCACCCCATCGCCTCGCTGGCGTTGACGTTGTATAAATACGCGGTTGACCCGGATAAAGTGCGTAACTCGCAAGCCTGGGCAATTGCGCTGATAATCTTGTTTATCGTTTTCTCGTTGAATATCGGAGCGCGATTCATCGCCAGCCGGCGCGCAAAGTAGGCGTCAAGGCGCTATTGGGAGATTATTAAGATGACGGAGCAAAAAGCACTCAACCTTACGGTGACTGGCGCGAAATCGGCGCCAGCGCCTGCCGGCGCGCCAAAAATGAAGACCGACGGCTTGTCAATCTACTACGGCGCCTTTCGCGCGGTGGCTGAAGTCAGCATGCCGGTGCCGGACCGCAAGATCACCGCGATTATCGGGCCGTCGGGCTGCGGCAAGAGCACATTGATCCGCTCGCTCAACCGCATGAACGATCTGGTGTCCGGATCGCACATTGATGGCAAGGTCACGCTGGACGGCGAAGACCTGTATGGTCCGGGCGTCGACGTGGTGGACGTGCGCCGCCGCATCGGGATGGTGTTTCAACGCCCCAACCCATTCCCGAAGTCGATCTATGACAATGTCGCCTTTGGTCCGCGACTGTACGGGCGCGTGCCCAAAGCAGAACTGGACGACATCGTCGAGCGCAGCCTGAGCCGCGCCGCCCTCTGGGACGAGGTGAAGGACAAGCTCAAACAGTCCGGCATGGCGCTCTCGGGCGGCCAGCAGCAGCGACTGTGCATCGCGCGCGCCATCGCCGTCGAGCCCGAAGTCATTCTGATGGACGAGCCTTGCTCGGCGCTTGATCCTGTCGCGACGATTAAGATTGAAGAGTTGATGCAGGAGCTCAAAAAGGATTATGCAATCGTCATCGTGACGCACAACATGCAGCAGGCCGCGCGCGTGAGCGATTTTACGGCTATGATGATGATGCGTCCCGACCGTGCTGGTGAAATGATCGAGCTGTCTGACACGCAGATGATCTTCACCAAACCGAAGGACAAACGAACTGAAGACTATGTCAGCGGGAGGTTTGGTTAATGGAAACTGTGTCGAGCACGTCGAGTGCGTCGCGCCGGTCGCTTCTGGATCATGACCAGAACGTTATTCGTGACGACATCCTGCGCCTGGGCAGCATGGCAAATGAGCAGTTGCAACTCGCAGTCAAGGCGTTGCGCGATCGCAACCTCGACCTGGCGCATCAGGTGATATCGGGGGACGAGCGCATCAACCAGTTGCGCTATAAGGTCGAGGAAGAGTGCCTGACCACCATCGCCACACAGCAGCCCGCCGCCGGCGACCTCCGCCGCATCATCACCGCGATGCACATGTCGGTGGAAATGGAGCGCATTGCCGATCATGCCAGTGGGATTGCGGGCATCGTGATCCGCATGGGGTCGGAAGCGCCGCTCAAACCGCTGATCGACATCCCGCGCATGCAGGCGATCACCAGCGAGATGCTGGAGCAGGCGCTGGATGCTTTCGTCAAGATGGATGTGGCGCTGGCGCGCGCGATTGTGGTGCGCGATGACGAGGTCGATGCGCTGTATAACCAGGTGCTGCGCGAGTTGCTCACCTATATGGTGCAGGACAAGAAGTCCATCGCCCGCGCCATGTACCTGCTGTGGGTGGCGCACAACCTGGAGCGATCCGCCGATCGCGTGACCAACTTGTGTGAGCGCGTGATTTTTGCAGTTACCGGCGATCTGGGCGACTACAAACCGCCCAAGCAGCCGAAACCAGAACCAAAGCCCGAAACACTGAATGGCGGCGCATAACCCGCATGGGCTGCGCGCGCGGATAACCTCATAGAAATGCCAAGAGTATTGCTCGTTGAAGATGATCCCACACTGTTGGAGTTGGTGGCGCAGTATATGACCGGCGAAGGGTTCACGGTCATCCAGGCCGCGAACGGCGACACTGCGCTCGATCTGGCGCGCCACGAGATGCCTGACGCCGGCGTGTTTGACGTGATGCTGCCCGGGCTGGACGGACTGTCGCTGTGCCGCATCCTGCGCAAAGAGTCGGAAATGCCCATTATTCTGCTGACCGCGCGCGGGGCCGAGATTGACCGCGTGATCGGGCTGGAGAGCGGCGCCGACGATTACGTCGTCAAGCCCTTCAGCCTGCCAGAACTGGTGGCGCGCGTGCGGGCAGCGTTGCGGCGCGCGCCCAAACAACACGGTGAACGGCTGCAGGTGGGTGAAGTGTCGCTCGATCTGGTGTCGCGGCGCGTGTACTCCGGCAGCCACGAAGTGAAACTCAGCCACAAGGAATTTGAGCTGCTGGCGACGCTGATGCGCAACAAGGGCGCCGTCCTCTCGCGCGAGTTTCTGATCACGCAGGTGTGGGGCTACGACTTTGACGGCGACCCGCGCACCGTAGACGTGCACGTGCGCTGGCTGCGCGAGAAACTGGAGAAGGACCCTTCCCATCCCGATCGCCTGCAAACTGTGCGTGGCGTGGGGTATCGGATCGATTGAGATTAAAGATAAAGCGAACGAAAGCGCGAAACGCGCCATGTGGTAATCTGGTTCGCTTATGAAGACAGGCCTCTATCTGCACGTTCCCTTCTGCCGCTCGCGCTGCAACTACTGTGACTTTAATACCTACGTGGGGCTGAACGACCTGTACGAGCCATACACGCGGGCGTTGCAGGACGAAATCCGCCGTGGGGGTCAGGGACAACCCGCTGAGACGATCTTCTTCGGCGGCGGCACGCCCTCGCTGCTCAAACCTGAGTGGATTGGCGACCTGATCCGCGCGTGCCGCGAAACCTTCGACATGCCCGCCAACGCCGAAGTGACCGTCGAGTGCAACCCAGGCACGGTGGACTTGCCATACCTGACCGGGTTGCGCGCGCAAGGCGTAAACCGGCTGAGCTTTGGGGCGCAAAGCGCCGACCCCGCCGAGCTGAAATTGCTGGGTCGCGAGCACGCCTTCGCAGATGTGGGCGCCGCCATCGCTGCGGCGCGCGCCGCCGGGTTCGACAGCGTCAACCTCGACCTGATCTTCGGGCTGCCCTATCAGTCGCTCGACACATGGAAGCGCACGATGGATGCCACATTGGCGCTCGGCCCCGATCACGTCTCACTGTATGCGCTCATCATCGAGCAGGGCACGCCAATGCACGATTGGGTGCGGCGCGGCGACGTGCCGTATCCCGATCCCGACGCCGCAGCGGATATGTACGATCATGCCGAAGCGTCGATGCGCGCCGCCGGCTTCACGCACTATGAAATATCCAACTGGGCGCTGCCGGGGCGTGAATGCGCGCACAACGTGATCTACTGGCACAATGAGCCGTTCTTCGGCTTTGGCGCGGGCGCGCACTCGTCGTCGGTGCAGCGCCGCTGGTGGAACGCGCGCCGGCCAGCCGATTACGTCGGGCGCATCCAGCGCGGCGAGAGCGCCGAGATGGGGCACGAGGACATCGACGCAGTCACCTCGCGCGGTGAAACGATGATGATGGGGCTGCGACTGCTCGAAGAAGGCGTCAGCCTGAGCGCTTTCGCGCAACGCTACGGCGCGCCATTAGAACAATACTATGCCGCCGAACTGCGCGAAGGTCTGCGCCTCGGCATGCTCGACATTACACCTGACCGCGTCCGCCTGACCGAGCGCGGCCACTTCCTCAGCAACCAGGCGCTCATGCTGTTTGTCGGAGGGAAGTAAAGATTGGAGAATCGAGATT
>CAIXPS010000251.1 GCA_903921365.1 uncultured bacterium | reverse complement strand
GGACAGAAGCCACCCGCGCCGAAATCCACTCCATCCGTTGCAGCCCTGCAACCAGTCACCGGCGCTTACCTGTACTCGCAACCCATCGCCATGCCCGCAACCCCGAACACCGACTTCCTGTTCCAGTAAGGATACCTATGACACAGCCAACCCGCCGCACTTTTCTCAAGGGTTCAATCATCGGACTCACCGGGATCATGCTGGGCGCCTGCAGCCCGCCCCGTATCGACCTGCCCGTAGCGGCTGTGTCATCACCAGCCACCACCCCGCTCGTGCCGGCGTCAACACCGCCGCGGGCAACAGCCAAGGCAACCAGAGCAGCGCCGAATGCAGCACCTACGCGCCAGAATATGCCGCCGCTGCAGCCCGCTGCAGCGGCAAGCGGTCTGCCCGTGATCGCGGGCAGGCCGACCGATCGCTCTGTGGCGATCAGCTGCCAGCCTTCAGCGGCCACGACTATCAGCTATGACTACGGCGCCGCGCCAGGTGAATACAGCGCCCATAGCGCACCGCAGGCGGCAGGTGCTGGCATGCCGCTGGAAACGGTCATCGCCGGGCTGCAACCTGGCGCCAGGTATTATGTCCGCCCACGCAGCGGAGACGCGGTCATGCCCGAATTCCGATTCACGACACAGCGACCACCCGGCGCGGCGTTCACATTCTGTATTCAGGGCGATTCGCACCCGGAACGGGTTGGCAAGCAGTTTGACGCAGGCCTGTACCGGCGCACGCTGCTCAGCGCCGCGGCCGATCAGCCCGACTTTTACATGACCATCGGCGACGACTTCAGCGTCGACCAGCTCAAATCGGTCACGGCTGACACCGTCACAGCGCTGTACGCTGCCCAGCACCAGTACCTCAGCCTGGTCGGCGCGCCGGTGTTTCTGGTGAATGGCAATCACGAACAGGCGGCGCTGGCGAACCTGCGCGGCGCACCGGCCGCCAGGGACGTCGCAATCTGGGCGCAGACGGCGCGCAACGCAACCTTCCCGCAACCGGCGCCGGATGGCTTTTACAGTGGCGACACCGAGTTGGTCGATCCCATCGGATTGCTGCGCGATTACTACGCCTTTACCTGGGGCGATGCGTTGTTGGTGGTGCTTGACCCGTACTGGCATTCGCTGCAGACGGTTGACAACGCGTTCGGCGTTGACCGCGATGTCAAGGGCAAACGCGACCTGTGGAACAACACCCTCGGCGACGCGCAGTATCAGTGGTTCAAGCAGACGCTGCAGAACAGCCGCGCGAAATTCAAGTTCGTCTTCACGCACCACATCAACGGCACCGGTCGCGGCGGGGTCGAGATCGCACACACGTATGAGTGGGGTGACGCGGCGCAGCTTGCCGCGCACCGCCCGGGCTGGGACAGGACGATTCACCAGTTGATGGCCGATCACGGCGTGACTATCTTCTTTCAGGGACACGACCACATTTTCGCCCATCAGGAACTCGACGGCGTGGTTTACCAGACTCTGCCTGAGCCCGCCAACCCGAACCCTGCGGCGTTGGAAAACGCGGACGCCTATCTCAGCGGTGACGTGCTCCCGAACAGCGGGCACGTGCGCGTGACCGTGGCGCCCGATGGGGTTACGGTTGATTACATTCGTTCGTATCTCGACAAGCCCGACGAAGTCGCCTTCACCTATCACAAGTAATACATTACGGGAGCATCTATGACGACACCACGCCTTAACCGGGTTCTTGTGCTAAGCCTGCTTCTCGCCGTGAGCCTTTCGTGCACGACTCAGGCGACCGTGAGCTTGCCAGCGTCGATTGATGTGGGGCCCGACGCAATGCCAACCGCCAGTAGGCAGACGGGTCAACAGGGACGCCAACCCAAACAACTGCCGACGCCACAGGCCTGGCTCCCCTTGATTGCGGGATCAGGCGCCACCGAATACAGCCTGATCCTTGGCCGGCCTACGACCGATGCCATCACTGCCAGCCTATATGCCGCAGTGGACATGGAGATCATGCTGGCCTATGGCGCGGCATCGGGCCAACTGTTGACCCAGACGTCGGTGTTGAATCTCAAAGCCAATGCGCCGCAAAATGTCGCACTGACACAGCTTCTCCCCGACGCGGCGTATTACTACCGGGTGATCGCCAATGGCGCAACCTCTGCAGAGCACACCTTTCACACCCAACGCGCGTCTGGCACGTCGTTCACCTTCACCGTCGACGCCGACCCGCACAATCGCGACCCGAACTTCAACGGCGAACTCTATGTGACGACGTTGACCAACGCCCGCAACGATCACCCCGACTTTCACATTAACCTGGGCGACACCTTCATGACCGAGAAAGTCCACCCGCAAACGATCACCGAAGCCGCAAGCACCTTCACTGACATGCGCTCGTATTTCGGGATCATCGGGGCAGACGCGCCACTGTTTCTGGTCAACGGCAACCACGAGGGCGAACTCGGCTGGCTGCTCACCAGTCGCAACGACAAGAATCTGCCCATCTGGTCGACGCAATTGCGCCAGTTGTACTACCCCAATCCGGCGCCGAATAGTTTCTACAGCGGCGCTACCGCGCCTGACGCAACTCTGGGCGCCGCAGCGGTTCGCGACAGCTACTTCGCGTGGACGTGGGGCGATGCCCTGTTTATCGTTCTTGACCCGTTCTGGTATACGTTGGTCAAACCTCAACCCAACGATCCGAACAGCAACTGGAACTGGACGCTTGGCAGGGCGCAGTACGACTGGCTTGCGCGCACGCTGGCGTCCAGCACTGCCCGCTACAAGTTTGTCTTCACCCACCACCTCGTAGGCGGTAACGGTGCTGATGCCCGCGGCGGCATCGAAGCGGCGCCGTTCTTCGAGTGGGGTGGGAAAAACCCCGACGGCACGTATGGCTTCGATGTCGAGCGTCCCGGGTGGGGTAAGCCGATCCATCAATTGCTGGTCGAAAATAGGGTCAATGTCGTTTTTCATGGGCACGACCACGTCTTTGTCAAACAGGACCTCGACGGCATTGTGTACCAGGAAGTCCCGCAACCCAGCGTTACGATGTACAACAACACCAGCCTGGCCGAAGAATACGGGTATGTAAATGGCGATGTGCGGAGCAGTTCGGGGCATCTGCGCGTGACCGTTACGCCTGCGCAGGCGACCGTAGAGTATGTGCGCGCTTACTTGATACGCGATGAGAATAACAAACAACGGAATGGTCAGATCGCCTATTCTTACGCGATAAAGTAAATAGGGTTGAATTCGATCCTAATACAATGTTGTGCGCGGACGGGCGTCTTTCTGCGTTACGATTTTCTGCGTTACCATTGGGCGCATGAAGTTGGAAGACCAATGTGCCCAATGCGAATGCGCGCAATGCGCGCCGAGGATGTTGCGTGGCCGATAACCCGCGCGCCCAGATCGCGCCCCTATTGACCTCGCAGCCGTCCGACGCGCTGGCGTCTTATTTCGCGCTCGAACATGACCCGCGCCGCACCAAACTGACCGTGCGGGCTGATGCGCATGGCCGGGCGTTGGCGTTTGTGGCCGTGTGCCAAACCGGCATCGATCTATTCCGCCCGATGGTGGTGATGCGCGGCGACGACACGGTTGCGCTGCACGACGCTTTGCGGGCAGCGTTGTCGCCGGGGCGGCAATACCTGTATAGCGCGCCGATCACGTTGCGCCCCGATCTGGAAGCGGTTGCCCACCTGTTCGGCGACTCGCCCAATAAGATTCTGACGCTGGCTAGCGCCAATTTCAAGCCGGTGGTGAACATCCTGGTGCAGACCAGCCGGACGCCGGATGGGCTGTTGCGCGCGGTGATCCGCTCCCGCAATGCCGCCGAGAATGCCGCGGATGCCGGCGTCACCTGGCAGTCTTCGCGTTACTGCGAAGTATTTGTGCGCGTGGCCGAGTCGGCGCGCAATCGCGGCCTGGGCAAGAGTGTGGTGTCGGCGGTGAGCGTGGACATCCTGGCGCAACATCGAACCCCCGTTTATATGGCTGGCATCGACAACGTTCCCTCGCAACGCCTGGCCCTGCGGCTGGGATACCAGGACACCGGCTCGTGGGAATTGAGCGGGGCAATGAGTCTCAGATAGGAGAGACAGGAACGACAGGAGAGATTGGAGAGACAGGAGAGATTGGAGAGATTGGAGATTGGAGATTGGAGATTGGAAGTAGGAGTCTCACGTTTAGAATATGAATCTCTAAGGTTTGAATCAGATATCTCAAATCTCAAATCTCTAGTCTCTAGTCTCTAGTCTCTAGTCTCTAGTCTCTAGTCTCTAGTCTCTAGTCTCTAGTCTCTAGTCTCTAGTCTCGATCTTTAGTAAGGAGTTTTTATTTACCATGTCCAAACGCCGTGATCTGATTGAGCGCCGTCAGGAGCAGGAACGCAAACAGACGTTGATCATCCTCGGAGTGATCGCTGTCCTTGCCATTGTCGTGATTGGCGGCGCCATCATTCTGAACAGCAACGCTAATACCGCTTCCAACGCCAATGCCGCCCAACTGGGCGTCGTCGCATCAAATAAAGCGGTGCCCGCCAATGCCGAGGCCAACGGGCGCGCCTGGGGGCCGAAAGATGCGCCGATCAAGATTGAAGAGTTTCTCGATTATCAGTGTCCCGCCTGCGGCGCGTATAACCGCACCTACGAGGCAGGCGTGATCGACGCGTTTGCCAAGACCGGCCTGGTGCGTTACGAAGTGCGCAGCATTTCATTCATCGGGCAGGAATCGCTTGACGCCGCCGCGGCCGCGATGTGCGCCACTGATCAGAATATGTTCTGGCAGATGCACAACGCGATTTTCGCCAACCAGAGCGGCGAAAACCAGAATGGGTTCAACTCACAGCGCCTGAAGGATATCGCGGGCAAGGCCGGCCTGGACACAGCCGCTTTTAATACTTGCTTTGATTCGGGCAAGTATACGCAGCAGGTGCAGCAGGAGCGCACCGACAGTGAGAACCGCAATGTGAACCAGACCCCAACTTTCTTCAT
Organism: uncultured bacterium; assembly: GCA_903921365.1. Lineage (GTDB taxonomy): Bacteria > Chloroflexota > Anaerolineae > J036 > Brachytrichaceae > CAIXPS01. The sequence goes on along the minus strand of CAIXPS010000251.1, from coordinate 10,135 downwards.
CAACGGCAAGGCTTACCCCGGCACACTTGGCGTCGAGGACTTCAAGAGAGAGTTCAGCAAGATCGCGCCAGATGTGAAGTTCCCGTAAAACTTCTCAATCCTTCCAGCCGTATGCGGTCACTTTCGTCCCTCATTCGGCTGATATAGGCCTGCGCGTCTTCACCAAAAATCTGGCGGTTGCTCAAGCCGGCAAGTTCATTCCATTGGCGGCTAACCTTGCGTGAGGATTGTAAATCGCTCAGGTGAAATTTAAGGTTCTCACCTCGCAATTTTAAGTTTCATGTCATTGTCAGATTCACTAACAGTGTTATACATTGTGCCACGCGTTGTGATCTCCGTTGATACTAAATAAAATAACGGAGTCATCTGCGTCCGCGTTCGTCGCGCGTTTCTCAGTAGCGAAGTTGATCAAGAGCGCGCATGTTGGTGTGTGGTGAAGGATGTGAATAATGACAAGCAGCACCCCGTATAACTTACCCGCCGGGAATACGCCCCGGCCTGCTATCTGGGCCGATGTGCCTGATGAGCAGTGGAATGACTGGCGTTGGCAGATGAGCCACCGCATCACTACCTATGAGGAGTTCTCGCGGGTCATTCATCTGACGCCTGAGGAGACCGAAGGGTTAAAAGCCGAGAACAAGTTCCGCACCGAGATCACCCCCTACTTCGCAGCACTCATTGACCCCGACGACCCCGAGTGTCCCGTGCGCCAGCAGGTTGTCCCGCACTCGCGCGAGCTGGCCGGCTTCGAGGCCATGATGCGCGACTCGCTCGGCGAGGAGTCGCATTCACCGGTGGCGGGGCTGGTGCATCGCTATCCCGACCGCGTGCTCATGCTTGTCACAACCCAGTGCGCCTCGTACTGCCGTTATTGCACGCGCAGCCGCATCGTGGGCGACGCCTCGGCCACTTTCAGCCGCAAGCAGCACGACGCGCAGATCGAGTACATTGCGAGCCATCCGCAGGTGCGCGATGTGCTGCTCAGCGGTGGCGACCCGCTCACACTGCCGCCCAAGGTGCTCGAAGATATACTGCGCCGGTTGCGCGCGATCCCGCATCTGGAAATCATCCGCATCGGCAGCCGCGTGCCGGTATTTCTGCCGCAGCGCATCACCGACGAACTGGTCGACATGTTGCGCCAGTTCCATCCGCTGTGGTTGAACATCCACGTGAATCATGCGAAGGAAGTGACGCCTGAGCTGGCGCGCGCGTGTGCGAAGCTTGCCGACGCCGGCATCCCGCTGGGCAACCAGAGCGTGCTGATGGCGGGTGTGAACGACCATCCCGACACGATCAAGGCGTTGTGCCATGCGCTGGTCAAAATCCGCGTGCGCCCGTACTACCTGTACCAGTGCGACCTTGTGGCCGGCAGCGGGCAGTTCCGCACGTCGATCTCCGCCGGGCTGGAGATCATGGAGGCATTGCGCGGTCACACCAGCGGTTATGCCATCCCCACTTATGCAGTCGATCTGCCGGGCGGTGGTGGTAAGGTGCCGGTGCTGCCGAACTATTTGATCAGCGTGTCGCAGGATCGCGCCGTATTCCGCAACTTCGAGGGCTACATCGCGACCTACGTGCAACCCGCCAACTACCAGCGCCCCAAGCGCAACAAGTGGACTGGCGCGCCGACTGAGGAGCCTGGGCAAAAAGGCGTCGCGTCGCTGCTAGCGGGTGAGGGCATGGTGATCCGGCCTGAAGATTGGACGGGCACGCACACGCGCGGACGCGACGACGATCAGGCTGGCACGGGCGGTGAGGCATCACACATTCTCAATTCTGAAATCATCTCGATTGAGGATATCAAGAATGCGCGCGACGTGGAGATTGCGCCCAACGGCGACGAACCCGTCTGGGCGCGCATCAACTGACTCAAAGGTGTTTCTACTTCACCAGTCCGAAGTAGTGGTCGAAGAACTGCTGCGGGTTCACGCCAAACGCCACCTCGTGCGGCGCCGGGGCGTTGGCGTTTGCCGCTGGCACAAAGACCGTCTTCCCCGAACTATCTGGTTCACCCAGCACGACGTTCACCGTTCCACGTTCGAACGTGCAGATGCTCTCGTCAAAGATCACCGTTGCCGCCAGCGGGTCATGGAATGTGATCCGGTCGGTTTCCTGGAACCACACCTCGGCGAAGTCCAGCACCGGTCGCAGCACCTTTGCCTGGAACCGGCGCTTCACGTTGTTTACATCCATTGTTACTTTCGTCGTCACATCCAGGCCGATGGACAGATGCCGGGGTGGGCGCGCGCGATAGACCAGCGCGGTTGCCTCGGGATCGAGTATCGCATTCCACTCCAGCGGGCCGTAACAATCGGCGCATGCGCCAAAGACGCCAGCCATCGACACCACCTGCTTGAGCAGCCCAGCGGTTTCGGGGTCGCTCTTGAACAGCATCGCGATATTCGTCAATGGGCCAATCGTCAGGAGCGTGACTTCGCCGGGGTATTTGCGAATCGTTTCGCGCAGGAACTTGATCGCCTGCCCTTGCGGGAACTCAGTCTGGTGCGGCCACTTCGGCAGCGCGGCGGCCTGGCGCGCGGTCGGTTGCAGTTGTTTGATAAATAGCGGCATATCCGCGCCGGGGTAGATTGGTATATCAGGCCGCCCGGCCACAGCGCACATCGCACTCGCCATCATGGCGCGCTTTTCCACCTCGCCTGTCACGGTCGTGATGCCCAGCAGTTCGCACTGCGGTTGCGAGAGCAGGTACGCCAGGCACACAGCATCGTCGATGTCGGAGCCAATATCGGTATCAAGAATAATTTTCGTTGTCATGCAAGTTTTTTCTCCACGTCAAAGCACCCGCGCTACGCGTTGTGCATCAGAAACCACAACCGCGCGTCGTTTTATTTGAGCCGCGCCGCCAGTGCCTGAACTGGATCGTTGGCGGCCATGATCGCCGAGATTCCGTTGCCGGTCAGCACGATCATGCGTCCGGCCATATCCGCCTCGCCGATGGCTAACGCAATTTGTGCAGACACGTCCACATCGCGCCCAGGTCTGCCAAGCGAGACGACCAGCCCGACCACGCCGGGCGCGCCCGGTGCGCCACCGACAGTCAGTTTGTCCAATGCGTCGCTCAGGTTTTGCACGCTGCGCTTGAGCGCTTCGTTATCTGCGATGAAGAGGAAGGCCACTGGCTTAGGGAGGCCGGTCGCATCAACAGATCGCGTTGCGTAAGCGCGCACGGCGTCGATATCCTGTCCCGGCAACAGTTCCAGATCTAGCGTGATCGCAAACGAAGAGGCCAGTTGATCGACATACTTCCGGTTGGTCCACAGCGCCCCTTCGCGTTGCATCGCGGCTCTCGTTGCCTCCCAGGCGGAGGCCCAGCGACGCATCTGGGTGCGCGCCGCGGCGTGCAACCGCTTGCCATTCAGTTGCACCGAGTGCCCCTTTGCATAGGTCTGCGCATAGCGTTGCAGTGCGTACATGCGGAATGGCCCAGGGATGGATGGCACGTCGTCTGGCGTGACATCGCCATACCCGAACAGTTGCCGCTGCACGGTGCGCTCCCACTTAGGCCAGTTGGCATCAAGCGCCGCTTTGCGCGCAACGCCGATGCTCTGCGACGGCCTGAGCAGCGCCACACGCAAGGGCACGCCAAATGAGCGGTTCAGGCGCAGACGGCCCAGCATGAACAATAGCACCAACAGCACCGCGACGCCGACGACCACCAGCCACCACCACGGGGCGAGTGTGTTCAATGCGCGCAGCCCCTGATACGACCATGCCCGCGCGGCCATCCACGCCAGGGGCACGCGGCTATAGCCTGCAATGGGTTCAGACTGCAACAACTCTGCGCCCCATGTGGCGTAGATGGCGCTCCATCCGCGCCCATCCGGCAGGGCGCGAATAGCGGCGTTGATTATCCGCGCGCCAGCCACAGTGCGCGCCATGATCTCTCCACCGCCGTGCAATGCCCAGACCAGGTCGCCGCTCGGTAGCCGGCTGACAAAACCGTAGGCGTTGATCGGGATGAACAAGTCAAACAGGTTGCCGATGCCGGCAGGTTGCGGCTGCCACCCATAACCGCCGGCGGCGGCAGCGCTGTACTGGCGCGCCTCGATGATCGCCGTCGTGCTGTTGTAAGTGGCGTCGAGCGGGATGACCTTCATGTTGTCGCTGCGCAGGTTCAAGTCAGATGATGCGCCGCCAGTGCTGGTATTAGAGGCCAGTCCGCGCACCGTGAGCTCGCCCAGCCCGACATTGGCCGCGCGCCAGGTCTTGCCGCCGTCATCCGTCTGATACACGCCCCGGTCGGTCGCGGCTACGCTGAGCGTCCCGCTGGCGTCGTCGGCGACGACTTCCTGCATCTCCACGTCGGTCAGCCCATTTGAGACGGGTGTCCATTTTGCGCCAGAGTCGGTGGAGCGATATGCCCCGCCGGCCATTGTGCCGGCATACAACGCACCGGTCACACGATCGTACACCGCCGACAGAATGTCGGTGTGGGCCATGCCATCCATGGCCGGTTTCCAGGCTTGATCGTTCTGGCCGATGCGGTACAGCCCGGCCTTCACCGCTGCAAACACCGCGCCGTTCTTTTCATCGACCGCCAGCGCCACGATGTTGCCCGGCAGTGAGTTGCCGACCTTCTGCCAGCCGCCGCCATCGGGCTTTGTGCTGTACACACCGCCGGTGAGTGTCCCGGCATACACTGTGCCGTCACGCTCGTCGATCCCCAGCGTCTCGATGTTCTTGTCGGGCATGTTGCCGCCCGCGTTGCGCCAGGTAAAGCCGAAGTCGCGCGACACCTGGACGCCGCCCTTGTAGGCGCCCACGTACACCGCCGACGAGAAGCTGCTGACAGCCACCGAGCGTGGAAAGACCGTCTGCAGCGGTTGCACGATGGCCCATGTTGCGCCGTCACTCGACGAGCGCAAGACATCGCCGTTCGCGGTAATGGCATAGGCGTTGCCGTGACGATCGTCCACGGCGATGGTCTGGATGTCCTGGCCTGCGGACTTCGGCGTCGCCAGTGTCCAGTTGATTGCGCCAAGCGAGGTGCGATACAGACCGTTGCGCGTCCCTGCGTACAGCGCGTTCAGGCCGTGATCGATGCCAAAGGACTGCACTACGGTGTTGGACAGCCCTGTGTTGATGGGCGTCCACGTTGCGCCGTTGTCCTTTGACTGGAACACGCCGCCGCCGAGCATCCCGACGTAGAGTGATCCATCCTGCGGGTTAATGGTCACCGCCTGCACATGGCGCGCGTTGGGGCTTTGTGCTGCAGTCTGCCAGTTCGCGCCGCCGTCGCTGGACAGGAAGATGCCGCTATCGGTTCCGGCGATCAGACCCGCGCCGCCTGGCTTTATCAGCAATGCTCGGACGAGAGTGCTGCGCAACCCGTTGCTGGCTGGCTGCCACGTCGCTGCGCCGTCGCTCGACGTCATCACGCCATTCAGCGTTCCCGCGTATAACATGCCGGTTGTCTGATCCTGCTGCAGCGATTGCACACTCGTATCCGCCAACCCGGACAGGCTGACGAGATAGTTGCCGCTTTGCTTATCGATTTTTAACAGGCCGTGATCGGTCCCGGCATAGATGACGCCCGACTTTGCATCCTTTAATAGAGACAGGACGCTGATTGCCTTGCTCTTACTGCTCAGCAGTTCCCATGTTGTCGTCACATCAAAGCTGTGCCACAGCCCGCTGTCGGATGCAACGAACACTTCTCCGGGCTGATCACCGACCAGGAACTGGTGAATATAGGTGTTGCTCACGCCAGGTCCGATCGTCTGCCAAGTTGCGCCCTGGTCGAGCGACGTATACATGCCATAGCCCAGCATGCCCGCATACATCACCGGGATGCGCGAGTCCTTTGCGACGGTGAGTAGTTTGTCACCGCGCAAACCTTTGCCCAGCGGCGCCCAGGTTTGTCCGCGATCGCTGCTGCGATAGAGGCCTGCGCCAAACAGCACGGTGTACATTACGTCGTTATCTTTATCGTAAAGCAGGGATTGCACGTCGATGCCGGGCAGACCATGGCTGGCGGGCGCCCAGGTCACGCCGCCATCTGTGGATCTGAACACGCCGCCGTTCGACCCTGCGTACAGATCGCCGGTTTTGGCGTCGATCTCAATTGCGCGCACGACCGAGAGTGCGGCGGGGCCGGTGGCTGCGTGGCTGAGTCCCACCGCCGGCGTCAAGGCGTTGTCCAGCGAGGTCAACCCGGCGATGGCGACGACGAAGATGATCAGCGCCGTGACGATTCTGCGAATCAGTTTGATGACGCGCGCCGGGCGGAATGGCAATGGCTTTGTGTTTGCGGAAGAACTGACAACTGACTTAAGTTTCTGCATGGTAACCTTGCGTCTCACAGCACTGGTGTGCAATGCTACTTAAAGCTGTGTGTGAAACGCTAACTGTTTTGTGCCACAAAATCGCCGATTGATGACGCGGGGGGCGCGTCAGAGCGCGAGAGGGGCTGGGAGATGTCAGACTTCTTCATAGAAGTCTGACATCTCGTTGGCGCTACTTCAACTTCAACTGCTTGACGAGGTCGATAAATTCCTCATACTCCTCTTCGGTCAGATGCACCGTCACCATTCCCAACTCGAGATCGTAATAGATCCCATCCGGTTCCTTCACTTCAATGATGGCGAAGCTTTCTGTTTCGGCGAGGTAATTCTCGTTATCTGATGAATCTACTGGCATGGTTGCTCCTTAATTGCGTAATTGAACTGTTCGCTATTGTCTGCGTCATCCTGTGCGGCCTGTGTCGTTCACGCATGTATCAGGATGCTCATAAGCACAACCATCATTTTACATCCCGATTGTGATGTCTGCTCCAGCGGGTGATGCATCGAGCACCCAGTAGCGCGCCGACAGCCCGGCATGTTCGTAGGCTGCCTGCATCGCTTGCCCGATGCGCTCGTGATTCTCGCGCGCAAACGCCAGTATGCCAGGCCCGGCGCCACTGAGACACACCGCCACCGAGCCCTGTTCGAGCGCCGCCTTTTTTACATCCGCCGCGCCCGGGATGAGCGGGATGCGGTACGGCTCGTGGATGCGATCATCCATTGCGCGCGTGAGCAAGTTGTCATCCCCATTGCGCAGCGCTTCGGCCACCAGCATGGCGCGCCCGATGTTGAGCACTGCGTCTGCGCGGCTCAAAGTTTTAGGCACTGCGGCGCGCGCCTGAATCGTGAGGAAGTTATACGCCGGCACGCACACTACCACTTTCCACGGCGGCAGTTGCACGCGTTCAGCCACCACGCTCGCGCCGTTGTACGAGATCAGGATCAACCCGCCATACAGGGCAGGCGCGACGTTGTCGCCATGACCTTCCAGCGCGGTCGCGCGTTCGATCACGGCATCGAGGTTGACACTGCCGTAGGCGAGTGCGTTGGCAAAGATCAACCCGGCCAGCACCGCAGTTGAACTCGACCCCATCCCGCTGGCGCACGGGATGTTGTTGTGGCATGTGATGCGATACCCCTGATTCTTGTAGATGTCCGGACCGATCAACCCCGGCTTTTCGAAGTTGATGCGATAGAGTTCGCCGCGCATCGTCTGCGCGATCAGGTTGTTGCCGCCCGTAGGCAGAATATCGGCCCCTTCGCCATGCGACTCGACGGAGATGACCGGCTCGCCCGGGACGCGATGCAGTTCAAAAGTGTTCCACAGATCGAGCGCCATGCCCATGCAGTCGAAGCCGGGGCCGAGGTTGGCGCTGGTAGCGGGTACGCGGACGGTAATCATTGCTATTGAAGTCTCTTGTGTAGCCAGGTGATCTTACAGGTCGAGTAGTGCGACTAGCGCGTCGATCTTCGGTTCGATGATCTGCGGCGGCGCAGACAGACGGATGGCGGTGTCGGGATCCTTCAATCCGTGGCCGGTGAGCACGGCGACAACCCTCTTGCCACGCAGGTCGATCTTGCCTTCGCGCAAGGCTTTCGCGATGCCGGCCAGACCGGCGGCAGAAGACGGTTCGCAGAAGACGCCCTCGTTGCGCGCCACAAGCTGATACGCCCGCAGGATTTCGTCGTCGCTGACGGCATAAATCTGGCCGTCGGACTCCTCAAGCGCGGTCGCGGCCTCGCGCCAGCGCGCCGGGTTGCCGATGCGGATCGCGGTGGCGATGGTCTCCGGATGCTCCACTACATGCCCCAGCACGATCGGGGCGGAACCGGCGGCTTGCGCGCCCAGCAACTGCGGGCGGGAAGAGACCACGCCGTCAGCATAGTACTCCTGAAAGCCCAGCCAGTACGCCGTGATGTTGCCCGCGTTGCCGACAGGCAGGCACAGCCAGTCGGGCGCGCCGCCCAATGCGTCACACAATTCAAACGCGGCGGTTTTCTGACCTTGCAACCGCGCCGGGTTCACCGAGTTCACCAGCGCGATAGGCGCGTGCTGCGTCGCCTCGCGCACCATGCGCAGGCCGTCGTCAAACGATCCGTTGATCGAGATCACTTGCGCCCCATAACTGAGCGCGCCGGCCAGCTTGCCCGCGGTGATCTTGCCATCTGGCACAAGCACCACACATTTGAGGCCGGCGCGCGCGGCGTACGCAGCGGCGGATGCCGCCGTGTTGCCGGTGCTGGCGCAGATCACGGCCTGCGCGCCGTCGGCGACGGCCTGCGTTATGGCAGTCGTCATGCCACGATCCTTAAACGAGCCGGTGGGGTTCAGCCCCTCGTATTTCAGATACAATTCGAACCCGCCGCCCAACGCCTTCGCCAGAGCCGGGGCGGGGATCAACGGTGTGTTGCCTTCGAGCAATGTGACAGGCGGAACGGCGTCCGTGATGTGGATGCGCTCGCGATAATGCGCGATCACGCCCTGCCATGACGCCTGAGTGCGTGTGGGTTGTGATGACATAGAGGCGGATTGTACACGCGCCCACGCGCCCGAAACGATAGAACGATACAACGATACAATGACGCATTGAGATCCTATGCCTACATCTACTACAGAAATCATCCCGTTTCTGATTCAAACCGCCACGCGCATCGTCATCGCCATTGTTATCTGGTTCGCGGGAAGGTTGCTGATCAGGTATGCCCTGGCGCTCACCGACAAGGGGATGCTCACCCGCCAGATTGACCCGACCAGCATTCGCTACGCGCGTTCGGCGTTGAGCCTGTTGTTGAATGTTTTGCTCCTGGTGGCGCTGCTGGGTTATTTCGGCATCGAGACCACGAGCATGGCTGCGCTCTTCGCCGGCGCCGGTATTGCCATTGGCGCCGCGGTGAGTGGTCTGCTGGTGCATTTCACTGCTGGCATCTTCCTGCTGTGGCTGCGCCCGTTCAAGGTCGGCGATTACATTACCGCCGGAGGAATCACCGGGACGGTAACCGAGCTTGGCATTCTTTACACGAAGATCAACACTTCCGACAACGTGCTAACGATGGTGGGCAATAACATGCTTTTCACGGGAGTCATTCAGAACTTCAGCGCCAACCCCTATCGGCGCGTCCAGATATCGGCTCAGATCGCGCACGATGCGGATCACCAGAAGGCCATTACGGCGCTGGAGCAGATGGCGCGACAACTCCCCAACGTATTGGCTGATCCTGCGCCGAGCGCAATAATAGGGGAATTGCGAGCTGGCGGGCCGTTACTGACCCTGGCGATGTTCTGCAACAATGCGCACTACTGGCAGGTGTTTCACGATGGCAACCGCCTGGTGCGCGAGACGCTGGCGCAGGCGGGCGTGGCCGTGCTGTAGCGGTGTATACTCCGTGCGCCATGGAACAACCTGCATTTAAGGTATATCGATATCGCTGGGTCATTTTGCCAGCGTACATGTTGACGGCCGCATTTAATCAACTCCTGTGGATTACCTTTGCGCCGATCACAAGCCAGGCAACCGCCTACTACGGCGTCAACGATCTGAGCATCGCGCTGTTGTCGCTGTGTTTTATGGTCGCGTACCTGGTCGTGTCGATACCGGCGTCGTGGTTGATTGACACGCGCGGGTTTCGAGTTGCGGTAATCGTGGGCGCTGGATTGACCGGCGTGTTCGGGCTGATGCGCGGGCTGGCCAGGTCAAATTACACGCTGGCTTTGCTCGCTCAAATTGGCATTGCAATTGGTCAGCCCTTCATCCTGAATGCGCTGACGAAGGTCGCGGTGCGCTGGTTCCCCTTGAGCGAGCGCGCCACGGCGTCGGGACTGGGCTCGCTGG
>CAIXPS010000250.1 GCA_903921365.1 uncultured bacterium | reverse complement strand
TGTTTCCACCAGGACCGTACATTTCACTAAACGCGCTCAGGCTCTTTAGTTCATCAATCCCCAGACCTTCCGGTGCGTAGACGGTGAGATGGTCGAGCTTGCCGTCGCCGTCTTCATCGGTCGGCAGATAGAACGCGTGTTGATGGTCATCCGTGCGTCGTTCGTGTTGCGCTGTTTTTCCAGACAGTACGGGTGAAGATGCGCGGTTGTTGCGGCGGCCAAAGTATCCCTGCGCATAGCGCCGCGCAATCTCCGCAACGTACACCGTTTCAGTCAGGCGCGGCAACACATTGCTGCTCAACGCGTAGCGGGCCAGTGTGGGTGGATGCGCGCTAGTCGTATCCCATTGCTTGAACCACAGCGCTTCGTCGCTCACCGCGCGGCTGGCTCGTTGCGTGGCAAACGCCTGGCGTGGGCGCAGATAGGTCAACCAGCGTGATCCGGGAGGATCGGACCAGCGCTCACGGTGCAGGTCGAGCGTCTCGGCCAGCAGATTCCACTGCGGATCAGGCCTTGCGGCATCCTTGCCATAACCCCAGTCTCTCCACCCCTGCGGATCGGCGCACAACACGCGCACCGGTTCCGTGTCTTCGCGGGTTGCTCCTATCCCTAACTCTCCGCTCATGGGGTCAAGCCAACTGCATTCAGCGCCGCTCAAGCTGGCCCAATCGTGACAGATGCGCGCCTCACACCAGCTTTCAGCGCGCCCAAAGTAGTTCAAGTGTTTCAGCAGCCTGGCCATAACCTCCAATTCGGCGCCGTTCAGGTCAGCATCCGGCCAGTACAGGCCAAAATCATCGGTTGGGCTCATCGCTACGAAGTTATCGAATACAAGTGTCCGATCTTTAGTCAACGGCATGTAATGGCGCGTCTGGCCGACTGCGACGCGCGGAAGCTTAAACACAGGCGGTAGCGCCAGTTGGGTGAACAAGGCTTCCATGCGCGTGCTGACCTGCGCATCATCCGGCAGCACGCGCTTCCAGGTCGCTGCCAGTGCGCGGAGTAAACGCCACGGCGATGGGGGCCACTCAACCACGCCCTCGTTAGAATGGCGCCCCCACGGCGTAGCGTGGAAACGCCCGCCGGGGAACGATAGTGCGATGGAAAATGGCATAGGTTAGTCGGCTCCTTGCGCATCGGCAGCAGGATCGCCTTCTTCGCCCTTCTTACCCTTCTTCTTTTCGTATGATCCGCTGACAACGGTCACAGCCGGTTCAACAAACATCGTCTTGCATGCGGCGATATAGGCAGGCATAGCCGCCTCCAAATCGCTGGTTGCAGGCAGCACGAACTCCGCCGGGCGCGCCACACGCACTTCACCCGCCACATCGAGATCACAGGCTGTGCGCAGGCGCAGACCGGTATCCAGGAAGCGTCGCACTTTCAGGAGTGACAGTGCAATGAGCAGATTTGTCGCCGCCTCACCCAGACCGTACCCGCGCAACAGCGCCACATCCAAGTTGAAGTAAGCCGTAATGCTTTCAGCAACAAACTCGGTGCGATGGAATGGCACCATCCCAAAGTCCGGTTTAGGATCGCCCTTGGGGTCTACATGATCGGTTTTGACGCCGCCGCTCTCGGCGATGCGCACATTGCGCGCCTCGATGAAACCAGAGAGCGCGCGCGACAAACGCATCCGACCGTCGATCTTCTCAAGGAACACGCCATGCACAACCGTGTTTGGGTCATATTTGAACAGACCACGCGCAATTTTGCGCATGTCCAGTATCCCGGCTGGCTGATCGTTTTCCGCCGGCTCACCCTTTAGCTTTGTGCCCTTGCGCGCTTTGATGCCCACCGCTTCGGCGAGGTCCAACTTGAATTTCTCAAGCGCAGCGTCGCCTTTGATTGTCCAGATATACCCGGAATTCAGCCGATGCGGTTCATGCAGCGTGGTTGTGGCGCCCAGCGGGCCATTTTTGCCGGTCACGTTCACGCGCACATATGGCAAGCCTTGCAGTGCCTTGATCAAATTGTCCGTGCCTTCATCCCAGATGGCTGCTTCAAGGCGATTAGCAACTGACTGTGCGGATTCAACCAGCAACATATCGGTCTTGCCATCTGCCAGCGTGTAGCGCGCAGCGCCAAGATCGGCGAAGCCAGTCGGTTGGAAACGGTCTCCCTGTGCGGGCTTGAGCGTAGCCTCCAACAAAAGCCGTGGAGTGGATTGCAAAGCGGAAAAGTTTATTGTGGTCATTGGATCAGTCTCCTTATTG
>CAIXPS010000249.1 GCA_903921365.1 uncultured bacterium | reverse complement strand
TTGCGGCTGCGCAATCTCATGCTGATGGGGGGCGTGACACTGATCGTCTCGGTCGCGTGGCTGGTTGCTGTCGACCGCGTGCCGGCGGATCAACGCCCCTACGTCGATTCGACGCTGACCAACTCCGAGTTTGACCTGATGCTCAACTACAACGGGCTGCAACGGCTGGTCGGTGAGCCGGGATACAACGGCACGGCGCCGGTCATCAAGCACAACAAGGGCGATCCGGGGCCTGTCCGGCTGTTCCAGCCGCCCTTAGGCGGGCAGGTGAGTTGGTTCCTGCCTCTGGCCATAATCGGAATGCTGGCGACTGGCTGGGGCATCAATCGCGCCGAGTTGCGCGCCGCATGGTTGCAGAAGCATCTCTCGCCGTCGCAGGCGCGGTCGCAGGCCGCAGTGCTGGTATGGGGCGGCTGGTTGATTACTGCTGGCGGGTTCTTCAGCGTCGCGTTGCGTTTTAACGAGTATTACCTCGCCGTCCTCGCGCCGGCGGTGTGCGCCCTGGCGGGATACGGGATCGCAGGACTGTGGGAGGATCGCGCGCGGTCAAACTGGCGCGGTTGGCTGTTTGTCCTTGCATTTGGCCTCACCGGCGTTGAGCAACTCATCCTCCTGGCAGGGTATCCGGACTGGGGCGCCTGGCAGACGCCGTTGCTAGTCGGTGTGTGCGTGGTGGGAATGTTGCTGCTGGTCAATTCCAAACTGCTGCTGCGGATGCTCGATGCGACCAATCGTTCACGCGGGTTGCTGCAGGCCGTGAGCGCGGCAGCCTGGCTGATGCTCTTGATCGTCCCGCTGCGCTGGACGGTCGATTCGCTCACACCGCAACACAGTGGCGAGTTTCCGATTTCGGGGCCGGCGCCGCTGACGCGCGGGAACACCATCGTGCCAGAACCGGATCCCGTATTGATTGCTTATTTGAACCAGCGCATGGGACAGGCGCGCTTCCTGATCGCAACGACGTTTGTCGAGGATGCGTCCGCCATCTACCTGAAGACCGGCCGGGCTGCCATGGCGATGGGCGGGTTCTCTGGTTACGACCCGATCCTCACACCAGACACACTGGCGGCGCGGGTTGCAAGCGGGGAGTTGCGCTTCTTCCTTATTCCAGCCGCCAACCTGACAACGGATCAGGCGCAGGCGTTGTATCCCGATGATTTCGCTGCCGCCGACCCGCCATTCACAACCCACATCACGAACGACCTGACGGGCTGGATCAGCGCAAATTGCGCGCCCGTCGCGCCAGTTGAATGGCAGACCATCCCGAGCCTGGGGACGCAGCAACTTTTCAATTGCGCGATGCAACACTAACCTGTCCGCCGGTCGCATCTTGATTAAAGATCACAGTCCGATTACGCCCACCTTGTTTGGCGGCATACAAGGCTTGATCGGCGCGCAGGAGCAGGCTTTCCGCCGTATCGGTCTGCGAGCTGCCACGGATCGTTTGAGCGATGCCGATGCTGATTGTGAGGGCAAGAGCGCCTTTGTCGGTATCCAACCGCATGGCGGCGATACTGGCATGGATGCGTTCGGCGAGAGGTAGCGCATCTTGCGCGCTGGTCTGGGGTAACAGGATAACAAACTCGTCACCTCCGTAACGTCCGATCAGATCGGTAGAGCGGAGATTAGAGCAAACAGTTTGTATGGTCTTTATTAAAGCCTGATCGCCGACGGCGTGCCCGAAGGTATCGTTGACCTGTTTAAAATGGTCAATATCGAAGAATATCATCGAGAGCGGTGGCCGATAACGCATGGCAATATCGAACTCGCGCTCGGCGTGCTGCAACAAGGAACGGTGATTGTTAATGCCGGTCAGTCCGTCCATGCTTGCCAGTTGTTCCAACTTGACATTCAATGAGCGCACCCTCTCTTCATTTTCTATGCGGTCCGAAACATCTCTTATGTTACATTGAACGACCTTCTTGTTATCCACCAGATAGACATTACTGACGAACTCAACGTGGATATTTCGGCCGTCAGCCGTTTCAAGTGGCAGGTTTTCATAACGAGCATATTGGTTCTGTTGTAATTCCAGAAGCTTCGCCTGATTAGCGGCGATATCCTTGAAGAATCCAATTTCCCACAGCTCTTTTTTGATGAATTGTTCGCGTGAATAACCCAGCAACTCGATCAAAAACGGATTCACGTCCTCGATCATTCCAGTCTCTGCATCGAGAATCAGTATCCCATCTTGCGCCGCTTCAAAGAGGCGGCGATAGCGAGATTCCGAAACAGCCAATAAACTCTCCTCTCTCTTGCGTTCGGTGATATCTAGATGAGTGCCGAACATCATAAGAGGCTTTCCGTCACTGGTGCGGGTAATGACGCGACCGCGATCAAGCACCCATACCCAGCGACCGTCCTTGTGCTTCAAGCGGCATTCATAGTCGTAATCGAGAAGCTCGCCCGCGAAGTGCCTCTCCAAGAGTTCATCGGATTGCTTTCTATCATCGGTGTGGCATAACCTTTCCCAGGTCTTGATGCTGACAGGGGCCAGTTCATCAAGTGTATATCCAATGATCTGCGCCCACTTCTCATTGAAGACCGTTTCGCCTGTCTGGACGTTCCATTCCCATGTGCCAACTTGAGTGCCTTCGATAATGCTTTTTAAGCGCCATTGAGTATTGCGCAACGCCTCTTCCGCCTGTTGACGTTCGGTGATTTCATGCGTGAGGCCAAACATGACTTTGCGTCCCCGCCAGACATATGCGCCTCCGACAATCTCGACCGGGAAGATCGTCCCATCTTTCTTGCGATGATAGCGCAATGGTATCAAGAGTGTGCCTTCGCTAATGGATTGTCTGGTTGCGGCGTCAGATGCTTCATGCTCTGTCGTGATGTCGTGGATGGTCATGCCGGAGACAACTTCTTCCCGACTGTAACCATACAGGCGAACGTACGCCTGGTTCACTTCAAGGAGTTTTAGAGTTTCGAGATCAAAGATGCAGATCGCATAGATCTCATTGTTGAAAACTACTCGATATTTCTCCTCGCTTTCGCGCAGTTCAGTTGTCATCTGATCAGCGATCTGCCGCGCAGTGACATTTGTTCTGAGCATGGCAATCATCAGCCCAAACAAAAGCAGGCTGATACTCGTCCCGCCAAATAGAACGAGCCAGGCATTGCCGTAGTTCGCTGTAGACGCCAGCCCGCCAGTCTGGGAGAAGCGCAAAGTCCAGCGGCGCCCGGCGTAATCGACCGGAGTCAGCCTGGTAACCAGTGCTGTGGAAGCCAGCGCTTTATCCGCGTTACCCCGACTGTTGTACAGCAAAGTGTCTGTGGAAAGCAG
>CAIXPS010000248.1 GCA_903921365.1 uncultured bacterium | reverse complement strand
GTGGATTTACCGAACATACATCATCCAACGCCACCATCGGCCAATCGGGATGGATCGGGATGTGCGGGTGGTAGTTGTCGAGGACGGCGCGGGCGCCATCGATGACCTTCTGGTAGCCGTCGATCTCCGCCACGATCTCCTGTTGTACTTCGAGTGGTTGAAGCGGAATCTGGAACTTTGCAAGATCCTCGACATTCATACTCACATTAGCGGCACCTTTCATGAGTAATGCAATACTGTCCTTTTTAAAGCCCAGGATGTAGTAAAGATACTTTGTGCTTAACTTGTCTTTGTCACGGGGTTGTACTGCAGCAAGCAGGTTGGCTAATGCAAATTTCCCAGACGCATAATGTATCCGTTTTAGCGTAGCGCGGCCATGTCCTGTTGATGATATCAAAGGCACACATACAGCATCTGAATCAAACTGATAATTATCAGAAGTTGTTGGATTCTCGGCTGTTGTTAAAAGAGGATATAGACCTGGCTCTGTCTTCGTACTTGAAGAAATGCCTTTTGTAATGAAACTGACTTCCCCTAATCTAGGGAATGTGCCCATTCCGCGCGATGTAACGATTCGATATTGTTTACCCGTCAGATTACATCCATTTGCTAACAGTGCCCTTCTCTCAACTAACCAAGAGCGCTCAGACAATTCGGTATTGCAATACAATACCATCGCCAATTATCACGTAACGGCGTGCTGAAACAGGGGGTGAATAGCCCCCAACTGCGCGATTCGATGAAAGATGTCCTGCAATAAAACCTCGTCAGGCTTTTTCAGAAGCATTTTAATGGTCTCGCCAACATAACGGTGACCGCGATAGTGCGCTTTCAGGTCAAGGATGCTGTAGTCGGGGTTGTGTTGTCTGAATGGTGACAGGAGTGCGGCAGTGACGTTCACCATGAAGAACGCCTGGTTGACGGCATTGGTAACAGCGACCTCCTTGACATTCATGAAGTCTTCCAACCCCCAGTACTGCTTGGCATCGCGGAAATTGAACTCGATCTGGAAGCGCAGGCGGTAGAACTTGACGAGTTTGGAATAGGCCAGTTGCAGATCGGTGCTGAACAAAATGACATGGGCCTGTGCGCCAGACTGCAGATTGGTCTTGACAATGATGACGACATTGAGAGGGAAGACGAACTCCTTGTTGAGGCACTGCAACTGATAGATGTCTGTGCGCAGTTGACCTTCTAACGTGGTTTCCTGCAGGTATCCGGTATCCATGTGGTGCACGTCAACTCTGGCACCGTATTTGGGCTTGGGACCATGGCCACGATACTCGCCTGTGAACCGCAGATACAGGGCAGCGTCAGAACGCAGTTTGGAGATCAGGTCGAGCTTCGCCTGTCTGACCATGTAGGCGCTCGGATAGTTGCCGAAGTGTCCATCCATAACCACGTACTTCGTGGACAGTGTGGCATTAACTGTTTTCAGCAGCATTTGCAGGCTGGCCTGGATGCGCTGTAACTCCGGATTGAGCACCACACTCTGCTTGTCCTTGTTCTGGCTGCCTTTGGGCCGACCAGGTGGACGCTTGTTTTCTATCTTACGCGCCTGTCTGGCGTCAACGCGCGCTTTGCTGGCCGCCTTCTCTTCCACGCTTTTTACCGTTTGCGTTACCTGCAACGGATACGATCGTTCTTCCCGCACATTCACCAGCGACAGCGCAAAAAACGACAGCCCAGGTATCACCTTTTGCTCTACCCCTGAGAAGAAGCGATCCAGCCCATGCGTCTTCTTGCCAGCCTTGCTCACCACGACTTCATCACCTGCGATGAAATACTCATCTGCTGCCCGCCACAAGTGCTTCGCAAAGAACGTCCACTGGATGGCTTTCCATGGCAGTTCACTGTGAAAGAAACGCTGGATGCTTCGATAGCTTCCGCCCTTTTCCGTCCAACGCGATAGCCCCAGCATCGTTACTCGTCCCGTCATCACCAGCATCCCATATATGACCTGCGTTAGTTGTCGGAGATTCGATGCTTCCAACTGCGGTGCGAT
>CAIXPS010000247.1 GCA_903921365.1 uncultured bacterium | reverse complement strand
GTGCAAGACTGGCGTTCGTTTAGGGCTTCCTTAGACAAGCGCCGTCAATCGCGAGTTTGCCAGCGCCACTTTCGGCAAGACTCCGCTGCTTACCTCGTGAGCCTGGAGGCCCGCCTCGTCAAGCTGATTTTGCCGCCCTAGTTTTTTTCAGTCACATCACCACGGACTTTGTTTTCAAGCAGATTGAGGTTGATATCATCATAAAAATGTGCGATATCTATGTGTATATATAGGTCAAAGTCTCTTGATGCTAAGCTACCTGCTAATCTTTGGTATTCACCCCATTCCTTTCGAAACTGATGTTTCGAGAACACACCTTGATACTTAGGATCAAACGGGATGGCATCCAGGTCCTCATCAGACATTTTCAAATCGGGTGTAAATCTGAATCCACCGAAAACAAACGGATTCTGCTTTATAGTTTTTGCTAAGGTATCCTGAATGCCTTTTACGCAGTAATAATATATTGAACTGTCCTCAAGACCGTATACTTTTATTCGTCGTAGTATTCCCTTGCTTTTAGGAAGATATAAATACTCTGGTGGAGGAAACGCATGCAGGTGCCTATTTATTTTCTTGGCTAAGCGTACTAAAAAGGCATTACGATCAATATCTTTGAATTTGATAACATCTTCATAGACAGATTCGCTAGTTATGGCTTTCCAAAATGGATCGTCTACAGCTCCGACAAAATCGTTGATCTTTAGTGACATATGCTTTTACAAAATGCTACCCACGAAGTATAAATAAAACACGTGTAAGCACAAGTCTATGAAAATGTATCTACACTGATTGCTTGATGTATAACGCACGAATATGTCAACTCATCTGATAAGTTCGATTGATACACCCGATTATGGCGCGGAGACCGTTCGGATCGGCGATTTGAATGGCGACGGCGCGCCCGATCTACTGTTTGTGCAAAGCCTGTATGGCTCACGCGAAATTCGCTGTTTGACGGCAATTACTATACTTGGGGAACTGCTCTGGCAGACTGGCGAGCCTTCAGCGTCGAATGGGCGCATCTACAGCGATCTGCCCGTTCAGATATATGACTGGGACAACGACGGTGTCAATGAAGTTCTGTTCGTCCGCCAGGCGACCTACGCCGAACCGATCGAATATCGACAGGGCGTCGATGTGATCCGTGAACGCGCAAAGCGATACGAAGGGAACGCGACGATGGTGGTGCTGGATGGCATGACAGGTCGTGAAAAGCATACCTTCCCGATCCCAGCGCCTGCGGACGACTCCTTCTTGTTTGCAGATCTCACTGGGCGTGGCAGGCGCGAGGATTTCGTGGTCAAGGATCGCTACTGGACGATGTGGGGACTGTCGCGAACCGGCGAAACGTTGTGGCGATGGGAGGGTTCGACGGGGCATTATCCAGCTATCGCGGACGTCGACAACGATGGCTGCGACGAGGTGTTCGTCGGTTATGCGCTGATCGATCATGACGGTAAAGTGTTGTTTGAGAAAGACCCGGGCGACTCGCACCAGGATGCGTCGTATATTGCGCGATTGCCCGATGGCGCATGGCGGTTGATGTTTGGGAACCACGGCGTGCATTGTCTTGACGTCAACGGCAACGAGGTATGGCACAAACCGATGCGCGAGGCGCAGCATGTGGTTGCAGGCCATTTTCGGGCCGATTCTCCTCTGCAGGCTGCAGTGATTGACCGGGGCTACCCGAGGGCCATCAATGGCAATCCTGCCGTCCTATATCTGTTGGATGTCGAGACGGGACGCGAGTTCTGGCAACGTCGCCAACCCCCGGGTGGTTGGAGCGCTGCGTGTATGCAACTCCGATGGACCGGCAAAGCGGACCTTGAGGAGATGATGGTCTACATGCGTGGCGATGGCTATCCAGTGGCGATCTACGACGGTGACGGCGCGATCGTAGATGAAATGGAAGTTCCGCCGTCAATCTGCGGGGATTATGACTCGGGTGAAGGCGTCACCCCATGCCACTATTGCAGCCACGCCGATGTTTATGGCGATAGCCGCGAAGAGGTCATTTTGTGCGGGTGGAAAGGGGCGCGAATATATAGCAATGCCAGATCGCTGTCCATTCCCACTCTGTACAACAATACCCAGTATCCAGGTATGTAATGCAGTATCACTCCCAGATGTCGCGCAAATCGTCCATGAGCGCCTGTCTCGTTTGACGGTAGTCCGTCTCAGGCAGCTTGCCAGCGGAAAAGCGATTGTCGATATCGGCTATCTGACGCAGCAAGGCCTCGCGCTCTTTGGTAAAGTCGCCTTCGAGAGTGCGGGATCGCCGCACACGCACTACGATTAAACCTGCCCCTAACACTGTAAATGCCAGGGCGCCTGCGCCAAGCGCAATCGTGTTGTGGTCTTCACCGGCAACCAGTGCGGCGCGCGGCTGCCCATTCAGGTGAAAAGACAGTTTGCCTGCATTCGCCAATCCCGCACTTTCCGGCGTATAGATACGTATGCTGCTGGTGTGGAAAGGCTGCACCCCTGTGTCTTTCAGATCGGTGATACGAAGGACGCCATCTGGTATCAACACATCCCAGTTGCCAATGGGGTAGGACATTAACCGTGATATCTCACTCCCGCCGTGATACGGCAGGTTATAGAGCATCGCGATCGTCGTAGCCTGCTCGCCTGGAGGAACGGCATCACTGTCGTAGATGGTCTGCCCCTCCTGGAAGAAACGCACGCCCAATCCGGGCCCATCGAATGTCACATCCGTCGCTTCTGCGGGGAGTGAAATCTGAAGCGACTTCAACTGCCCCTCGGTTGAGAGTTTGTTGATATACGCGTGGTCGCTCAGATTTGCGAAAGAGTAAAACTCCACAACGCTGATAAAACCTTCGCCGACATCCTGGATGAAGTAGTGATATTCGGGAATTGAGATCACGCTCGGGTCGTTTGTCACCTCATAGACTGAGAGCGTGTCAGATATCTGCAGCGTCGTCGAGAACTGCATGGGCGCGCCAAAAAACTTCGCGCCACTATAGACGAGATCGGCCTGATAAAACAGATTTGGATCCCGTGGCAGCGCTTCGAAGGTCACCGTTCCCTGCTGATCAATCGTGGCAGTCCGCGAGAAGACTTCGCCTGTTGCGTTATAGGTGTGAAGCGCCACGGGTAGGCCGGCGACGGACTCTCCATTGGGCGTGCGGTTCAACGCGCGCAGGCGCAAGACTCCGTCGCCAACAGCTGCGGAAAGGGCAGACACAGCGGGCTCAGAGTAGCGATACCCAAATGACCGCACATAGGCTGCCATGGCCATGCGCTGCGGTTCGTCCAGCGTCACCTTCGCATGTGCCGAGCCGCTGATCATTGCTTTGGAGATATCGGCAAGCGAGCTGTGCGTCAGCCACTGTGTATCTGAGAACGATGTCAGCACGGTAGAACCGGCGTCCGGGCCGTCGCCTTTTCCGGCGGCGCCATGACAGGCGAGACAGGCATCTGCATACGAGCGTTGCAATGAGGGTAATGTTTGCGACGGCACACCCATCGCCCATATATAACTGAGCACATCCCAGCGATCCTGAGGGGTCAGCGATTGTGCAAATCCCGGCATCAGCTTGTCGATGCGACCATTGCTGACGACATCGAACCAATCCGCCGGTGTTGCGTCCTGCGACAGCTGCGATCCGACCAGCTTTGCCACGTTGCCGCCCTGTGATTTGATCTTCGTCGCCTGTGGGCCGTTTCCTTGACCCGTTTCTCCATGACACGCCAGACATTTGACGCCATAGATCGTTCCGCCCTTTGCAACATCAGGAAGAGAACCGGGTAGTTGATTCTCTACTGCGCTGACCGGAATTGGAGCCGGCGTCAGCAAATCCGAGACTTGCCGCGCCTTGGGCGCACCGGAGCAGCCTGACAGCGTGATTACCGCCAGAATTGTGAGCAGCAGAACATACTTGAGTTGATGTGAGGAGGGCTGGAGCTGCTTCATCGTCTTGCCCCCCGCGTCTTCTTTGAATTCATAATTGGCGAGGTCAATGCGCCACAACTCGCACAGAAACGATCCCCGTCTCTGAGGGGTTTGCCGCATGATTTACAGACAGAAGCGGTGCGGCGCAATTCTGCGACCCGCGCCTCAATCTGCGCCGTCATCTGTGCCTCCGATTCCGCTTCGGCGTCCACGTCGACTTTTGCTTGCAACTGCGCTTCAGCATCCGCAGTCGCCTCGGTATTTACCTCGGTATTTCGACTCATCTCATCCAGTTCGCGCAACGTCTCCGCGCCGCGTTGCACCTGTGCTTCGCGCAGCCCTTTGTAATCCGCCTCGTTCAGTTTCCCTGTGCGGTAATCCAGATCCAGCTCGCGGATTGTCCGCACGATCGCTGCGCGCTCCCGTTCGAGTGTTTGTTCATGACTGAGCGGCGCAATCGCCGGGCGACGTGTTTCAAACAGAGGGCTTGCTGTGTATAAGGCGACGATGATAAAGAGCGCCGCGCCGATCAGAATTGTTCCAATACCCATTCACTTTTCCTGTGAGTTATCCACCGCATGCTGAATTTTTTCGTTGCCCGGCAACCGCGGGCGCCTGCCGCGTCATTTTGAGGGTGATCCAACCATTCGCGCGATCGGGACTGTGCGAATAGCCGTGGAGGGTTCCATTTGCCAGAAGGCCAGCAGAAACCCCAGGATCAATACGATGCCGCCTGTCCATATCCAGTTTATCAACGGGTTGATATAGACCTGGAATGAAGCGGTTGTTCCGTTATTCTCCCATCCAGCCAGAATGACATACACTTCCTCGTTGAAGCTTCCTGTGATATCGGCGATGGTGGACGTTTCCTGCTGGGCTGGGAATTGATCTCGATGGGGGTAAACCCCGCCGATGATGCTGCCGTCGCGGGACGACGTCGTCAAGAGGGCGGCTTCGACTGATTGGCAGTCATTAAACTCGCAGGGAACGGAAGCAATTCCACGGTAGGTAAACGTGTATGAACCAACCGTGAAGCTGTCATTGAGTTTTACATTTCGCAACACATCAGTTCCGTAAAAGCCCTTTCCGATAGCGCCAACCGCAATCAGGACAATCCCGATGTGGATCAGGTAGCCGCCATAGCGGCGCTGGTTGCGTTGCACCAGATGCAGCAGTGCGACAGGGATACTCTCGCCGGCACTGTTAACGCGCGCCCTGACGCCTCGAATATATTCGAGGCAGGTCTGGACAAACGTGTACAGACACAAAACCAGCAACAGAGATGGGATCACCTGTCCGGACCCAACAAGGATCAGCACAAATGCGATCAGGCTGATCACTGCGGGGATGAGTGACATTTTCCCCAGCGCCCGCGCACTGGCCTTGCGCCACGCCAGCAGTGGCGCAACTCCCATCAATAGCACCAGGATGATTAGCTGCGGACCCGCAACCTGGTTGTAGAACGGAGGGCCTACGGTGATCTTCACGCCATTGATGGCTTCAGTAATCGTCGGGAAAATCGTGCCCAGGAAAATCGTGATCGCTGTGCTCACAAAGAGCACGTTTTGCAGCAGGAAAATCCCTTCTCGTGAGAACCACGAGTCCAGCTTGTTCTCGCTATGCAACGTGTCCAGGCGGCTGAACCACAATAGGATCGTGCCGCCGAGTATAAGGACCATGAACCCCAGGAAGAGCGGCCCCAGGTTGGATTTGGCAAAGGCATGCACCGATGTGAGCAGGCCGCTTCGGATGAACGAGGTGCCGAAGAAAATGGAGACGAAGGTGAACGCCATCAAAAGGACGTTCCAGTTCTTGAACATGCCGCGCTTTTCCTGAATCATGGCTGAATGCAGGAAAGCGGTTGCGAAAAGCCATGACACAAACGGCATATTCTCCGACGGATCCCAGCCCCAGTAGCCGCCCCAGCCCAGAACATCATGCGCCCAACGCCCGCCCAGCAGCAATCCCGATGCTAGAAAAGCCCAGCCCACCAGCGTCCAACGCCGGGACTTGATAAGCCACAGGTTGTCACGCCTGCCCACCGCCAGTGACGCGATTAAGAAAGCAAACGGGATGATGAAGCTCGTATATCCGGCGTAAAGCATCGGGGGATGGATGATCATGCCCGGATGCCGCAGGAGCGGGTTCAGTCCGCGCCCATCTGCGGGTGGAAAATCAAAGCGCAGGAAGGGATTGGCGGAAGAGAGATTAATGAAGATAAAGAAGCCTGCTATAAGGCATGCCACAGCAGTGACATACGGCAGCAGATCCTTATCCTCGGACCAATTGCGTAGCATTGCCACAAAGATGAAAGCTGACATGAGCAGGTTCCAGAACAGGATCGAGCCCCCCTGTGAACCCCACAGCGCCGTGATCCGGTAGAACAGCGGCGTGGCCTTGCTGGACACATCCGCGACATAGATCACCCCGAAATCAAACGTGATTAAGGCGTACCACAGGCCGATGCAGGCGACTAGCACCAGTGGAAAAACCAGCTTTGCCGCATTTCGACCGCTCTGGACTAACCTCTCGTCATTGCGCCGCGCGCCAAGCAACGATGTCGCAATTGCATACACACAAACCAGCAGCGAAATAACTAATGCAATATACCCGAGATCGGTAATCATTGGCGTGCTTGATTACCTGCTTGCGGTCTGGGCGCTCTGATACTTCGTGGGGCATTGCAGCATCAACGAATCCTGCGCCTGTCCAGCGTAAAACTTGCCGTCTGCTGACAGTTTGCCGGTGACGATGGCGTGTGCCTCGTTTACCAAAGTATCCGGTCTGACTCCCTGGTAAACGACCCGTAAACGCGGCGTTTTGGCCGGGCTACCCACCAGATCTTCGCGCGAGTTCACAACGTCAAATTCCAGATGCAGCGACGATGGCTCATAGACGATACTATCGCCGACCACCACGCCGGTCAATTTAAGGACTCGTTGTGACAGATCCACGCCCTGTAAACGCTGCGCAACGACATCGTTGACCTGCACTTCCATACTGCTGTTGCCTGCTACGGCAAAACCCATGACGGCAATGACAGCAACAATAACGATACCGATCCCAATGATGAACTTTGGCTTCATATCTAACCTCAACGCATGGCGATACGCAATTAACTGCTTCTAAAGAGTGTAACGCTTCAATTAAGTAGTGCTGCGTGTAACTAATGAGTAATTTCTCATAAGTCATTCCGGTGACGTTTGTTTGAAAGGCTACCTGTACGGATTGTATGACAAAACCTGCCTCCGACCATCAGACCAAAGTCTTATGGGAACGCACACCTATGGGCAGTCGGGACTACCGGTTATTCGCTTAACATTCTCAGCATAGATATGAGGCCAGTTCTAAGGTTCTATTAATGCCATTCTTCAATAAGCCAAAAAAAGTGACGACTGCATCGCAGCAGGCGACCCTCCCAACTCGGCGGTCAAAGCGCAGTTGGCCGAAGGTTAACATCGATCTTAATCGGCCTGCCGATCGAGGCAAGGTAGCCTTGAGTGCGTTAGGTCTGCTGGTCGTCTTAATAGTGATAGGAGCTGCGGGTATTCAGGGCTATGTCTATATGGAGAGCACGGAGTTCTGCGGGACACTATGCCATTCCATGGGTCCACAATTTACTCAGCACAATATATCGGCGCACGTCAACGTCGAGTGTGTAAGCTGCCATATTGGCCCCGGCGTCGAGCACTTTGTCCGGTCGAAAATCAATGGGGCGCGGCAATTGTTTTTGACGCTGAACCATAGTTACAATCTGCCCATTAAGGGACCGGTGAAAGACTTACGCCCTGCGCGTGAAACCTGCGAAACCTGCCATAACCCCCAGAGCTTTAAGGATAACCTGATCAAGTCGATCATTCATTATGATAGCGACGAGGCCAATACTAAGCTCCAGACGACTCTGGTTCTGAAGATGGGCGGCACGCAGACAGGCTCGGGCTTCAGCCAGGGAATTCACTGGCATATCAGCAGCAAGATCTATTACATTCCGGTGGACGAGCAACGGCAGATCATTGCATGGATTGGTGTGGAGCAAAAAGATGGCTCACTAAAAGAGTATTTCTCTCGCGACATGCTCAATATGGACCGTAAGGCATTTGTGGATAAGGCTCGCGCCGATGATCAGGTGCGCCTCATGGATTGCATCGATTGCCATAACCGGACCGCACATTACATCCCAACACCCGAAGAGGCCGTTGATAATGCCTTGTCGCTGAATCGCCTGTCAACCGACCTGCCCTTCATTCGATCCAAAGTAGTGGATTTACTGAGGCAGAAGTACCCCAGCACAGGTGAAGCCAATACGGCAATCGATGCACTGGGCGCCTTCTATCAGAAGAATTACCCGGGCGCCGTTGCCGGAAAACTGGACGCTACCGTTACTGAACTCAAGTCTCTTTATGGCGATACGAGCTTTCCTGAAATGAAGGCCTACTGGGATACGAACCCCAATTTCGAGCACCATGCCGGATCATCCGGCTGTTTCCGATGCCACGATGGCAAGCATGTTACAGAAGACGCAACTGGGAAAGTCGTTGGGACAATCAGCGCGGAATGCAATACCTGCCATAGCGTGCCCATTACCAGCCGCGGAGACGAGATCGGTGTGAACACTCCCATTATCGGCGGGAGCAAGCCTGCCACGCATAATGACTTCAGGTGGACGATCGAACATCGATCTACCACCGAAATGCAAAAGCAGGAGTGCTATCAGTGTCATGGCGAGAAGTCATGCAACAACAGCGTATGCCATGGCGTTTCACATCCACAGGACATGCTCTACTCGCACCCGACTCAATTCCAGAAGAGCGGCGCGTTGGCTTGTTACATGTGCCATCAGGATGTGCTATGCAGCCGGTGTCACACGACTATTGCGACAAATGGCTATACCGGCGTCACTACAGGCACTATCGACGCCCCGTATACAAGCACGATTACAAGCGGTAGTTTCAGCGTTCAAACGAGCCCGATTACACCTACCGGCACAAGCCCAGGGAAGTAAATGTGATGATGGAAAGAGGAGTTTTAAGAATGAGTGTCAAGCAACGCATTAATAACATGCGTGAGCAGGAATTGCGCCGCATACTGTGGATTACCATCGCAGCCTTCGTCGTGATCGCTGTGTTGTTTGCTGGTTATTACTATGTGGATCGATACGTGCGTGTTGGTAATCAATCCACCCCCGACGGAGACATCCAGAAAGTGGAACAGGCTGTGCGTGATAACCCGCAATCGCCCGAATTGCGAATTTCATTGGCCCAGCAATACCTGAGTCAAGCCATGTATGCCAAGGCAGTCGATCAAGCGACGCAAGTGCTTGCGTCGTTCCCGGAACAGGAAGACGCGCTCATGATTGCTGGCACGGCTTTGACGCGCGCCGGTCGTCCACAGGAAGCGATTGTCAGGTTCGAAACACTGGTGAAGTTACGCGAGGCCAATGCGAAGACAAGCAACGATACCGTGCTGGAGGCAGCTTACTACTTCCTGGGGCAAAACTATAACGCAGCAGGACAGCATGACAAGGCGCTTCCGGCGCTTGAGTCGGCATTGAAAATCGACAAAACGGATGCGGATGCGTTGTATCAGGCCGGGCTGGCATCACAGGCTACGAAGCAATACGAGAAAGCGGTTGACTACTATAACCGCGCGGCGCGGCTTGTTCCGGATTTCACTGAGGCTTACAGTGGGCTGATCGATACCTACACAGCGCTCAATCAACTGGATAACGTCGCTTGCGCGCGCGGGCTACAGGCGCTCTCCATCAAGGATTACAAGACGGCGCAGACGGATCTGGAGTATGCCGTCAAGACGCTCCCCGCGAATGCCCAGGCGTATTTCGGCCTAGCGTTGACGTACGAGAAGCTGAACCGAATACAAGATGCCTACAAAATGATTCAGACAGCGGCGCAACTGGATCCAAATAACATCGGCATTCAGCAGGCCTTCGGACGCATGAAAAACACGCAAAAAGAACAAGAGTGATATGACAACTCCACCGCAAGCAACTCCTGATCCTGTGCCGTCGCCGTCGTCCGACACAACGGGCGTGACCACTGACACAGTCCAGCCGGCGCAGGAATCCCCCGCAGGACTGAAGCGTCGGCGCAGGCTTCTCATCCTGTTGGGCATCGCCATTACCTTAACTCTCGGTATCATATTCCTGTTTGTGTTCTATACGGAGCGTCGCCAGCCCATACCAGACCTTCTGCCGGTGCGAGTGGATTATCCGCCGCACTATCTGTTTTCCATTGACGGCGTCAATCAACCGATGGGCGTGGCAGTATCGCCGGACGGGACGAAGCTCTATGTGGCAGAGATTGATGGCGATCGCCAGGTCAAGGTGCTGGATACGGACAGCGGTAAGCTGATCCGGGAATTTGCCCCGCCTACTTCGTCTCCCAGTGAACGCGCTCCGGTATATCTCACAGTGGATGCGCTTGGGCGTGTCTATGTGACGGATCGGTTGCAGCACGCCATCTTCATTTATAACGGCGACGGCGACTACCTGGACACGATTCTTGATAGCAACACGACCTTGAGCGGGTATGTCCTGAAGCAAGCGGGTAGTTTACCCGCAGGCAGCATCTATTACTACAACATCTTCATGTCCGGAGTGCAATACAAGCTGGGCGGGGAATCAGAATGGAAGGTGGCGCCCCCGCCTACCCAGGCAGTCTGGTCGCCTCTGGGAATTTCCATTGCGCCGGATGGTCGATTGCTGGTCACGGATGTTGGGAACCAGGAAAGTCGGGTGCTGGTCTACCCCGCTGGTCTGACAACCGCCACTTCCAGGGCCGTCCTCCCGCTGGAGCCCGATATCTTTGGCGCGTTTGGGAACGGAAGCGGCCAGTTGACTTTCCCCAACGATGTCGTGGTGGACGCCAGGGGGCGCATCTATGTGATTGACAGCAACAATGGTCGCATCACTGTCTGGGACGCTAACCGGCAATATGTGTTTTTCTTCGGACAGGGAGCTGGCGCGGGCGGTGTGGGTCTTCCGCACGGCGCCTACATGGACGGCAGGGATCGTTTGTTTGTTGCCGATGCCACTGATCACAACGTGAAAGTCTATAACGTTGCTGGCGACCGCCCGGTCTTTCTATATGCGTTTGGAGAAGAAGGGCAGCGAGATGGGCAATTCAACTATCCAAACGATGTCGCCTTATCGGGTAACGGGAAGCTGTACATTGCCGATCGCGTCAATAACCGCATTCAAGTGTGGTCGTATTGATGTTCGCGCTGGGAGTGAGGAATTGCTTGAACCAATTCAACTGGTTTTGCCAACAGGAGGTGCCACGTCAACTGGGTACAAATTCAGTCGCTTAATTGATCGACTACATCGCAAGATTCTAACCACATAGCAAATACAGGAGAGCAATACATGTTACAAAAAATTCTAATTGTTTGTGCAGCGGCGTTTTTCTTGACAATAGCCATAACGTCAATTGCCAAAGCCAACGGCGGGCCGCATGGTGATTACACCACAACGACTGACGCATGCGCAGGATGCCATCGCGCGCATACCGCGCCGGCTGCCAAGTTGCTGGCAGCAACATCTCAGTATGACTTGTGTATGACCTGCCATGGTTCAAGCGGCACCGGGGCAAACACAAATGTAAATGACGGTAAATATATGGCTCGCAATCCAAATGTCAACGGCACCACCAGCACTGCGGTCAATGCAGATTTGATCGCAGGTGGTTTTACCACGTACAAAGGATCGCCGGTTACATCCAGGCACGACGTCATATCGGAGACAATTACGAGTGCATGGGGTATCAGCGGCACGAACCGTGGTGCGTTGGGCACGATGAGCGGTGGTGCGTTAAGGTGCTCCTCTTGCCACAATCCCCATGGCTCGCCCAATTACCGCATGATGAATACCACGATCAATTCAGTTGCCATCTCCGTCACTTTGACAGATGAAGGTTCCGCCAAGAATTATGGCGCAGAGCACTGGAGCGCTGATATCAGCACTGCTTGTGACGGTTGTCATAAATCCTATCATGTCACATCCTCCGGCTCGGCATCGGATCCGGCGGTTGCAGTAAACGGTGGTTTCACGCACCGCGTAGATCGGACCACTTCCAAGGCATCCTACCTTGCGACCACTGGTATCAGTATGCGTGGAGGCGTCACAGTGACGTTGCCATTCGCAAGTCAGTATGTCACGAGCACGCTCACGGCCGATGACAAGATGATCGTCTGTGAGACGTGTCACCTGGTGCATGGCAGTTCGTCACTCATGTCAGGCTTTGCTAATGGCGGGCCAACACTCAGCGGCGTCCAGCCTGGTAATACCACTTCAGGCGATAGCGCGCTTCTTCGCGCAGATAACCGAGGCGTGTGCGAAGCCTGTCACCAGAAGTAGACAAGGTGACTGCAGTGAAATGGGAGGGCGCTGGATTGACGATCCTGCCCTCCATTTCGCTCTTTCATGCGTTATAAGCACTTCAGTAAAGACACAACGCGAGATCAAAAGAGGTTCATGAACATGTCCCGCAGATACTCTACAGTTTACCGACTGCTCTATCTATTGATAGCAGTCATGGTATGTCTGTTTGCATTTGCCGGGACGATCTATACGGCGATGATGCAGGAAATCACCGCTCAACCACTGCCGCGTATGGCGGCGATTGGCGCTGAAACATCAACGATAACACCCACACTGATGTTGACGCCTACTGCCACGCTCGCACTGACAGCGACGCCAGGCGCCATTGTCAATCAAGCCGCCACAGCGACGCCGACGTTGGTTGCCACAAGCACATCGACGCCTGATCTGGCAATCGCAACTCCAACGCAAATGCCGACGGTTCCTCCAACAGAAAGCGTTGTTCTGACGCCAACATCCAGCCCAACAGAAACGCCCGCGCCAACAGAAGGCGTTGTTGCGACGCCAACATCCAGCCCGACGGAAAGTGCTACGCCAACCGCAAGCGTCGTTCCGACGCCGACACCCAGCCCAACAGAAAGCGCAACTCCGACGGCAACGCCTGTCTTCAGTGGGACAATGGTGGTCACTCAGACGGCCGAGACTGCCACACCTTATGTAACGGCCACGCCATGGTTTGTGCTGACTGCGACAGCCACGATCTCTGCCTATATTGAGATCAGCCCGACTGTTGTTGTCACCGCGACTCCGATATTCACCTCAACGCCGTCGGGCAGAATCATTGTGCATATGTATGCCATGGCCACGCCAATTGCACAAGCCCCTGCGCCCACACTGATTCCATCGGCCAACGACCCGCATGTGAGTTACGACACTTCGACATCCAGTTGCGCCGCCTGCCATCGCACACACACCGCCCAGGGAACCGTTTTGCGCACTGCCGCACTCGAAGAGAACGTGTGTTTTGCCTGCCACACCGCGGCGGGAGCTTCAAATCCATTTGCCGGCACAAACATTCAACCAGCCTTTGTCAATAACACGAACACGGCTACGAGATTTTTCAAACATGATGTCGCCGCCACGAGCGGCGTTCACCAGGCTTTAGAGTCTTCCCTTGACCAGTTTGGCGCTGCGAAACGCCATGTCGAGTGTGAGGATTGTCACGAGCCGCACAAAGCCACGCGCGGCTCGGCCAGTGCGCCATTTTTACAGCAGGTGATGAACGGCACATCTGGCGTTGATGCGTCGTGGACAGGCGCAGGATTACCGGCCGGATACACCTTTATGACCCAGGCGGAACGTGAATATCAGGTCTGCTTTAAGTGTCATTCCAGTTTTACGTATCTGCCTTCTTACTTGCCCGATGGGTGGAACGGCGCGGACTATGTTGCTAATGGTTTGCCAAAGCTGACCAGCCCGAATAGTAACCAGATACTCGACAGTCGCGATATGGCGCGCGAATTCAACCCCAACAATGCGAGCTTTCATCCGGTGACGGCCCAGGGGGTCAATCAGAATATTCCCGCGGGAAGCTGGGCCGCGGGTTCGGGAATGTCAAGCGCCAGTATGATCTATTGCAGCAGTTGTCATAACAATCCGGATTCGGCGACGCAGGGGTTGGGCCCGCACGGTTCGTCGAACTTGCACATTCTGAAGGGCGGCGCGAATTACACCAGCATAGACGCGCGACAAACACCCAACTCAAAAGAAGTGTGTTTTCAATGTCACAATTATTCAACGTACGCCGGATCCGGATCAGGCGCTGATACGAATTTCCGCATTGGAACGGATAACCTGCATTCCAAGCATGTTGCTGAGAAAGGCGCAAGTTGTTATGCGTGCCACAATTCGCATGGCAGCGAGCAGCTCTATCTGATCAATTTTGATCTCAGCGTCGTCACACCCAATGGTTCGGCAAATAGCCAGTCCGCTTACATACCGACGACTAATGGCGGTAGTTGCGCCCTCAGTTGTCACGGCAAGGATCACAATCCACTTAGCTACTCACGATAACGACAACGAATACAGGAGAGCAACAGGTGTCACAAAAATTCTTAATTGTTTGCGCAGCGGCGTTTTTCCTGACGATAGCCATAGCCTCAATTGCCAAAGCCAACGGCGGGCCGCATGGCGACTACACCACGACGACTGACGCCTGTGCAGGATGCCATCGCGCGCACACGGCGGCAGGCGCGAATTTGCTGACCGTAGAGACCGAATACGACTTGTGCATGACCTGCCACGGCGCAGGCTCCACCGGGGCAAATACGAACGTGAACGACGGCATCTATACGGCTCGGAGCGCCTCTACTACCGGGTTAAGCAACACCGTCAACAGTTCGCTAATCGGAGGCGGTTTCAACAAATACAACCGGCTACCTGTTACATCCAAACACGATGTTTCGTCGGGACTGGTCATAGCCGCGTGGGGTTATAGCGGCACAGTGGCATTAACGCCCAGCCGCGGCGTGCGGCGCGCAATCACCAGCGGCCTGAAGTGTTCCTCTTGCCACAACCCGCATGGCTCGACCAACTACCGCATGATCAATACCAGTATTAACACCATTCCCATTACCGTCACCGTTACGGACGAAGGCGCCGCGAAGGATTACGGCAAGGAACACTGGCTTAGTGATATGAGCTCTATTTGTGATGGGTGCCATAGTGCGTACCATGTCACAACCCCCGGATCGGGCTCGGATGCAACGGTTGCACAGCATGGTGGATACGCGCACCGTGTAGACATGATAACCAGCAATACTTTTCTGGAAACAACCGGATGGAGTAGCAATGGTGGAGTAACGGTGACGTTGCCGTTGGCAAGCCAATTCATCACGGGCACGAATACGAACAACCTCGTTGTGTGCCAGACATGCCATCTTCCGCATGGCAGTTCGGCTGCCATGGCTGGCTTTGCCAACGGTGGACCAACGGGCGTTGATGTTCTGCCTGGCAATACCAATACCACCGATAGTGCGCTACTGCGGGTTGCCAATCGCGGCGTGTGCGAAGCCTGTCACCAGAAGTAGGCAACAATTGATGTGAGATGTGCTGCAGCGGTCTTACTACCTGAACAGGCTATTGACGGCGACGGGTCGGTCGCCGATTACCGCTCTTCTGGTACCGCGCCAATGCGGTAAGACAACACTTGCGCGTGAGCTTGCAGCAGACCGGAAAGCCACTTTCTTTAATATGGAGTCTTTCCCAGATCAGCGCCGGTTGCAAAATCCAGAGCTTGTACTGGGTTGTCTACCCGGGTCATGAGACTTATCCCGTAGATAAAAACATCACGGTGCTTCCCCTCAGCCATTTAGAAAGCATTCGATCGCAGCGCTCACAGTAGAAACTCACCTCGTATTCACGGTGTGATTCTGATATCAAGGCAGGCACCGTACACCCAACGTACACCAAATATACATTGACAAAACGGCGCCGGGGTGATAGATTTGTTTAGATTTGATTACATATAAGCACATCAGAGAAGCATTAATGACTGAAAATCCATCGGAAAAGGACTGGCTCGGTTTGGGCGAAGCCGCACACTATCTGGGCATACATCCGGTTACCTTGCGTCGATGGGCTGATGCGAGTGACATCAGCTACATGCTGACTGCCGGAGGTCACCGGCGTTTCGCCGTAACGGAACTTAAACGGTTTGCTGAGGAACGCTTGCGTCTGAGCCCTCTGCCGCGCGCCGAGCAAATGTGGGCCGAAAGCGCCGCTGCTCATACTCAGGAAGTGATCCAAACCCATCGCCAATCGGCGTGGATGCAGGCGTACGGAGAAGGTGATCGTCAACAAAGCAGGGAACTCGGACGACGGCTGATGGCTATCGTTCTTCAGTACATTTCGTCCGATGAGAATAGCGAGATTCTCATTGGTGAAGCACGCGCGATTGGCGAGCAGTACGCGCACAGCGCGATGGAACATGGTCTTGCGATGGCTGAGGTGCTGGAAGCGACGATGTCCTTCCGTGACGCCATGTTTGAGGCAGCGATCCTGGTGCCTGAAGTGGCGCACACGGCGTCTAAAAGCAACGCCCGGCTTCTCAAGAAAATCAACACATTACTCAACGCAGTACAACTGGCAGTTGCGAACGTGTACGACGGTCAATCCAAGCAATGACTATTCTCAGCCTGAGCATTTCATATCGCACGGCGTCAATCGAGCTGCGCGAGCAACTATCACTCGGTAAGGAAGGGGTGACCAGTGCACTAAGCCGATTTCGCCAGTGGAGGCGCGCGCATATCAGCGCAGACGCAGAGATGGCGATCCTTTCCACCTGTAACCGGCTGGAACTCTACCTGGCAACGCACGATGATCGCATTGGCGACTCATTCAGTGCATTAGCGGGCTTTACATCTGAACTCAGTGGTCTTCAGGCCGCACAATTTGAGCCGTATGTGAATCGGTATGATGGTATGGATGCCGTAGGGCACTTGTGCCGGGTAGCCGCAGGTCTTGAGTCGATGGTGCTAGGCGAATCACAGATCCTCGGCCAGGTGAGTGATGCATTCGAGGCCGCCATTGCGACAGATTCAGTTGGCCCTGTTCTTTCCACGGTCTTTCGCGCCGCGATCCGCGTTGGTAAGCGCGCTCAAACGGAAACAACGATCGGTCATAACCCGTCCAGCGTCGGTTCGGTTGCGGTGCTCCTGGCGGAGCAGGTGATGGGGACGGCAACTCTATCTGATGCACAGGTGCTTGTCGTCGGCGCGGGAGATATGGCTGAACTTGTCATCAAGGCTTTACACGCGCGCGGCATCAAGCGGCTGGCGGTGGCAAACCGCACTCATGCGCATGCCGTCGCCCTGGCGCAACGCTGGGACGGCGTCGCATGCGACTTATCACAGTTAAGCCAGGCCATCGGTAAGGCCGACATGATCATTACATCCACCGGCGCGCCGCGGCCCATCATTCTCTACGGTCACATACAACAAGCCATGCATTCACGCCCGGATCGACCACTCGTGCTGATCGACATTGCCATGCCGCGAGATATCGAGCCGGCGGCGGGCGACGTTGACGGTGTGCGTCTCTTTAATTTGGACGACCTGCAGGCGCATCTTGATCGATCGATCTCAGACCGCCAGGCGCAAGCGCCTATTGTTGAAGCGATTGTGACCGACGAACTTTCCGAGTTTGCCAGGTGGCTGCGGGGCGCGCAGGTTCACCCGGTTATAACGGATCTGCGCAAGCAGGCCGAAACCATTCGTCAGCATGAGATTGAACGGGCGTTGCGTCATCTGCCCGACCTTGACGCCAAAACTCGCGAGTATATCCAGGGCATGTCGCGCGCCCTGGTAAACAAGTTGTTGCATGAACCGACCACTCGACTGCGTGACGCGGCGAATGATGGACAAGGTATCGAATATGCCAATTCGGTGCGATACCTGTTTGGGCTTAACGCTGACGAACCGTGGCAGGCGCCAGGCCAGGACGAACGATGATGGAAATGCCAAAGAAGAAAACACTGAAAGCGGGCACACGCCCATCGCCCCTGGCCAAACGCCAGACGCAACAGATCATCGACAGGTTGCAGGAAGCGTGGCCACACCTTCACTGTGAGACGGTAATCATTGCCACCACGGGTGACCGTAACCTCACCCAGTCATTGCCCGAAATCGGCGGGAAGGGTGTCTTTACGGAGCAACTTGAAGAAGCGTTGCGGTCGGGGTATATTGACTTTGCCGTGCACTCGCTGAAGGATCTGCCAATCGGTGGTTCAAACGATCTCGCTCTCACTGCGATCGCGGCGCGCGAGGATGCGCGCGACGTTCTGATATCAGCGCAAGGTTGGCAGTTCGCCAGACTCCCACAGTCTGCGCGTGTCGGCACATCGAGCCCTCGTCGCGCAGTGCAATTAAAGGCAGAGCGTCCCGACCTGACGATCCTGCCGCTGCGCGGCAACATCGATACCCGCATTCGCAAAGCACTGCAGGGTGACTATGACGCAATCGTGCTGGCCGCGGCAGGGCTGAACCGGCTTGGTCTGGAAGACCATGTCACAGAATATCTTCCCTTTGAGTTGATGCTGCCCGCTCCCGGACAGGCGGCGCTTGCCCTGCAATCTCGATCCGAGGATGAAGAGACGCGCCTGTTGCTGGCGGTCATTGACGACCCAGTCACGCGAGCGGCGGTTACTGCGGAACGTTGTTTTCTGCGTTTCCTTGGAGGTGGATGCTCTGCCCCTGTGGCGGCATTTGCGCATCAATTACCCGAACGGCCTGGTTGGTTCGGCATGACCGGTCTGGTTGCGGCGTCGGATGGGACGTCGGTGATTCGTGTTAAGGGTGAAGCCGTTGACCCGGTACAGTTAGGTTCTGAACTTGCGCAGGAAGCTCTTAAAAAGGGTGCGGGCGCACTATCGTGACGACGATGCTTCCACTCCAAGGTCGCCGCGTGCTGATCACGCGGGCGCGCGCGCAGGCAGATGCGCTGCTAAGCCGGCTCACGGCACTGGGCGCACAGGCCATCGCGCTGCCAGCTATCGAGATCGCACCTATTAATGATCCCATCCTGCTCGATCAAGCCATTGCTCATGTGGATGTTTATGACTGGATTATCTTCACGAGCGTGAACGGCGTGAGCGCATTCTGGCAACGCATGGAGGCCACAGACGCGCCCACAAACCGCATGCGGGATGTGGCGATGGCTGCCATCGGCCCGGCAACCGCGCGGGCGCTGGAGGAACGCGGTATAGTCCCGCACTTTGTCCCATCCGAATACATCGCGGAGGCGATAGCAGCAGGTATCGGCGATGTCGATGGTAAACATGTCCTGCTGCCGCGCGCGGAGATCGCGCGCGAAGCGCTGGCGGTTGAACTCCGGCGGCGGGGCGCGATCGTGGATGAGGTTGTTACCTATCGCACGGTTTCCCCGGCGCCAGATCCACGCGCGCTTGCCGAATTGCGGCAGGGCGTCGATGCCATTCTGTTCACGAGTTCGTCCACGGTGCGTAATTTCGTATATCTTGCTGGCCATATTATGTCGACCGGGAGGGTTGTTATCGCGTGCATCGGCCCCATCACTGCGCAAACTGCTTGTGATCTGGGCTTCACAGTCAATATCGTCGCCAGTGAGTACACGACAGACGGGCTTGTGCAGGCGCTGGTCAACCATTTTCAACAGGCTCAGCAATCGCAGGAGTATAAACAATGACACACTTGACAGCGCATTCCCGGGAACTCACGGCTGGCGCGGCAGCACAGCCGCGACGCTTGCGCATCTCACCCGCGATACGCGCGATGGTGCGTGAAACCAGCCTCTCCGCAGGTGATTTCATCTACCCGCTGTTCGTGACGCATGGGCAGAGATTGAAGCGTGAAGTAGCGTCCATGCCGGGTGTATTCCAATGGTCGCCCGATCTGCTGGCCGCTGAGGCAGAATCGATTGCCCGACTGGGTATCCCGGCGGTGCTTTTGTTCGGCCTTCCGGATCATAAGGATGCAACCGGAACTGAGAGTTGCGCGCCGGATGGCGCCGTGCAGCAAGCGGTGACGATCATCAAGAAAGCTGTGCCGGAGATGGTCGTGATTACGGATGTGTGCCTGTGCGAGTACACGGATCATGGTCATTGCGGTGTATTAAACACGGGCGGCGATCTGCGACCTTATCCACATCTGCCGGAGGGTTATGTTCTAAATGCGGAAACGCTCAAGATACTGGCGGATGTAGCCGTATCGCATGCCGAAGCAGGGGCTGACATCGTGGCGCCGTCGGGCATGCTGGATGGGATGGTGCGCGCCATCCGCGCCGGCCTTGATGCGCGCGGTTTCGAGCATCTTGCCATCTTGTCGTATTCCACCAAGTACGCATCAGCTTTTTACGGCCCGTTCCGTGACGCTGCGCAGGGCGCCCCCAAATTTGGCGACCGCCGCAGCCACCAGATGGATCCGGCTAACGCGCGCGAGGCGCTGCGTGAAACCGCCCTGGATGTGGCGGAAGGCGCGGATATGCTGATGGTCAAGCCGGCGCTGGCATACCTCGACATCATCCGCATGATCCGCGAGCGCTTTGAGGCGCTGCCGCTGGCTGCGTACAACGTGAGCGGTGAGTATGCCATGATCAAAGCGGCTGCGGCGAATGGCTGGTTGAACGAACAGCAGGCGGTGCTTGAAACGCTCACAGGCATCCAGCGCGCCGGCGCCGATCTCATCATTACCTATCATGCCAAGGAGGCTGCCCAATGGCTCATATGAAACTTGCACCCGACGCTGCCCGCGAGCGCCACGGTCACGATCAACACATGATTGAGGCCGATTTCGATCTGGCGCCGTTCACAATCGCGTGGGAAGTCACGCGCGCTTGCGCATACAGTTGCATCCATTGCCGGGCGAATGCGCAGCATCACCGTGATAGCCGGGAATTAACGACTGGCGAGGCGAAGCATCTCATCGACCGATTCAAAACGTTTGGCAACCCGATACTCATTTTCACGGGTGGGGATCCTATGATGCGGCCGGACTTGTTTGAGTTAATCCAGTATGCGACCGACCAGGGATTGCGTTGCTCGCTCACACCCACGGCCACTGCGCTGCCAACGGTCGAACGATTGCAACAGGCGCAGGCAGCCGGAATACGGCGTATTGCGCTCAGTCTTGATGCGCCAACCGAGGAAATCCATGACGGGTTTCGACAGGCGCCCGGCTCATGGAAACGCACCAGGGCGATTGCGCACGCTGCCCAATCAATCGGGCTGGCGGCGCAGATCAATACGACGGTTGCTAACCACAACCAGCACCTCCTGCCTGAGATGGTGGCGTTTCTCCAGGAGATCGGCGCGGTGCAATGGAGTCTGTTTTTCCTGGTGCCCACCGGGCGCGCACAGGCGCGCTACATGATCTCGGCGCAGGAACACGAGCGCCTGTTCAACTGGCTGTATGACCTTGCCCAGACCGCGCCGTTTGACATCAAAACGACGGCGGCGCCAATGTATCGCCGGGTCGCCATTG
Organism: uncultured bacterium; assembly: GCA_903921365.1. Classification (GTDB taxonomy): domain Bacteria; phylum Chloroflexota; class Anaerolineae; order J036; family Brachytrichaceae; genus CAIXPS01. The sequence continues at coordinate 13,659 of CAIXPS010000247.1, read as the reverse complement.
AACGAAAACGGGAAGAGGCACAGAAGGCAGGAGTAAGCGACCACGATCACGCGCATGGCGCCGACATTCGTGGCGCGGGTTTCCAGTATGCTGATGGACTGAACCGACCCGTGAAAGGCGTGAACGATGGGCGCGGCTTTTTGTTTGTCTCTCACGTCGGTGACATCATGCCATCCGGATTCCTGCCTATCCCGGTTGACAACGTGCGTGACAGCGATGTGGTGGAAGTCTATCGCCATCATCCAACGTTCAAAGCGCTGCGCGATCCCGATCTGCTCAAAGGCAAATGCGGACGGTGCGACTATCGCGTGGTGTGCGGCGGACAACGCGGCAGGGCATTTGCTTTGACCGGTGATTATCTCGAAAGCGACCCTGTGTGTATCTATGAACCAAAGGAAAGAGGAGTGAAGAATGCCTGAAGAAACACCGCGAACCCTGAGCCATTTCGGGTTCTATGCCTGGAAAGAAGCTTATTGGGCGCTTGCGCCTGGCGCGCGCGCCGACCTGCACCGGGAATGGCTGCGTGCTTTGCGCGCCAGCGTGCCGATGGTGAACCTTTACCAGGTATCACCTGCGGAGAGCGGCAGCGATATGCTGCTCTGGACTGCAGCGCCTATCGTGGCATCATACGATACAGCGGCGTTCTTTGACAAGCTGGCGCGCGCGATCAACCCCTATCGCGCTTATCTCAATCCAGTGGATGTGCTGTGGGGCTATACGCGACCCTCCCAGTATACAAAGACACGTTCTACACAGGAGATTGACCCATTCAGCACGGAGCGGAAGCCCTATCTGGTCGCGTACCCATTCGTCAAGACGACAAGCTGGTACATGATGAGCCGTGAAGCGCGGCAGGGCATGATGAATGAGCATATCCGCATCGGCAAACAGTACGAGGACATTACCCAGCTGCTGCTCTATTCCTTCGGGGTGCAGAACCAGGAGTTCGTCGTCGTGTACGAGATGGATGACCTGACCCGCTTCTCAGACCTGGTTAACGAGCTGCGCAGCACCGAGGGTCGCCGCTATACCGAGCGTGACACACCGCTCCATATGGCGATTTACCATTCTGCCGAGGAGACGCTCGCGCTGTGGGAATAATGGCTGAACCCGTTACATCCCGGTTTCTACGCGCCTGCGCGATGCAACCTGCCGACGTTACGCCGATCTGGTTTATGCGCCAGGCTGGGCGTTATATGCCCGAATACCGCGCTATACGCGCGCGGTATACCTTGCTGGAGATATGCCGCCAACCTGAACTCGCTGCAGAAGTGACGATGCAGCCAGTGAAATCGCTGGGCGTGGATGCCGCCATCCTCTTTGCCGACATTTTGCTCCCGCTGATCCCGATGGGCATCCGGCTGCACTTTGCTGAGGGCGAGGGGCCTGTCATCGAGAACCCGGTGCGCACCGAAGCCGATGTGGTTGTCTTGCGTGACGATGTGGCGCCGATGGAATCGCTTGCCTATGTCATGGAAACCGTTCGGCTCGTTCGGCGTGAACTCGCGGGCCGCATCCCCCTGATTGGATTCGCCGGCGCGCCATTTACATTGGCGAGTTATATCATCGAGGGTGGATCCTCGCGCAACTATGTGAAGACGAAGCAGATGATGTACCACGCGCCAGACACATGGCATATGCTCATGGGCAAGCTCGCGCGCGTGGTGGCCGATTATCTGGCCTGTCAGGTCGCGTCCGGCGCACAGGTGGCGCAGCTATTCGACAGCTGGGCTGGCGCGCTCAGCCATGACGACTACACGGCCTACGTGCTCCCGTATTCACGCGCCGTCCTTTGCGATCCGCGCTTAACCAGCGTGCCAACCATCCATTTTGCAACCGGCGCATCGGCTTTCCTGCAGCAGATGAAAGCAGCAGGCGGGACGGTGATTGGTGTGGACTGGCGGGCGCCGCTGGACTGGGCATGGCGGCAGCTTGGCGCGGACGTTGCCATTCAGGGCAACCTCGACCCGGTGGCGTTGCTGGCGCCGCGAGACGAAATCGAGAAACGGGTGCGTCGGATCCTGCAGCAGGCGGTTGGCCGTCCAGGACACATCTTCAACCTGGGGCATGGCATCCTGCCGGAAACGCCGGTTGATAACGTGAGGGCGGTTGTAGATATGGTGCATGAATACACAGCAACAACCCGCGACCTCACTCAAAACTTAACGTTCAAAGAGGCAATACAACTATGACCCCCATTGGTGTTTTTGTGATGGCCTACGGCGGGCCGGACAAACTGGAGGATGTGGCGCCGTATCTGATGGATGTGCGCGGAGGTCGCGCGACATCACCGGTAGCAATTGCGGAAGTGCGTGAGCGCTATCGTGAGATTGGCGGGCGCTCGCCGATCCTGGAAAAGACACTTGCGCAGGCCTCGGCGCTTCAGAACGCGCTTGATCCTGAGCAGAAGGCGTTTCGTCTGTATACTGGGATGCGGCACTGGCATCCCTACATCAAGGATGTGCTGGCAGAAATGGCTGGCGCTGGCATCGATCGCGCCATCGGGCTGGTGATGGCGCCGCATTACTCGCGCATGAGCGTCGGCGTCTATTACAAAAAAGTCGATGAGGCGCAATCACCTATTGCCCTGCGCCAGATTGAACAGTGGCACCTGTTGCCGGGATACCTGGATGCACTGGCGGACCACGTCCGCACTGCATTGCAGCATTTCCCAGCCGACGCGCGAATGCGCGTCCCTGTTGTCTTCACCGCGCACAGCCTGCCCGAACGCATTCTGACGTGGAACGACCCCTATCCCGGACAGTTGCAGGCCACAGTCGCAGCCGTTATCGAACGTCTCGGCTCATACCACGGCGAGCATCATTTCGCATACCAGTCGGCGGCGATGACGCCCGATCCATGGCTGGGCCCGGATGTCGCACAGGTGGTCACCCAACTGGCGGCGGCTGGGCAAAAGAATGTGTTGATCGCGCCGATAGGCTTTGTTTGCGAACACGTCGAGATCCTATACGACATCGACGTGGTGCTGCAAAGACAAGCCCGCACGTTGGGTCTGCAACTTGAGCGCATTGAGATGCTCAATGCGGCGCCCGCCATGATTGCCGGGTTAGCTGGTTTGGTTCGTGATGAGGCACAGCAGGCAGGTTGGCTATGACACTGCAACAACGTAAACGGGTGGTCATTGTCGGCGGCGGGATTACTGGGCTGGCTGCTGCGCGGCAGCTACGTCAGCACAACGCCGATGTCGATTTGACGCTGATTGAGAGCGCCGATGAACTGGGCGGCAAAATCAGAACGCAGCGAGCGGACGGCTTTGTCATCGAAGGTGGGCCGGATTCTTTTCTGTCATACAAACCGCGCGGGCTGGGATTGTGTCGCGAACTAGGGCTTGAGAGCCGTCTGCATGGAACCAGTGGAAAAGTCCGGCGCACCTACATCATGCGCGGACGAAAACTGCATCAATTGCCTGAAGGCCTGACGGGGTTGATTCCCTCGCGTTTCGGGCCAATGTTAAAAAACCCGCTGATCTCGCCCTTCGGAAAACTGCGTATGGGACTGGAATACTTGATCCCTCCCCGCATGACCGATGAGGACGAATCGCTGCAATCGTTCGTGTCGCGCCGTCTGGGGCGCGAAGTGTATGAACGGATGATTGAACCGCTCATGAGCGGCATCTATGCGGGTGATGGCGCACAACTCAGCCTGGCAGCCACATTCCCGAACCTGCGCAAGGCCGAGTTGGACTATGGCGGTTTGATTAAAAGCATGCTGGCTGCCCGGTCCAAACCGACGCCGAAAGCGACACAGCCGGCGAAGCGCTGGCCCGCATTTCTGACGCTCCAAAGCGGTCTCGCCGAGATCACTGAAAAGATCGCGGCGGAGCTGAACGATGTCGATGTTCGGTTGTGCACGCGCGTGACAAGCGTCAAACGCATACCGTGGCAGACGGGTTACGAAGTGGCAATTGCAGGTGATAACCCCGTGACGGTTGACGCCGTCATCCTGGCAACGCCGGCGTTTGTCACGGCTGAGCTTATCGGTTCATTGGACGCACAAGCCGCAGCCGCGTTGCGCCAGATTCCCTACGCGTCGACGGCAACGGTGTCGGTTGTCTATCCGCTGAGCCAAGTGCCCGTGCCGCTCGATGCGCATGGATATATCGTCCCGCGTAGCGAGGGGCGGCCGGTGCTGGCGTGCACATGGACCTCAACAAAGTTCCCGCATCGCGCACCGGAAGGATTCGCGCTTATTCGCGCCTTTATCGGTCGCGCCGGACAGGAAGATGTGTTGAATCGGACCGACGACGAATTGATACAGATGGTGCGGGACGAACTACGCAGCGTCCTGGGCATCACTGCGCCACCGCAAATGCACTACGTATTCCGCTGGCCGATGGCGATGCCGCAATACACGCTGGGGCATCTCGAACGCGTGAGTGCGATAGAGAGCTGCTCTGAAGCGCTTCCGGGGCTGTTCTTCGCTGGCGCTGCGTATCGCGGGATTGGCATTCCCGATTGCATTGCCTCTGGTGAGAAGACAGCCACACAGGCGCTGGCCTATACTCAAACCCATCCTACTGCCCAGGCGGAACACACAGCATGAATACAGAGCGATCACAGCAACTTTTTACTGAAGCCTTGAATCTTTTCCCTGGCGGCGTCAACTCACCCGTGCGGGCGTTTCGCGCAGTCGGCGGAACACCGCGTTTTATCGAGCGCGGCCAGGGCGCCTATATGTTTGACGTGGACGGCAATCGCTATATCGACTACGTGCTGTCGTGGGGGCCGCTCATCCTCGGCCATGCGCACCCGCGCGTCGTGGCCGCGCTGATTGATGCCGTCTCACGTGGCACGAGTTATGGGGCGCCAAACCCGCGCGAGAATTACCTGGCTAAGCTGATCCAACAAGCCATGCCAAAGATCGAAATGTTGCGGTTCGTCAATTCCGGCACAGAGGCAACGATGAGCGCGCTGCGGTTGGCGCGCGCGTTCACAGGGCGCAGCAAGATCGTTAAATTTGAAGGGTGTTATCACGGGCATGCGGACATGCTGCTGGTGAAAGCGGGTTCTGGCGTGGCGACGCTTGGTCTGCCGGATTCGCCGGGTGTTCCAGCCGCGACTGTGGCAGACACTATGACTGCGCCTTACAACGACATTGGCGCTGTGGAACGACTGTTCGAACACTATCCTCGCGAGATTGCCGCCATCATCGTCGAACCAGTCGCAGGCAATATGGGCGTCGTGGCGCCGGCAGACGGATATCTACGCGATCTGCGCGATATCACCTCGGCGTATGGATCGCTGTTGATCTTCGACGAAGTGATGACCGGCTTCAGGGTTCATCCGGGCGGTGCGCAGGCGCTGTACGGTATCACGCCCGATCTGACAGCGCTGGGGAAAGTGATCGGGGGTGGTTTGCCTGTCGGCGCATATGGCGGACGGCGCGACATCATGCAGATGGTTGCGCCAGCGGGGCCAATGTACCAGGCAGGCACGCTCTCTGGCAATCCGCTGGCGATGGTAGCGGGGATTGAGACGCTATCCGAACTGCAGCAGCCCGGCGTATGGGGCGCCATCCAAGCGCGTGCAGCCAAACTGGGGGCAGGAATAACGGCGGTTGCGCAGAGCGTCGGCGTGCCTGTTGTAGTGCAACGGGTCGGGAGTATGTCCACAGTGTTCTTCACACCTGAACCGGTAACCAACTGGAGCACCGCCAAGGCGGCGAACACACAGCGCTATGCGGTGTTCTTCCAGTCGATGTTGGAGAGCGGCGTCTATCTGGCGCCGTCGCAGTTTGAAGCCGGGTTCATGTCTTCGGCACACAGCGACAAGGACATTGAGGACACGATTTCCGGCGCGGAACGGGCGCTCATCAGCATCGCGCGCATGAGCTGAGGCAAGTATCACAAGGCGTTCTTAAGCCTCGGCTGGGAAGTACTCGTTGCACAGATACTCGCCGTTGCGGAACATCAGCAGCACCGGAATGCGGCGCGCGTCAGCCCATGCGCTCCCTTCTTCCTCACCCATGATGAACACCGTCTTTGCAGCGACTTCGGCCTGAATAGCTGTGTCGGCGATGGCGGTCACGAAGAGCAGGTTGTTGCGCGCGGGTTGCGCTGTGCGCGGGTCGATCAGGTGGTGTTGCTCCGCGCCATTAACGATCCAGCGGCGCTTCATGATGCCAGATGTCGCAATCGCCTGGTCTTTCATCATCACCGCGCGCACTCCCGGGATGGAACCGTCCTCGGGCGCGAATGGATCGGCGACATCGATGCGCCAACCGTTGCCGCCGGTCTCGAAAGACCCGCCGACGTGGACATCGCCGCCGGCGTTTACACAACACGGCCCCAGTTTGGATAGCGTCCGAAAAGCGCGGTCGATGGCCCAGCCCTTGGCAATTCCACCGAGGTCCAGTTGCGCCCCATTGCGCAGCGTCACCAGACGGGTAATCGGATCAAGCGCGACTGAATCGCTGAACGATGGGACGGTCGTTGTCGCCTCAAGCAGGCCCGTTTGCACGGAATCAGAGCCTATATCATCGAATGTGCGGTTATACCCGGCAGCAATGAGCGCCGGGCCAATCAGCGGGTTGAAGACGCCATTGGTTTCCTCGCAGGATCGGGCCGCTAGTTGCAGTATTTCAAACAAGACGCGCGAAACCTGAGCTGGACTATTCCGATTCAGCATTGATAGTTCGCTGCTGTCGCGAAAGCGGCTCAATCGCCACTCGGTCTGCACGAAGAACCACTCGGCGGCATCGAGCACGCAGTTGGCGTGACGGGCATCGGCGCTTAACAGGTACAGCGCGACATCGGTATTCATCGCGCGAAAGGTGCGGTCGTGCAATGCGACATTGCTGGAGGTGTGTACTGATACTGGCATGGGATTGATGACCTTATCTAACTTCTTCTTCAGCCGGCGTATGCCTCTGGACTCGCGAAGCTCACGCTGCGCGCTCTGCGAGCGATTTTCAGGCTGCGCCGGCGACAACGCATCCTGGTTCGGCGCAAGCGGAAGCGCCACGGTAAAACAACTCCCTCGACCGAGTTTGCTCTCGACAGTGATTCTGCCGCCGTGAGAGCGCGCAATGGTCTGTGCAATGGCCAGCCCAAGACCGGTTCCGCCGCTGTCGCGCGCCCGGTCATTATCCGCGCGGTAAAAACGCTGGAACAGGCGCGGCAAATGTTCGGCAGCAATGCCGCGTCCCGTGTCGCGCACATCGATGTGAACACTGTACCCTTCGTTATGCAGTGTGACGTCGACTTTACCACCCTTGGGTGTGTAGCGTATCGCGTTGTCGATCAGGTTGGTGAAGATGCGCTGCAACTTGATGCGATCTCCCAGGATGATCATCGACGCGCGATCTGATTGCGGTTGCAGCGAGATGCCTTTGCCATTGGCGACAACTTGCAGCCGATCACAGATCGTCGTTACCAGATCGACGATATTTAATGGCGACATGGACACAATCTGCTTGTTCCCGGCCGCGCGCGTCAGTGTCAGCAGGTCTTCGACGAGTTGGATCATATCGTCGACCGTTGGCTCAAGCTGCGCCAGAGTAGCGCGATATTCCTCACCGCGGCGCTCGCGGCTGAGCGCGACGGAGATTTCGCCCTTCAGAACGGTGAGCGGGCTGCGCAGTTCGTGCGAGGCATCGGAGGTGAAGCGCCGCTCGCGCTCCATCGCCTGTTGCACACGTTCGAGCAACTGGTCGAATGTGCGCGCCAGGCGTCCTACCTCGTCGTCGGGCAAGTCGGTGCTCACGCGGTGCGACAGGTCGGCCTGTTCGATGATTTTCTCGACATCGCGGCGCACGCGCGTCATAGGCGCGAGGGTGCGCCCTGATAGAAATGATCCACCGATGGCGGAAAGGAGCAAGGTGAAAGGGATCAGCCAGGTTAGCAACGAACGCAGCCCCGCCAGCGTTCTGATTTGCTCGTCCATGGAGTCAACGACCTGCACGATGGCGGTGCGGATGTTGTTTACCTTCACCGGGGCGGTGTACAGGCGATAGGTGCTCAGCCCGACTTCAATCGTCTCGAAACGCGCCGCGCCCTGGTTGGCGGTGTTCAACGCCTCCATGGTAATAGAGATACCGCGCGGGAAGAGGGGATCGCTCTGGAGAAGCGCGCCATCCAGCGACAACAGACGCGCGGGGGTGTTGCTCAATAGCACCAGCCGGCGCAGTTGATCGCTCTGTTCGTTATCCGGATAGCCGGGCTCCTGCAGGCTTTGGTCAGCGTTTGCGGGCGCCACACTGCGCACACCGGCGGTGCGCAAGTTGGCATCAACGCTTTGCAGCAGCACGCGCTGCAGGCCGATATAGAGCAGGGCGCTGATGGCGAGGATGACGATCGCCAGAATACCGACGAACCATACCGTCAACTTAAAACGGATGGTGCGAACGAAATCGAGCACTACGGGGACTCCGATATCTTGTACCCGACGCCGCGCACCGTATGCACCAGCGGCGGCTCTCCCTCGTGATCTATCTTGCGGCGAATATACCCCACATATACATCGACGACATTTGACGCCCCGTCGTAGTCGAACGACCAGATGGCTTGCAGGATGCTGGTGCGGCTGACCGGCCGACCGCTGTGGCGCATGAGGTACTCCAGCAGGTGGTACTCGCGCGAACTGAGTTCAATCCTGCGGTTGCCGCGTTTCGCGGTATGCGCCACGGTGTCGAGGATCAACTCGCCGATTTGCATCATGTTGGTTTTGGCAGCGATCGGCATGCGACGCGACAATGCTCGCAGCCGCGCCATCAATTCGGGGAAAGCGAATGGCTTGATCAGGTAGTCGTCTGCGCCACTGTCAAGACCGCGGACACGGTCATCCAGCGTGTCCAATGCCGTGAGCATCAGGATGGGGATGTGGATGCCGCGCGTGCGCAGTTCGCGGCACACGGATAAGCCGTCGCGCTTTGGCATCAGGATATCCATGATGATCAGATCAAACGGCATGTCGGGATCGGCGATGGCATATTCGAGCGCCTGTTCGCCGTCTGACACATGCTGCACAAGATAGCCTTCTTCGTGCAGCCCTTTGGTGATGAATCCTGCGATTCGATGATCGTCTTCTGCCAGTAATACGCGCATAGGTTTATCTGTTGATATTAAAAGTGTTTAAATGATAACAGCCCTCACAAACGTCTTGTCTGTGAGGGCTGCTGGTCAGTCACTCAATCACGAACGGGCACGAACAGGTCAGCTAGGGTTTTCTGCGATCTCCGCGACCACTGTTATTCCCCTGCCCCGACCGATTGTTGTTATTGCCTGAATTGTCCGAGTTTTGCCGGGTATTTGCGCCGCCATGGCCAGTGTTCTGACCCTGGCGCGAAACATCAACCGACTTATTGTCACCGTGGCGCGTGCTCGTAATATCGATGGTGCCGGTGATATTGTGATTTTCGTCACCCAAGTGGATTTCCCCGCCATGCTCATCTTTGACGTCCAGGTGATTCGTGTGCGTGAGCGTGTCGGTTAACACATGCAAATCATGATCGCTGCCGCTCTCGCTTTGGTGATAGGTATCCGTGATCGTGTCTGTGAATCCTTTGAAACCGTCGTCATTAATCTCATGAATCTCGTGATGATGCGTTCCGGTGATTGTGTCGGTGAACATATGGATACCGTCATTCACATCTACTTCGTGCTCGTGATGCGTGGTTGTCATCGTTCCAGAGATGCCCCAATCACCGCCGTCGACGTCTTGATCTGCCATCCCCCCCCGCAGTTTTTCGTACGCCTCGTACAACTTTGTCTCGAAGGGTGCGCCGACATTCGTGGTGTCAGTGAAGACAACTTCGGGTGGGCCGTGGGAGTCAAGCTGTTCCGTCTCCGTGTAATATCTGATCTCAATAGTATCCGTCAACGGTGCAGGGTTTCGAGTGTCGTTATGCAATACCCGAATTTCCCCATTTGGTTGCACGGAGGCGGAGACGCTTGTAAAGGCGCCTGTCTGTGCAGCCACGAGCGTCCCACCCATGATTGTCACTGTCGTTACAAATCCAGCCACAATAATTGCAATCGATCTTTTCATACGCCACTCCACATAACATCAAATAATTGTCCGCTTCTCGATACAAACCAAACCAAGCTTGCCCAATCATCATAAGGTTCAATTCATAAGGAGCAATGAACGCATCGTGAGAATGCTCTCACCATAGCAACAGGCATAACTGTGGTTGTTCGCCATTACACGGAAAGCTGGTGGGTTGCGATGTGGTTTGGCTGCGGTCGAAAGAAAAGATGCTTATAAAAGAGGTTGCTTGTGATAAAATGCGCAAATCGATTAATCTGGGTTTGGCGAGGCTTAAGTACTGGTGAGCAATGCACACTGAATTGTCTGATTATTTGCCCCTCTTTATCCTTCTATTTTTGTCAACAGCCGTTGCGGGTCTGGTGATTCTGATCTCGGTCGTTTTCGGCCCAAAACGCCGCGCAAAGGCCGCAAAAAAGGTGGCTCCCTATGAGAGCGGAATGAACGCGATTGGTAGCGGGCAGCGCCGTTTCCCCGTGCGCTTCTACCTGATCGCAGTGCTCTTTATTCTGTTTGACATTGAAGTGATTTTCTTCTACCCCTTTGCCGTGGCATTCAGGCAGTTGGGGTTGTTCGGATTTTTCGAGATGATGGTCTTCATTGGTGTGCTGCTCGTTGGTTACATCTGGTTGTGGAAAAAGGGCGCGCTTGAGTGGGAAAGCATGGACAAGCAGTAGCGTTCGCCTGCTTTGCGTGAGGTTGATGTATGGGTTTGGAACAAAAACTGGGTAACATGGGCGTTGTCACGATGTCGGCGGAGAAGGCCATTAACTGGGCCCGCACCAACGCCATCTGGCCAATGCTGTTCGGTCTAGCCTGCTGTGCCATCGAGATGATGAGCACACAGGCGAGCAATTATGACCTGTCGCGCTTCGGTATGGAGTTGATGCGCGCCAGCCCGCGCCAGTCTGACCTGATGATTGTGGCGGGTCGCGTCAGTCGCAAGATGGCGCCCGTGCTGCGCAATTTGTATGATCAAATGCCCGAACCCAAGTGGGTGATTGCAATGGGCGATTGTGCTTCGTGCGGCGGTGTGTTTAACAACTACGCCGTAATACAAGGCGTTGACGAGATAGTGCCTGTGGATGTGTACGTAGCAGGATGCCCCCCGCGACCCGAAGCCCTGATTGACGGCATTCTGAAGCTGCAAGACAAGATTAAGAAAGAACCGCTCACAAAGTGGCAGTAGCCGCAATATTAGTATGGAACAAACTGTAACGACGGCGAACCTGGACGCAACCGTGGCGGCACTGGGCGACGCTGTAAATGACGTTCGTGTTTTCAGGGATGAGGTGACGCTCATTACCACCAAAGGGCGCGTGGTCGAGGTATTGACCCATCTGCGCGACGCGCAGCACTTTGACATGCTGACCGACGAGACCTGCGTGGACTACCTGCCGAAGGAGCCGCGCTTCGCTATTTTGTATCAGCTTTATTCGACATCGCGCAACATCCGCGTGCGGGTCAAGGTGATGCTCAGCGAATACGACCGATCCATCCCGACGGCCGCCGGTGTGTGGATAGCGGCCAACTGGCTGGAGCGCGAGATCTACGACCTGTTCGGGATCAACTTCGAAAACCATCCTGACCTGCGGCGCATCATGATGCCGCCTGGATGGGAGGGTCATCCGCTGCTGAAGGAGAACCCTGTGAAGGTTGAGGAAGTGGCGTTCACGTTCAACCGCGAGCGTGTGGAGGCGGACAAACCCCGCGCACAAGAATAAGCTATGACGACATCCGAAGCAGAACCAAGAGTCAGGATAGAAGAGTCGGCGAAGAACGTCGTCAGCGCTGCCGACACCCAGCTCGACATTACCTTAGACCAGTTGAAGAAGCTGGTTTCACCGCGCGCGCTGACGGGCGAGAATATGCTGCTGAACATGGGGCCGCAGCACCCTTCGACGCACGGCGTGTTGCGACTACTGTTGGAGCTTGACGGCGAGACGGTGATCAACTGCATACCGGACATCGGCTTCCTGCACACCGGCATCGAGAAAACCGCCGAGAACAAGACTTACACCCAGGCAATTGTCGTCACTGACCGAATCGACTATCTTGCGCCGATGATCTGCAACCTGGCGTATGTGGGCGCGGTGGAGAAACTGGTTGACGTTGATGTGCCCTTGCGCGCGCAATACATCCGCGTGATTCTGAACGAATTGACCCGCATGAACAGCCATCTGGTGTGGCTTGGGACTCACGCGCTCGACATCGGCGCCATGAGCATGTTTCTCTACACCTTCCGCGAGCGTGAGTTGCTGCTCGATATTTTCGAGATGGTATCGGGCACGCGCATGATGGCTAGTTATTTCCGCGTCGGCGGGTTGTGGCGCGATGTGCCGGATGGGTTTGTCGACGCGGTGAAGAACGTGCTGAAGGTTTTCCCTGACAAGTTGCTGGATTACGAAAAGCTGCTTAAAGAGAACCCTCTGTGGCGCGAGCGCACCATTGGGGTGGGCGTCATCAGCAAAGAAGACGCAATCGCCTGGGGCATGACTGGGCCTTCGCTGCGCGGCAGCGGCGTGAACTACGATGTTCGCAAGGCCATGCCCTATTCTTCGTATGACCATTTCGAGTTCAGCGTGCCAGTGGGAAGCAAGGGCGACGTGTATGATCGCTATCGCTGCCGCATGGAAGAGTTTTACCAGAGCCTGAAGATCATTCAGCAGGCGCTCGATAAACTGCCTCCCGGTCCGGTGATCACCGACAATCGCAAGATCGCGCCGCCGCCGAAACACGAGATTGCTTACTCGATGGAGTCGCTGATCCATCACTTCAAGTTGTGGACGGAAGGTTTCAGAGCGCCGGAAGGCGAAGTGTATTTCTCGGTGGAAAGCGGCAAGGGTGAGTTTGGCGTCTATATTTCCTCGGATGGCGGCACAAAGCCGCGCCGCGTCCATTTCCGCGCGCCATCTCTGTGCAATCTGCAGGCGCTTCCGCAGATGAGCAAGGGGTGTCTGATCGCGGACATCGTGGGCATCATTGGCTCCGTCGATATCGTCCTTGGTGAGGTTGACAGATGACTTTGAAAGACAAACGCTCAGCGGACATTGAGATAATTCTGTCCAAGTATCCGACAAAGCGCAGCGCCGTAATGCCGTTGTTGTATCTGGCGCAGGAAGAATATGGCTATTGCAGCGACGAGGCGATCCGCGAGGTGGCCGACCTGACTGCGCTTGACCCAACCGAGGTCAAGTCCGTCGTGGGTTTCTACACCATGTTCTTTGAAGAGAAGACCGGGCAGTACGTGATCGAGGTGTGTGACGACCTGCCCTGTGCGTTGAAGGGGGCGGATGCGTTTGTCCACCATTGCGAGCGCAAACTGGGCGTCCGCGCCGGCCAGACCACGCCAGACGGCAAGTTTACGCTTCGCACAGTTATGTGCATTGCCGCATGTGACCGCGCGCCGGTGGCCCAGGTGAACCGCGAGTATCGCTACTCTCTAACACCTGATGGCTTTGACAAGATGGTTGATGAATTGAAAGGGACTGTGTAATGGAAAAACACGTTCTGTTGCGTGATCTGGATATCCCGAACATTCGGGAGTTGGATATTTACCAGGCCAACGATGGCTATGCCGCCTGGCGCAAAGCAGTCGGCGGAATGAAGCCTGAAGGCGGAATGAAGCCTGAAGGCGGAATGAAGCCTGAAG
>CAIXPS010000246.1 GCA_903921365.1 uncultured bacterium | reverse complement strand
CCGAACTGCGCGAAGGTCTGCGCCTCGGCATGCTCGACATTACACCTGACCGCGTCCGCCTGACCGAGCGCGGCCACTTCCTCAGCAACCAGGCGCTCATGCTGTTTGTCGGAGGGAAGTAAAGATTGGAGAATCGAGATTGGAGATTGGAAATTGGAGATTCGCAGTGTGCGTTGTAAGGCATGGACTCCGACTTATGGCGTTTAGTCTCTATTCTCCAATCTCCAATCTCTCTGCTATTGTGGGGTGGGCGTCACTATTATCACCGGTCTGCGCCAGGTGAAACGCCGAACCACGCTGGGTGGGCTGAGCGGCGTGTACGAGCGGTCGCCCGTAACCGCATCGCTGCCCTGAAACTGCTTGACCTGCACCCACCACGCAAATGAGCGTTCGAGCTGGTCGCCGAAGATAGCGCGCGTAATCTTGATTGAGGTGGCGCGTGTCTCGTAGATCGGGACGGTGAGCGCGCCAGACGGCTGAATCTGCACCACATACCACTCATTATCTTTGAGCAGCCCTACGCTCAACCATTGCAGCGTGACGACGCCCTCGGTCTCAGTGATCTGCGCCTCATTGGGCGGCGCGATGATCTGTGGCGCGTCGAACCCCACGCGCGGCGTCGGCGTCTGCGCGATGATGGGCGTGGGCGACATGAACGGCGTCGGGGTGGCGAATGTCACGGTCAGCACCTGACCAATCTGGAGCGAGCAGTTGGAATCAAGATTGTTCTGCTGTATCAGTTGCGCCACGGACACGTGGTTGCGCACCGCGATATCGCCGCACGTGTCGCCGCTCTTCACCTGAACAATGATTTGTGGCGGCAGCGTAACCGTCGCTTCAGCCGCACTGCCAGGCTGTGCGGTGACGCCCGGCGGCAGCGTGGGCGACGGCCCAGGCGTCGGGGTGGACGGTGGAATCTTGACCGCATCGCCGACGCGGATCAAGCAGTTGTTCTCGTCGAGATTGTTATAGGCCAGGAAAACGGAGAGCGGCACGTTGTTCTTCTCTGCGATGCCGCCGCAGGTATCGCCGGATTTGACGATGTACTCTGTCGGCGGGATGGGCGTCAGTGTGGGCGGAATAGGCACAGACGTCGGCGCGACTGTGGCTCGCGTGCTCGTGGCCTGCACAATCGTCGTGGGGGTCGCGCTAGCCTGCGACGTCAGCGCGGCAGACTGGGCCATCGTGACCTTGATGCTGGATATCGGCGGCGCCAGCAAGCTGGAGTTGCGCAAAAGCAACAGTGTGCCAATCGCCAGAGCGGCGATGACCGCAACAACGCCAATCACGCCCCACGGCAACTGCGCGAGGCTGAACCGGGGTCGCTTCGCAGAACGGACGACGCCTGCATCGGCGTCCACATTCGCGTCTGCGCGGGCTGGCTTGGGTTGGGGCGCGGGGAACTCATGCCCGCAGATCGGGCATAGGGTTGCATCTGCCGCAATCCGCGACTCGCACGACGGGCAGCGCTGAAAGCCGGGGAGGTGGGAGGTAGATAACATGTGATTTGGAGATGAGAGATTGGAGATTGGAGGTTACGAGATCGTCTCCTGTTTCTAATCTCTATTCTCTATTCTCCAATCTCTCCTATATCTTCCCGTCCAGGCCAAGTCCCGCTGCGTTATCTTGCATCGATTTGAGAACTACACCGATGTGCTCGTCCAGAGGAATGCCGAGGACAGCTGTGGCGTGTTCGATCTCGTCGCGGTGCACGCCGGCTGCGAACGCCTTCTCTTTCCACTTCTTTTTGACCGAGGAGACCTGTACATCAGCGATGTTTTTGGATGGGCGCACAAACGCAACCGCCGCGATCAACCCGGTCAGTTCGTCCACCGCGCACAACGATTTCTCCAGCAGGCTCTCCGGATGTATCCCAGTCAGTTCGGGCGCATGCGAGAGGATGGCGCGGATGATCTCCTCGCTCCAGCCGTGTTCGCGCAGGATCGGCACGCCGACGAGCGGGTGCCCGGAGCCGTCGAGCAGCGGCCAGCGTTGATAGTCAAAATCGTGCAACAGGCCGACGATGCCCCACAGATCGCAGTCGCCGCCAAAACGAGCGGCGTAAGCGCGCATGGCCGCCTCCACACTCAACATATGCCGGAGCAGCGCGGGGTCGGTCGTATATTCCTTTACAAGCGCCAGCGCGGCGGCGCGATCATTTGGTGTTGTCTCACTCATGGATCTGATTTACGCTCTATCCTTAATCAATAACTATCCGCTCTCCGAGCACCGGCAAGGGTCTGGTGACGTATAGCTCCAGAAACGCATTCAGGGTGGCAGGGATCTCACGCAGCGTGCTCCATGTCAAGCTGACCGGATATGCCTGCCGATCGGCCACATAGCCCACTGCACTAATCCCAAGGGCATCGCAAGTCAGGATAGCCCGATCCAGATGAAAACGCTGCGTCACCAGCACGACATCACTCAACCCGAAGATATCACGCGCGCGATAACAGGTGTCATAAGTGCTGCGACCGGCATAATCCATAACTATATCCTGGTCGGGCACGCCCAATTGCATTGCTGTTCGGCGCATCACTGCCGGCTCATTGTAGTCGATGTACCGGTTGTCCCCGCTCATCAACAACTTGTCAACCACGCCTGCCTTATACAGGCTGACGGCGCTGGCAACGCGGTCGTACAGCATCGGCGTCGGCAGCCCATTCCGCACGCCTGCGCCAAACACCACCGCGACATGGTGATGAGGCACAT
>CAIXPS010000245.1 GCA_903921365.1 uncultured bacterium | reverse complement strand
GGGTCTCCCAAGTTCCTGATGCTTCTCTCACTACATGCCACGCTCTTGGACCCCGGCAGTCCCTCGGAAATCTCACCATTCGATTCCTCTGTACTGGCTTCCGGCACGTTAAAACCGTCGCCGACTGCTTTGATTACTCTTACGAGGCTGAATCGCTTAGGGAAGGTACGTCTTATCGCCGCCCCTCTCCCCAGCGAACCCGATGCGAACCGTAACCAGAGCCGACGTTGTAACCGTGCGCATTGGCCCAATTTCTCCCGGCAATATTGAGTTTGTCATTACCGCAGTTGAGATAATCTTCAGCCAGTTCTTTGGTTCCGTACATGTCGAGTAATTGGGCTAGTTCAGGTATCCGGGATGCATCACCTTTTCGGATGTAGTTATGGCAGAGTTGCTCAGCAGCCCTGGAGATGGCATCATCACGGTCAGAAAGGGCCAGGGCGCCGACAACATTACCCATTTGGGTTGTGTTGTCGGCAGCCTGTGCAATGGCCCGGTCCAAGGTCATCTTTCCGAGCCGGACGTTGATCGCCAAACGGACAGCCGGGTCATTGGTTTCGGCAGCCAATTTCCCTAAAACATCTTTGTCGGTCAACTTTGCATAGGCCTGTTTTCGGGTGTCCCATTCTTTGGCCTCGGCTGTCACCTTGCCCAAGGCCAGTTGATCGGAAATCCGTTCGACGGCCGCTTTACACACTCTGGGACTCTCATCACTAATAGCAGCATTGGCTAGAACAGCAGGATCATGCAGCTTTTGAACCGCCGCCATGCGCATATCCGTGTCTTTATCTCCCAAGGCTACCGTGGCCAAAGCTTTTTCATCGCTCAGTCTAGCGATGGCCGCCTTTCGCACATCAATATCGCTGTCTTCCATTGTCACCCTGGCCAAGACTTTCTGGTCATCGTTTTTCCCGACAGCAGACTTGCGAATTTTTGCATTAGGGTCCTCGGTCGCTAACTTTCCAAGCGTCGTCTGATCAGTGAGTTTATTAAGCGCCAAACATCGTACATTCATGTCGTCTGACTCAAGGACAATCCTGGCTAACGCCTTTTGATCATAAATTTTATTAACAGCAGTCGCATATATTTTGGAATCCTTGGCTTGCATTGCGACCATGACCAGAGTCGAAGGGTCATTGATCCTGCCGACGGCTTCCTGGCGAACGTTCGCGTCCACATCCTCAATTGCTACTCGTGCAAGAACAGCCTGGTCAGAAATACCTTGGAGCGCTTTTACGCGATCTCTCCAATTCGAACTGCTGAGGGTTGCACAACCGGCCAAGAGCAGCACAACAACCGGTAGAACCAGTGACATTGTGTAATGTTTGAACGCTCCAAATCGATTTCTCGGATACTGCTCCCTGTTGAAATTATTTTCAAATCGTTGCATATTGTAACCTCTCCTGTATATGACATCTTTCACATCGCACGCAAGTATGACTCCGGTTTCGTATACTATCCAACTTGAACTGACAGATACCTTTGCAAAACGGGTAACCGGACAGTGGCCTGAGTGCCATCCTTCACCACAATTATTTGCGCCTTCTTCGTTACTTCAGACGACGCAGGAGGGGGAAATCTTTCTCGAATAAAATTTATGGTTGATTTAGAGTGTGCATTGTCTCTGATTCACTACCCCTTTGGTCTGGTCAATTTTAGGTTAGCACAACCAAACGTCAACGGACTCGCAAACCCTCTGGGGCTTCAGCCCCTATAGATTTATTGCCTTTCAGAGCCTCGGGTCTGCACTCGGATAATACTTGCATCAACTATTT
>CAIXPS010000244.1 GCA_903921365.1 uncultured bacterium | reverse complement strand
CGTCGGCCACGCTGGCGAGTTCATCCAGCAGCGCGGCGCAGCCATCGCCGCCCGGCGCCGCTTTGTGATACCGCGCTGAGAAGAGGCCAGGCGCCCCGTTCAACGCGTCCACCTCCAGCCCAGAGTCGTCGGAGATCACCCACAGCCTGGCAGAGGGCGCAACGGTTTTGATCGCGTGAGCAAAGCCATGCGCCTTGAGGAGCGCATTCCCGGCGTAAGTGTCAGCGCTTTCATCGGGATCGATGTCGATGCCGATCTGGCGCGGGGCGATCAGCTCAATGGGTGAACCAAGCGCCTCAAATATCTCGCGCAGTTCCTGGTGCTTGTGCGCGTTGTTGGATGCAATTAGTAGTTTCATAGTAGCTCTTTGTGAGACCGTATGATACTATCCTCTCTATGAAGTATGTCACAGTGGTTGGCGAACGCTCGTACATCGTTGATGTGGAACGTGAAGGTGAGATAGTGCAGGACGGCGTCACCCATCAGCTCGATATCCGCGCGATTGACCAGGAAGGCCTGTACTCGCTGCTGGTAGACAACAAGTCCTACGAGGCGCTGGTCGAGGAAGGCGACGAGCAGTTGCGCGTCCTGATCGATGGCGCGATGTACACCGTGCGCGTGATCGACGAGCGCGCCAAGCGTCTGGCCGAGGCCGCTGGCGCGTATGCTGCGGTGGGCGGGGAACAAGGCATCAAGTCTCCGATGCCTGGGCTCATCGTCACCGTGCCTGTGCAGAAAGGCGATCGTGTGAAGAAGGGCCAGGTGGTAGTCGTGCTTGAATCCATGAAGATGGAGAACGAGTTGAAATCGCCGCGCGATGGCGTTGTCACTGCCGTGAAAGTGACGGCGCGCCAGGCAGTGGAACAAGGTCAAGTGCTGCTGACCGTTGATGATAAGTAGGGAGATCGTCTGAGAGAGGACTTTTCTGCCGCGAATGGCAGGGGATATGGAGATCGCCTGAAAGAGGATTTTTCTGCCGCCATTGGCGGCCATCGAATCGTCGCAGAGATTCTGTGGCGTCGCGGCTACACCAGTATTGAAGCCGCGCGCGCGTTTCTTGACCCCAACCTATATGTCCCCACGCCGCCGGAGCAATTCCCCGACATGCGCGCAGCAGTCGAACGGCTATGCGCGGCCATCGACAATGGCGAACGCATCCGGGTATGGGGTGATTTTGATGTGGACGGCCAGACTTCCACCAGCCTGCTGGTGCTGGGGTTGCGCGCCGCCGGCGCCGTTGTCGATTACAACATCCCCAACCGCGCCGAGCACAGCCACGGGCTGAACAAACAGGGCATCGGGCTGGCGCGCGACCAGGGCGTATGCGTGTTGCTCACTTGCGACTGCGGTGTGACCGACTATGCCGAGATTGCTTTCGCGCAGGAGATCGGGCTGGATGTCATCGTCAGCGATCATCACGATCTGGGCGAGACGCTACCCGACGTGGTCGCGGTGATCAACCCCAAGCGACTGCCCCCTGAGCATCCATTTGCGCATCTGCCGGGCGTGGGAGTGGCGTATTTGCTGATTGAGGCGCTGTTTGAGAAGAAGGGGAGAAGGGGAGAAGGGGAGGAGTTGCTGGATCTGGTGGCGCTGGGGATTGTGGCGGATGTGGCGCACCAGGTCGGCGAAACGCGCTATTTGTTGCAGCGTGGGCTGGCGCGTTTGCGCGCGGCGCCGCGCCCCGGCATCCGGGCGCTGCTCAAGATGGCGAATATTGCGCCCTCTGCCGTCGACGCCGAGACAATCGGGTTTCAGATCGGCCCGCGCCTGAACGCCGTGGGACGGCTGGGCGACGCGGCGGTCTCGGTCGAGTTACTCACCACCGAGGATGAGGCGCGCGCGACCGAACTGGCCGCAAAGGTTGAAGCGCTCAACCAGGAGCGGCGTGTGGTGCAACGGCGCGTGGAGGAGGAGGCGTTCCAGCAGGCCGCGCAGAACCCTGCTCTCGTTCACAAACCGGTCATCATCCTGACATCCGCCACGTGGCATCCGAGCGTGCTGGGCGTGGTGGCTTCGGCACTCACCAACCGTTACGACAAGCCGGCGATTCTGATCTCGGTCAAACCCGGCGAGATCGGGCGCGCATCGGGGCGCAGCGTGCGCAACATCGACATTCACGCCGCGATCACAGCGCAGGGGGAGCTGATCGAGACGAGCGGCGGTCATCCGATGGCTGCGGGCTTTGCCATCCGCTTTGAGAACGTGGCCGCATTTCGCGAGGGCGTGAACCAGTACGTGGCCGCGCATGCGTCGACAGAAGCCGTAGTCGCCGCTCAGCCCGATGCCGTGCTGGACTGGCGCGACGTGACGTTGCGCCTGGCCGACGACCTGGAGCGGCTGGCGCCGTTCGGGCCGGGCAACCCGCGTCCGCTGCTCAAGTGCGCGGGACTTAAGGTTGCGCGCATCGAGACAATCGGCCATGACGGCAAGCATCAGGCCGTGCACCTGCAGGACGACGCAGGAAATATGCAGCGAGCCTTGTGGTGGCGCAGCAGCGGCCAGTGGCTGCCGGATCGCTGCGATTTGCTGTTTACAATGCAACGCGAGACCTACAAGGGCAGGCGGCGTATGCAGGTGCAGGTGGTGCGCATCGAAAGCGCCGCCGAAGAACTGACGGATACGCCGCGCACCGATGCGCCGCGCAGCGATGCGCCAATCACCAGCGACCAGTATCAGATCGTCGACCTGCGCGCGACACTGGATCCGGCGGTGGACATGGCGCGGTTGCGCGAGGAGCATAGCACTGCAACCCTGCAGGTGTGGGAGGAGACAGCGCTGAACCCCATCGCCGGCGCGGGATGCACGCGCGTGCAGTTGGAGGCGCGCCCCGTGCTTGTTATCGTCACCGCGCCACCCGGCCCGGAGGAGTTGGCGGAGGCGCTCAAGCGCGTCGCGCCGCAGACGGTCGTTCTGTTGGCCGGGTCGCCCCCCGCGGATCAGGATCGCGTTGAGGTTGTGTTAGCGGCGATTGCGGCGATGTTGAAGAAGAGCGATACCAATGGGGATTCGGTTGATGACCCTGTTGTGCTGAACCGCATGGCGGCGCGGATCGGGCAACGCGTCGAGACGATCCGCGCGGGCATCGTGTTGCAACGGCATCAGGACGACGCGGCAGGGCGGATGCAGGCCGCTGCCAGGGATCACCTCGAATATCTGTTGAAAGAGACGGCAGCCTACCGGCGCTATTTTGCTACCGCGCCGGCGCGCAGCGTGCTGGCAATCACACCGGCGACTCTGTAGCGCTATCGTGCCTGGTTATGGTGCTCCAAGTATCACCTGCACCTTATGTGCGCCCCCATCATCCAGTAGTGGGACCTGGTTCGCGGACAGGGGGTGACCATCCAGCGTAATCGCCTTCACTCCCTTGTTTACATGCGCGCTGTTGTCTACCGCGATATCGTAAGTCGTTGTTTTGTAGCGATAGGTCGCCTGGTAACCGGGCCATTTTGTGGGGATGCATGGATTGATCTGCAGGAACTGGCCGTGTCGCTGGATTCCCAGGATCGCATCCAGCCCTAGCCGGTACATCCACGCATTCGAGCCGGTATACCATGTCCATCCGCCGCGGCCCGTATGGGGCGCTGCGCTATAGACATCCGCTGCGATCACATACGGTTCAACCTTATAGCGCGCGACTTTGTCGGGCGTGTCGGCGTGATGGATCGGGTTGAGCATCTGGAACAGGGATTCCGCCTTGTCGCCATCGCCAAGCGCCGCGAAGGCCCAGGCGGCCCAAATCGCGGCGTGCGTGTATTGTCCGCCGTTCTCGCGAATGCCGGGCACATAGCCTTTGATGTAGCCGGGGTCGCGCAAGGTCTTGGCAAACGGAGGCGTGAGAAGCAGTAACAACTGGTCATCCGTCCGCACAAGTTTTTCTACGACGGACTGCATTGCGGTCGCTACGCGAGCCGGGTCGCCCGCGCCCGAAAGGACCGCCCACGACTGCGCAATGGAGTCAATCTGGCATTCCGAATTGCTGGCCGAGCCCAGGCGTGAGCCGTCGTCGTAAAATGCGCGCAGGTACCATTGGCCGTCCCATGCGCGCGCATCCAGCGCTGCGCGTAGCTGGTCGGCGCGCGCGCGATGGATGGTTGCCTCGGTGTGATTGCCAGTGCGCGCGCACAACTCCGCAAACTGTTCCAGCGTGGCATACAGGAACCAGCCGAGCCAGATGCTTTCACCCGTCCCGCCGATGCCCACGCGGCTCATCCCATCGTTCCAATCGCCGCTGCCCATCAACGGGAAACCATGTGCGCCAGCGGTGTCGCCCTTTTCAATCGCCTTGCGGCAATGGTCAAACAGGCTGACGCTCTCGCCCGCTACCGGATAAATGCTGTATCGTTCCGCTTCATTTCTATCTAGTAGCGCCGCCTGCAGGAATGTCACCTTCTCATTCAGAATGGATTCATCACCGGTGACCCGGACATAGTGCGCGGTGACGAACGGCAGCCACAACAGGTCGTCTGAGCAGCGCGTGCGCACGCCGCGTCCGGACGGCGGATGCCACCAATGCAACACATCCCCGGCCTCAAACTGATGCTGGGCTGCTCGCAGGATATGCTCGCGGGCAAGCTGGGGCGCCGCATCGACGAGCGCCATGACATCCTGCAACTGATCGCGGAAACCGAACGCCCCGCCTGGCTGATAAAACGCGGAGCGTCCCCACACGCGGCATGCCAGTGTGGGATACAACAGCCAGCGATTGAGCAAGAGGTCCATCGCCGGTTCTGGCGTGTGCACCTGTACTGTGGTCAGCAGATCGTTCCAGCGTTCCGTCGCCGTTTGCCAGGCCGTTTGGACGCGCGCTGTATCCCGATAACGATCGACCAGTTGGAGCGCTTCATGCTTATTGGCGCCCTGGCCAAGCAGGAAATACACCTCCTCCGATTGACCCGGCCCAATGTCCATGTGCACCTGCAAGGCCACGCACGGATCCAGTCCCGGCTCGACGGCGCCATTCAGCCCGATCCGCTGGAGCGCATCGGGGCGGCTGACGCTGCCTGTGCGTCCGAGAAACGAAGCGCGGTCGGCGGTTACCCCGTGCAATTGCTTGCTGGCTGCGGCGAAGGCCACGCGCTCGCTAAATTCCAGGCTGTAGGGGTTGCGGACCAGCATGGCTTGCCGCTCGCTGTCAAACTCAGGCACGAGATACAGTTGAGTCGTCTCGCGGGTTGTCCCCAGCACCCATTCCACATAAAAGACGGCTGTAATGCGTCGCATGCGCGTCGAAGTGTTCTCCAACCGCAACTGCACGATCTTGATTGGCTCATCGGTGGCCGCAAACAGGCGCAGGCTTTGTTTCAGCCCATGACTGTGATGCTCAAAGATGGAGTAACCCGCGCCATGGCGGATGAGGTAAGGCGCGTTCGCGGGGCACGGCCCCGGCGTCGGCGACCAGATTTCCACAGTCTCCTCATCGCGCAGGTAGACAACCTCGCCGGGTGAATCGAGCACCGCATCATTCGACCAGGGCGTCAGCCGGTTTTCACTGCTGTTGCCCGCCCAGGTGTACCCCGCGCCCGATTCTGAGACGGCAAAGCCGAAATCCGGGTTGGCGACGACATTCACCCATGGCGCCGGCGTCCGCTGGCCGGGGCGTTGGTAGATGACATATTCACGGCCATCAGCGCTGAACCCACCCAGGCCATTGTCGAATTGCAAATCTGCGGGACGCTCGATCTCCGGCGACCCATCGGCAGGGACAGCGCCGCTTTCTTCCGGCAGCGTGGGCGCCAGCGGCGGCAGGCGGTTGGGCTGAACGCGCATCGCCTCAAGCTGGCTGGCCAGCGATCCCTTAGTCGCGTCAATGATCGCGCTGGCCGATGTTTCTATCAACACACGGTCAGCCTCGTCCAGCTGATCTTCGTTCAAGATGAAGATGCCGCCATGCAGGTTAAGCCAGTTGTCGCCGCGCGTCTTTACCACCAGACGTTGCAACGCGGCGCTCAACTCCTGGGTATAGGTGGTGCCTTGATGATTCAGCATGACGAGATCGATTTTGAGTTGGCGATTACGCCAGTAGGCATGCGCCTGCAGCAACGTTTCCGCCAGCGTCAAATCATCAGCGCTTGTCAGGCGCAGGAGCAGGATGGGATGATCGCCCGATATGCCAAATGCCCATAACCCGTTCTGCCCCTTCTGGTTTACCGCCAGCGTCGCCGGAACTGCGCGCATGGCAGTGCTGGGGTAAAGCAGGGCAGAGAGTAGCTGCTGGGTCTGTTCCAGGTCTACGGCGGTGAGGTTCAACTCGTTCAGCTCGATCCTGGCGCGCAACTCCGCCTGGGTGAAAGCCAGATCAATGACGTTCCAGGCGCGGTAACGGGCAGCCAGAGAGAGTGCTTTTTGCCGGGAATTCGCCGCCAGTGTGATGAACGCGACCCGCACCGATCCATGCGGCTGCAGCTCAACCGTCTCACTCAGCGAAAAGATAGGATCCAGTGGCGCCTGTACACCCTGTAGGGGCAGGGCTTGCCCCTGCCCATCTTGTCTCTGACTTCTCAACGCCGCAGGCGCTTGTGGCGTGCCGCCCCGTCCGAGAAATAGAGCGCGATCGCTTATGTGCTGGCTATTCCCGATGCCGCCTTTGTCAGCAATCGCACAATGGGCCATGTACAACGGCTTGTCCGCGTCCTGCTGCGAGCGCGGCCGTCGATGAAACAGCAGGGCATTCGCATCCGTCACGTATTCGCTCTCTATAAATAACTTGCTGAACGCCGGATGGCGCTGATCATCCGCATGTGGAGCGAGGACCACTTCACCGTAGCTGGATAGGCGCAGCCGGCGCGTGTTGTTGCTGTGGTTAGTCAATAACACGTGCCGGATTTCCACGTCATCGTCCGGGGCCACGGTCACGCGCAGGGTCAGCGCAATGCCGCGGTCGTTGCGTCCGAACTCCACCATGTGCGGGTGAAAGTCCACGTGTTCGTTATCCGGCCACGCGCCGACCGGTTGGAATGTCGCCGACCACAGCGGCCCCATCTCGTTACTGAAAGCGCCATTGGCATCGGGCAGTTCTTCCTGCACATACAACCAGGTTCCTGTGGACTCCACCGTCGTGTCGGGGCTCCAGCGCGTGAGGTCGGTGTCCTGCCAGCGACTGAACCCCGCGCCAGCACTCGTCAGCAGTGTGCCATACCGCCCATTGGATAGGAAATGCACCATCGGCACAGGCGGAACCATCAGCACGCGCCACGGTGGAACGACGAGTGCCGGCTTCCTGGCCCGCGCTGGCGGCGCGTCTTCCTCTACTTGTGGCAGCTCCTGCGCCACATCGTAGGGCGCCTTCTCCTGCAACAGCATTTCCACACTCTGGATGCGCGGATCAGCATGCAGACGATTCACCATCACGTCGCCATGCAGGTGGTTCACCAGGGAGATGAGGATCATGCCCTGATGATGCGCCATGTGCGAGCGCACTGTGGCATGCGTTTCTCCGAGCGGCAACCGCGCAGAGGTGTAGTCGATTGACTCGTAGAAGCCGTGGGCGCCGAGCATGTCAAGGTCTATGAGCTTCGCGATGTTATCCACCACGCTACGGGGATTGAACCGCAACGCCAGCAGTGAGGCATAGGGCGCGATAACAAGATCGTCGGCCAGATCGCGTTTGAATCCCAGTCCCGGCACGCCAAAGGCGCGGTACTGGTAATTCATCGCGGCGTCAAATGCGTAGTAGCCCGCCTCCGAGATGCCCCACGGCACATGCTTCTCGCTGCCGTACGCTATCTGGCGTTGCACCGCTGCGCGACAGCTTTCCCGCAGGAGCGTCCCGTCGATGCTGCGCATCAGGAGCGAAGGCATCAGATACTCAAACATGGTTGCGCTCCAGGACAAGAGACATCGCGCGCCGTTGACTCTGGTCATGGCGCGCCCGAGATGCAGCCAGTGGCTAGTTGGCACATCGTTCTTGGCAATGGCGACCAGACTTGCGATGCGGGCTTCCGAAGCGAGCAGATCATAGTGGTTGTCATCCAGCCGCGCCGCTTCCATGTTGTATCCGATGTGGAACACTTTGCTGCGCGCATCAAACAGGAAAGCGAAATCCATGTCCCGCACATAGCTCTCGGATTGTCCTTCGATGTCACACAACGTGTTCAACAGTGTTTGTGCCGCTGCCCCGGCTGCAATAAGCTCTTGCTGCAACAGGGGTTGCACATTAGCACTGCCGGGCATGGCCGCAGCGATGGATTGGCATAACGCGGGCAGTTTTGCGAGTGTGAGCGAGTCGAGTGGCGCGTCCTGGAAAACGTGATCCGGCAGCAAGGTCTCGATTTCACGCCGCGCGCTGTCCAGATGTCTATAAACACGATCTGCGAATAAATGCAGCTTGTTCAAGGTTCCGGCGTCTATAACCTGCGCGCCGGGCTCACCAGGCTCGCTGGACGCGTTGCGCGCGCTATGCGCGCTACGCGCGCCTTCTGCCACGAGTGCTGATAACGCCTGATTGAGGTCGGGCCAACCGTTCTCAATCAGTGATTTCAGTAATGGTAACCATGCGACCGGGGTAGCCTTTACCGCCCAGACCTGTTCTCGTATGCGCGCAATTACCGCATGGAGTGAACGCGCAGATGTAATGTCTGCCTTGTCCAGGTCGTCAACAACCTCAGCCAGCATATCCAGGGTATCGAGCCAGCCTTCCCAGAACTGCCAGCGCAACAGAGGCGCGCCGTGCAATGCAATAAGTCCCTGTCTCAATGCAATCAGGCAGGCTGCGAAATTACCGCTGTCTACGGTAGAAATATAGCGCGGCGTCAGTGGCAGCAGGCTGCGGGTATCGTACCAGTTCAATAGATGCCCGCGATAGTGTTCCAGTTTGCCCAGGCTTTCGAATGCCAGTTGCAGGCGCGTGGTTAGTTCCTGTAACCCGATGTATCCAAAGTCGTAGGCCGACAACGTAGACAACATCAGTAACCCGATATTTGTGGGCGAGGTTTGCGGCGTCACCTGTCCAATGGGCGATTCCTGAAAGTGATCTGGCGGCAGCCAATGGTCTTCGGGGCCGACGAACTGTTCGAAGAACAACCAGGTGCGCCGCGCTAGTTTGCGTAAAAGCTTTTGCTGCTCGCGCGAAAGCATCTCCGGCCGTCGATCCACCGGGCGGCTGATCAGGTATGCAATCTCAGGGGATAGCAGCCAGGCGGCGAGCAGCGGGAGCGCGGCGCTGAGCGCGGCAGGATTTATCCACATAATCAGTGCGACGAGCACCGTCGTCGCGATCAGCGCGGTCATCATGCGCTTGCGTATCACGCGCCGGCTGATTTCGTGGCCCGATTCGCGCGCGGCCTGAGCCGCAGTCACCCATACCAGCAGGTTTTTACGGGTGAAAACCACGCGCACGAGCGTAATGGCAATCCCGCCCAGCGCAAGGAATGTTTCATAGGGAATAAACGCCAGTTCCAGCAACCAGCGCAGGACGCTATCCCGCAGCGGTTCAAAGATATTACGCCATGGCGGCGACTCGCGCGCCGGGTTGGCGTGGTCGAGCGCATTCCTCACCAGCGAGCCGAGCGTGCCGGCGATCAGCGGCACCGCGGGCGTCAGTATGCCAAACAACGTCCACGCCCATGTCGGTCCGGGCAACCAGAGCCAGCCGGCGATGAACAGTAGCAGCAGCATCGGCGCGAGCAGGCTGCGCCGCAGATTATCCAGGATTTTCCAGCGTTCAATCACCGACAAGTCGTTGGGGATGGCGCCTTTACCAGCATGTCGCACGCGCGGCAGCAACCATGGCAGCAACTGCCAGTCGCCGCGAATCCAGCGGGTGGAGCGGCGCATGTAAACCAGGTAGTGCGGCGGGTAATCTTCGAACAGGATGATGTCGGTTGCCAGCCCCACACGCCCGTGGATGCCCTCGAACAGGTCATGGCTGAGCAGCGCGTTCTCGGGGATGCGGTCTTTCAGGCTGCGCTCGAACGCGTCCACGTCGTAGATCCCCTTGCCAATGTAGATGCCTGTCCCAAACAGATCCTGATATACATTCGACACCGCGCGCGAGTACAGGTCAAGCCCTACATCGCCGGCAAAGATGCGGGTAAAGATTGACCGGCTCGCGCTGATCGGCGTGATATCGGTGCGCGGCTGCAACAGCGTGTACCCTGCGGTCACGCGGCCGCGCGCGTCGAATTCGGCCCGATTCAGGGGATGTGCGAGCGTCGCCACGAGCCGCTGCGCGCCCTGGCGCAATAGAATAGTGTCTGCGTCGAGGGTGATGACGTACTTCACCGCGGGCAATCGGCTTATGTCGCCGATTTGCGCGGTGTAGGAGGTGTTGGTGCTGCCACGCAACAATTGGTTCAGTTCCTGCAACTTGCCGCGTTTCCTCTCCCAGCCCATCCAGCGCTTTTCGCTGGCATTCCAGCGGCGCTCGCGATGCAATAAGTAGAACTGGCCAGTAGCGCCTCCCGACACGAGCGGGTATTTCTGATTCAGCGCCCGTATGCCGCTGGCAGCCTGTTCGATGAGGACATCATCTTTCAGCAGGCGTTGCTGCTCCGCATCAGGGAAATCTGTCAGCAGCGCGAATGACAGGTTGGGGTCAGTGTTTCGCAGGTAGTGCAGTTCGATTTGCTTCAATAATGAACCCACCTCGTCGGCGCTCGAAAGCAATGCCGGGATCACGATCAACGTTGCGTATCCAGGCGCGATGCCTTCGTCGAAATCCATCTTTGGCAGGACGCTTGGCGGCAAAGCGAGCGTGACGATCCAGTTGACAAGCCCCACCGCAATACTCACTGTGGGGACGATGCTCAGCAAAACGGCCGCAATCTTTTGCAGGGATGTGGCGCCATCGAACTTCGCGAACTCGAACACAGCAGACAGCACGATCAAGCTGACCAATGTGATGCTCCCCAGGTATATCTCAGTGGGATAACGGCGCGCCCAACGTCGCAATCGCAGGTGTGCCGGCGCGGTGTAGCCCAGTTGTGCTTCCAGCGCCGGACGCCCTGCGTCGATCAGGTAATAACCGATATGGGCTGGGCGGGTCGCGCCAGCCGCGTTTCTCAGCGCTTCCTGCGCAAGTGCGACAACCTGGCGGGCAATATCGGGCTCATCTTTGCCCGTAGCCCGCGCCAGCCGCTCGATCACTTTACGATAGCGATCGCGCGTCTCCATATCCATTGAGGCATAGACCCCGCCTGGGTCTTCGCGCAGGATATGCTCCACCTGGCTGACGTTCTCAAAGAAATCCCGCCAGTCCTGCACCGCCAGCGCGCGCAAACTGAGGATGGCATTGGCAACCCCCTGCTCATCTTTCAGTTCGCCCGGCAGTGGAATTGCAGGCAGGCTGCCTTCACTTGAAATTTCGACCACGCGGCAGGCAGATTGTGACAGGCATTGCACTATACACAAGCGCAGCATCACTGGCAGAGCCCAAAGCTCTGCGATTGCTATGGCAGCGGGCGCAGCAGGGGACGCAGAATCACCTGAATAGGAACGAATGACCTGGGCAATATGTTCGATGCCGTTCGCATCGATGAGCCCGCCGCGGGCTGCCACCAGTTCGCGCGCAATGCTGTAGATGCGCGTGTAGCCCTGCAGGGGGCCAGCGGTGAGCTTTGGCAGACGCCGGTAGAAGCCGGCTGGCATATCTTCGCGCATCTGGCGCTGTGTCTGCTGCACGACATAGTAGTTATCGAGCAGCCATTGCGCGGCCGATGTCTGATGATCCTCGCCGAGGTTCTCCCTGAAGCGGCGCACGGCTGCAAGCAGGAATCCCTCCTGTTCTGTGAGCGCGTTTGACAATCCGGAGGGTGCTGGCAACTTAGAAGTTGGCGGCACTACGGAGGTTGCAGGGGCGCCAGGTTGTGTTCCGTTGTTGGTCATACGTTAAGGCATATCCTGGACGACTAAAACAGATGTGGCGCCGTGAAGGGTCAAACCGGCTGTCAGGCTACCGTAGGGCCAGGCGACCTGATTGGAGTAGCCGTGGGCCGACAATACGATCAGATCGATCTGTTCCTGCAACGCCAGTTGGTAAAGTGTAGAAATGGCATCCGGACCGATCAGTATTCGATCCTCTACTGCGCCGGGCAGCCGGTCTTTCAGCACAGCCAGGTAACGCTCCGCCTCGGCGCGGTTGCTCTCGACGATGGCGTCTAGCAGCCCAGTGTCTTCCTGTGTAAGCGGGGTGCGACGCAGCATTTCCGGTCTTCGCACTACATGCGCCAGCGTGATATGTGAGGTGAGCTTGCGCGACAGCGCCGTTGCGACTGGCAGCACACACTCAGCGCGTTGTGATCCATCCATGGGCACGAGGACGCGCTGATACGACACGGCATCCAACGCATTTGATTGGCTGGCCGGCGCGCCGGGCGTGGAAACTCGCACGAGCAGGAACGACGTCCGCGCATGTTCGGCCAGCTTGTACGCAACGTTCCCCAAGCGCCATTCTTTGACGGCGCTTTGCCCGCGCGCGCCGAGGACGATCAAGTCCACCGGATGCGCGCGCACGAATTCGTGGGTTTGCTCGGCGGCGTCTCCGTCCAACATGTGCCACTCGACTTGCAGACCCTGCTGCTGTAGTTTGGTGGCGCGTTCCTGTAAATAAGTCTCGGCTTCGGCCTTTCTGATCTGCCAGTCGAGTGGGTTTACCGAATAGGCGGGGTTAGCCCAGCCGACAATATCTACGACGTGCAGCAGGATCAGTCGAGAGTCGAAGGCGGCTGCCATCGACGCCGCATGAGCCAGCGCAATTTCAGAATAGGGTGAGCGGTCGACAGGGACGAGTATGGTGTTAAACATGTATGGTTTTGCTTATTTGCCGGTCTGCGCGCCTCCAATCACAATGGTGGGCGCCTTCTCTTTCTCTTCTGTGCCAAGCAGTTGCTCGATCGGAGTCGGCGGAACGGCGTCCTTCTGCCGTTCCGCTTCGATCTCAACCAATGAAGCGGGCGTGATCCAACCCTGTTGTGCAGCGTGCTGGGCCATTGACCATGTGTCATCCGACAGGATCAAGGTGCTGCCGGCTTCGATCACCTTGTCAGTCAGTGCCTTGATTTCCGCCGGTCGCTTGAGGTTGCGGCTGACATTGCGAATGTAGACCGCGCGAATCCGTTCCGGGAACTCGCGCACTAATTCGGCGTAAAACTCTGGGTCTTTTTCGCCGCTGTCACCGATCAGGATGAAGGGCAGGCGTGGAAATAGCTTCAACATATTGCGCGCCGTCGACAGCTTGTGCTCGCGCTTGCGCGTAGGCAGATACTCCAGCCTGCTATAGCCCCAGCGGCGCAAAAATAATACGGGGCCGATAGGAATGTCGTTCAGGTTGAAAAATTCACTCAGCAAGTCGTACAAATTCCAGGGGCTGTTTGAGATATAGAACAGCGGATTGACGCCCTGTGAACCATTGCCGTTAAAGAGCGCCCGATAGAACCCGGCAACGCCTTTCAACGGCAATCGTGTGCGCGCATTGCCAAGAAACACAATTTGCGCCATGCGTAAAAGGTTCACGGCGTCCGTGTGGATCACAGTGTCGTCTATATCGCTGATGACGGCGAATTGCGCAGCCGCTGGCGGAATCAACACGCTGGCGGTTGTGAGCACCGGTTTGGTCCCTCTGCGGTGCGGTTCAATCAGCTCAAGCTCGACCTCATGCCACAGGACATCGTCGAGCAGCGGCTGAGACGGCTCAATCCACACATCGAAATAGCCGGCGCTATCGGCGAGGAAATCGTGTTCGATATTCTGGAAATGAGCGCGTATCCGCGCATGGGGAATCCCGTCGCTGGTGAAGCGCTTTACCGTATCCACCAAGTTGTGCCAGGTCGAATCGCCCTCGGCGGCGGGGTTGATGCCCTGGTCCTCCAGAACACGCCCCTTCAAATAGAGCTTGTTTGGCGTGCCATAGCCGCGGTACGCCACGATTTTCGGCGGGTATCTATTACCCATGAAACCGCGATAGGGGTGATTCAATGTGATTTGCTACGCGCCGTTCGAGACGCCGACTGGGACGGCGCTGGCTGGAACGATGACGCGGATGGCGCTGGGAAGAACCCGGATATACACCGGCGTAGAACCCAACAACTCGCCATCCACGGTGACCTTTTGTGGTGGATCGGCAATGACGCTCACGTTGTGCACCTGCCAATGCGGCAGCAGATTAGCTGGGTCCGTCAACCCGGTTACGCTCCCGACGAGCGCGCTAAGCGAGGCAACATCGGCTTTGCGAATGAGGACGACATCGAGCAAGCCATCGCTGACGTCGATATTGTTGGCGAGTGAGGCGCCGAGCATGCCTATACTGCCCAGGTTTGTCACGATGCAGTTCAATACTTCCATCTCGACCTTTTCTTCGTCCATTGTGATTGTGTAGCGTGACACAGGCCGGTCAAATAGCGACTGCAGGGCGGCAATCGGATAGGCTAGAAATCCGTAGCGATCTTTCATCGTTCGGTCTGCCGTCTGGTGCATCTCTGCTTCCAGACCAATCGCCACGTGACCAAAGAATGGCGTGTCCCCGACCATGCCCATATCCACGAGGCGACTGCCCTGCGTCGGGTCGCATAAAAGCGCGGTTGCATCCGCCAGATTGCCTGGAATACCCAATTCGATTGACATCACGTTTGCTGTGCCGCCAGGCAAAATCGCCAGGGGCATGGCGCTGCCAATCAGGCCGCTCGCCACTTCCATTACGGTGCCATCGCCGCCATATACGGCGACCGCATCGACGCCGGCGGCCACGGCCTGCTCCGCATATTTGCGCGCATCCCCTGCTTCAGTGGTGACAAAAACATCCCACTTAACCTCGGCAGGTCGCAGAACCGAGTTGAGCACGTTCAGGATTGGTTCGTTCTGGCCGGCGGCCGGGTTGACGATGATGTGAACTTGTTTATAGGGTGATGTGGACATGACGTTGCCTGCTATTTCCCAAAGTGTTCTCGAACTTTTGCCGCAACCTGGCGGTCAGTCATCTTGTCAAATGTCTGAGTGCCGACGATATGCCCGCCGAGTTGTTGACTCTCAAGTTGTTTTACAAGCTCGATCTTTGCCTCGCCAGGACCCATGATCAGAATAGAATCTGCATCACGAACCGCCGCGATAACCGCGTCATAGTATTTCTTGAGATGGTTCTCGAAGCGCCTGTCTCGCATGTCCTCTTCTGTGACCTCGGCGGCGCCGCCTGAAAACCGCACATGTTTCTCCATATCTGACTCAATCCGTTTGATCTCAGAGTCTTTGCTGGAGACAGTCGCAATGACAGCCTCTCTGTGGTCAATCCATATACCGACTTCGCTTTTAGCCATATTTCCCCTTTGAAGTTTTCGCGCGATCACAACCTGTAGAACGCGCTACCGCTGGAGCAGTAATAGAACGCCGGCGGCGATGGCGAGTATCGCCATGATGATGGGTAGTCCCTGAAAGTTGAACTTGAGCAATTCCATCAGCCCGTATAGGATGAGCCAGATGGACAGCAATAACATTCCCAGATTCTTGGGTAGTTTCACAATTAACTCCAGTGATGTGCTGCCGCCGACTGCCTTTCAGAAGGCGGTCGGCGGCAGTCGCCAACTCAAACGTTATTAACTCTTGTACGTCGTGCGCGTGGTGCTATTACTGCCGTCCGCAGACAGCTCATGCACCGAACGCGACACCGAGCGCGCGCTGGGACGATCGGCAACGATTGCGATCCCGCGCACGAGCAACCAGAAGAACAACGCATACACGGCCATGGCAATGAGCGTCGTCACATCCAGGATTGCATTACCGGATGCCGGCGTCGTGATCAATCCCACGAATGGGGCAACGAACACCCCCGAAATCCCATAGATTAACGAGCCGAAGCCGCTTGCGGGATTGGCTGCTATTAACTTCAGCACGAAGCGCAATCCCATCAAAATCTCCAGCAGTCCCAGGATGGTCCACATAATTCGCACGATCTGGAACAATCGCAGCCGGCGCTCAGCGGCAACATCACGCGTAACCCGTTCCGTTGCTGCATAGCCGGGTTGTTGGGTGACCACCGTTTCTTCACGGCGATCCACAGCAAGTTCATTGGTTCGTTGATTCTCAATCATGATCAACCCCCTGGATTGCTGACTTTCCAGCTTCGACGACATCAGAAACACGCTCTATTTGTTCATCGAGCACGTTCTCACTGCGGTGCTGCAGGTGGGCAGCTTCCTTGCGTATGCTGGCACTGATCTTGCGAGCTTTATCAGACGCTTGCTGTTTTTTTTCGTCAAGCATGTCCTCGCCGACTTGCTGCATGTGGTTGGCTTCTCTGCGCGCATTGTTCGTGATATGGAGGGCTTTTGCGCGCGCCTGCGATACAGCATCTTCCACGGTTTCAGTCGCTTGATCGCGCAATTCAATGCTCTTAAGCTGGATGTTTGCCCGTGTGCGTTTCCCGGAGTGGGGCGCCAACAGCATCATCGCCCCGGCGCCGGCCAGACCTCCAAGCAGCAGCCCGGCGAAAAAACCGCCCGGATTATTTGCATTGGACTCGTGGTCGAACTCTGACTGTGGAATTTGGTTTTCTGACATTTGGACCTCATTGAGAATGGTCCGGATTTCATACGCAGGACTTATCTCGCTTGAGCAGAAAGGACTGTTTGGCCTTCTGCTTTATTACTGAACACTGAGGCCTGATCGGTGGGGAGGCCTACAGGCTTTGCCCGTTATTCATCGTGTGATCTTCTTGATCTTGCGCATCATCTGGCGCAGTTGCTGCCGGTTCTCCGAGCTATAGAGCCCAATATCCGCGCCCGCGTAGTAATGATTTTCCCCGGGCCGGTCAACTGTGTGCTTGTTCGCAGATAGCCGGTACGATGCCATGATCTGGCCCCGTGATAGCTCCCGCATGTAGTCGAAGAAATATTTGTGCATATTTTATGTTCCTTCAGCCTCCTAAGATACGGGTCCCTGATACACAAGCGATTAAGAGCGGCTGTCGTTGGCTGCCGCTCGCAAGCGTTCAGTCACCCGATCCGGGGTATCACCGATGGCGATAAACGCATCAGCCCCGGCGTGGAGCGCAGCCTGGCGGGCTTCCAACTGGCTGCTGAGCACGACCACGCGCATGTTTGGGTGGGACGCCCGCAACTCAGCCAGGACTCCGCCCGCATAGGCATTGGCAGCCAGCTCCCAAACCATCACAAGCATGTCTGGGTTGGTTGTTGGTATCTGGGCCATAGTGCTGGTCCAGTCGACGGCCTCGCCAACCACCTGCATCTTCATATCCGCGAGCAACAGCCGCAGTGCTGAACGCGTTTCGGACTTTGCATCGGCTAAAAATACACGAGTCATGTGTTTATAGTAAAACTCATACCCTCAGAAAGCATCGGCTGGGTGGGGAGTATGCATATCCACTGATTGGGGGATATAGCGGCGCAGAAGAAGAGGAGAGAAGGCGCAGAGGAGAAGAGGAGAAGAACGTGTTGTATTCTCAGCTATCTCTCAACTTCCCGGCCTAAGGTGTATCTTACCTTCCGTTTTTATTCCCGAGGCTGCTGCGAATTACTTGCGGCACTCTTATTTTCGAGCATCGCCTGAATGTCGAGGCTGTCTGAGGGTGTAAGCGGGGGGATCAGCGGCAGTTATCTGGTTCTGGGTCTTTACAACGAGGAAACGATGAGCAACGATTTAGCAGAAGTGAACGAGTATAAGCAGACGCCAATTGAACGGAGTCATACGGGTGCTGTCGAGTTGATCAAGGTGTCGGCGAACTCCCGCTCCACAGCAGTTGCGGGCGCCATCGCGGGCGTGGTGCGTGATCATGGGCGAGCGGATGTGCAGGCGATTGGGGCGGGCGCGGTAAACCAGGCCACGAAGGCTGCGGCCATTGCGCGCGGCTATTTACTCCTCGATGGGATCAATGTCGTCATCATCCCGTCTTTTTGCGAGGTGGAGATCGACGGCGCGGAGCGGACCGCGATTCGATTCGCCGTGGAACCGCGCTGAGTGAGCTGTCCTCCGTGGGAAAACCGGACACGCAGCAGGTCAGTTGACCATACTGTGGCGCACCGCTAATGCCACGGCTTCTGTGCGGCTGGCGACGCCCAGCTTGGAGAGGATATTGCTGACATGCGATTTGATGGTCGATGGACTGACCACCAGCGTCGCGGCGATTTCGTTGTTGTTATCGCCCTTGATCATGAGCGCCAGCACCTCGCGCTCGCGCGCCGTCAGGTCCTGACCGGGCGTTGGCGGCTGGGAAGCAAGATGAACCAGCGCCTGGGTGGCTTCTGGCGATAGTGTGGCGCGACCGGCGTGCGCTGCGCGGATAGCCTGGGCTAGTTCGTCGGACGACACATTCTTGAGTAGATAACCTATAGCGCCGGCCTGCAGCGCACTCTGGACAAGCGAATCTTCTTTGAAGCTCGTCAATGCAATCACCTGCACCTCAGGATGCTGACGGCGGATGGCGCGCGTCGTAGCGGCCCCATCCATCCCAGGCATGACCATATCCATGAGGATGACATCGGGCAAAGGCGACATCTCGGCGCATAGTTTGATCGCTGCGTCGCCGCTGGAGGCTTCACCCGCCAGCACCAGGTCGTCAAAGACTTTCAGGAAGGTTGCTAGTCCCCGGCGCACCATCGCATGGTCGTCGACGAGCATTACGCGTATCTGAGGGGAATTTGTCATAGCACCTTCTGTTCCGCATCTGCGGTTTGCGCAACGTCCACGGCTTCCGCCCATCTGATGGTGACTGTAGTGCCGTTGCCCGGCGCACTTGTGATCGACAACACGGCGCCAATCGCTTTGGCGCGCTCGCCCATCATACTGAGTCCTGAGTGCCCAAGGGATATGTTCTCAGGGTCGAAGCCATGACCGTTGTCCTTGATATACACTTCCACGCCGTCTGAATCATAGCGCAATCGGATTTGCACCTGGCTGGCCTCGGCATGTTTGGCGATGTTACTCAGTGTTTCCTGGCATAAGCGATAGAGCGCCACCTGCACGTCGGCTGGTAACACCCCTCGCCCGGTGACAGACACACTGACCGGGGTGTTTATCCGGCCTGCGAGCGCGTTCCCTAACTGCCGCAACAGGTCGCCGAAATCGGTGCCGGTCATGATCACCGGACGCAACTCGGCCAGCAACCCGCGCATTTCAGCCAGTGCGCCGCGTGTTAAGCGGCGCAGGTCTTCCAGAGACCTGCGCCCCTCAGCCGGGTTCTGCTCCCACAGGCGCGGCAACACTTCGGCGATCAGACCGGCGGAGAATAGAGACTGGTTGACGGCATCGTGCAATTCCTGCGCCAGACGCTGGCGTTCTTCCAACTTGGCGAGCGCTTGTGCGTGTTCGTACAATTCGGCATTAATCATAGTAATCGCGGCCTGGTTGGCTATTGTCAGTGCCAGGTCAGCATGGTGGGCGGTGAAATAACCAGGCTCCGCGTGTGCCGCGGTCAGTCCCCCGATAATACGCCCCTTCGCCGTCAGGGGCACCCACAACCATGCGCGCACGCCCTCCAGCAGTATGGTCCCCTGATTCTTCAACAGCGAGCGCAGCACCTGCGCCGCCGGATCGGTGCTCCACACGTCGGCGATGCGATTGGGCTGTTGCCCGTCTGACAGCGCTGTCAGAGCATGTGGATCGCTAAACTGAATTTCAAGGGGCATGGCGCGCTCTAGTTCCGGGGTGCCGCGCACGGCCAGCGCGGCCAGGGTCGAGTCTTCCAGTGCGAAAAGGCCGGCGTGGGTGTACTCAATCAGCACACGCAACCGGTCGAGTATCT
Source organism: uncultured bacterium (assembly GCA_903921365.1). Classification (GTDB taxonomy): domain Bacteria; phylum Chloroflexota; class Anaerolineae; order J036; family Brachytrichaceae; genus CAIXPS01. The sequence continues at coordinate 1,772 of CAIXPS010000244.1, read as the reverse complement.
CACCCGGCTTAAGCTCCAGTGAGGAGGCCAGTGTCTGTGATATCTCCAGCAGAATTGCCTGTTCACGGGCATGGGACTCTACCTGTCGCTTGAGCATTTGCTCGGCCTGGACACGGTCACTGACATCGCGCACCATACCCAGAAGACAGGACTGATCCCGATAGGTAAAAGCCGTCCAGCGCACCTCGGCGTGGAACGGCCATCCGTTTTTGCGCAGGTGGACGGCCAATCCTTCGGACACATTGCCGGGCTGAATCCCCTGGGTATACTGGTCGAACGAGGCGCGGCTGCCAGGTTGGACCAGGTGGGTCATGGGCAGGCCAATCAGTTCCTCGCGCGCATAGCCATACATTGCGCATGCCGCGGGATTGGCGTTTACAACGCCCCCAGTCTCTCTATTGACAATCATCAACCCATCGCTGGCTGCTTCAAAGATACTTTGATAGGACTCTGCGTATAAGTCGGGCAAAACAGACATAGGGATAGTGTAAACCAATTTGGCAGCTTACAGGGCATGGCGCCTGCCGCTGTTCAAAGCCCCGACTATCACGACGACAATGACTGCACCGATGAACGCGACGATAATTGTGGTGAGATTGAACCCGCTGATGGGATCGGCCACGCCGAAGAGACTGGACGCTAAGAATCCACCAAGCAACGCGCCCACAACGCCCAGGATGACATCGCCGATCAGGCCGAAGCCGCTCCCTTTAGTCGCCAGACCAGCCAACCAACCCGCACTCAAACCGATAACGATCCATGCAACAATACCCATAAGAATTCCTCCAATGACTGAACACGCTAACTCAATTTGTCTATGCAGCAACTCGCCTGCTGCTCAAGGCTTCGACAAATGCAACCAGGACGACCGCCCCGGCGCATGAGACGAGAATCGCGACAATATTGAGTCCGTCAATAGGGTCTGAAATGCCCAATATCTGACTCGCCACCAATCCACCCGCTATGGCGCCCGTTGCTCCGAGAAGCAGGTCAGCCAGAACATCGCGATTGGGGCGCTTCATTAAGACATTGACAGACAAACCAGCTGTCAAACCGACGATCATCCATGTCAAGATTCCCATGGATGTCATCATAGGACGCGGCACTGTGATTGTCATCCGCTTGCCGGGGGTTCTGGGGTTCCCCCAGTTGGGGGAAAAGAAGATGTCAGACTTCTCTGAAAAGTCTGACATCTTTGGTTGTGCTACAGCCAGGAGGTAATACTTTGCGAATCCTCGTTCCCGAAACTGACGCTTTTTTCATTGGGCGTCTCCATCTGGTTCGCAATGTAGGCGCGCCGGTTCATCTGGGCGAGTGACTGGTGACCGAATGGGCTATCCACAATTTCGTTGACGTGTGCGTTGCAGGTGCGCGTCTCCTGGCCTTTGACCTGCAGGGTCAACGTCTGGTCTTCGATCTCTGCGACGATGGCGCGCTCGGTGACGATGACCTGGTTCGCGCGATACCGCCACATCACAGCCGAACCGATATGGATGCCGCGCTGCTCTGGGGTGCGCAGGTCCGCTTTCTGTTCGGCCTGCCAGTCCTCGAAGGTGCGGAACACCCGCACTTGCGGGCTGCCCTTGAGTGCGATGGATTCGTGCCGCGGTTTTGTGTTATTCATAAGATCATCCTTTCTGTTCGGTCCGGAAATAACAAGGCCCCCTGCTCCTAGCGAGCAGGGGGCCTTGTCGAAGCGCGATTGAGGCCGCTGTTACCAGCGGTTCTGGGTGCTGCGGCGAGGGCCGCGGTCGCCACCACCGCTGCTGCTG
>CAIXPS010000243.1 GCA_903921365.1 uncultured bacterium | reverse complement strand
GCGCACGGTGCGTTCGACGTCGTCCCAGTACTCCGGATGTCCGTGGTTGGCTAAAGTCACAGCCAGCCCGATGTAGTCCATCAATGCGCACGTTTCGCACGGAACAATATCCCCGGTGCGCCCGATGCTCTCGTACAGGAATCCGAAGCGCGTCGCTGTTGAGCGCGCATAGCGATAGAGCGCATCAACACGACTAAACAAAATGGGGTTGTGGGTGAACAACGCGTAATCGGCGACGCCCACGAGCGTTCTCAAATTGCCGTGCATGTGCCCGCCATGTCGGAACGTGTTGTCGGGCTCAAAAAGTGGCGTGACGTTGAACACCTTGTCCGTGAGTATCGCTGCCAGATCGAGCGCAGGTTTCGAATCGAGATAGCGGGCGCAGGCCATCAGGCTTTTGATGATGAATCCGCTGACAAAACCCTGTCCGCTTCCTTCTCCCGTCGTGACCTGCCGGAGCAGGCTGTCCACCATCGTGTTGATCTGCGCGGCAAGGCCGGGATCACGGTTATCGAGCCATGCGGTGACGAGGGCGTACAGTGTCAGCGCCTGATCGCCCATATCGGCGACATGCTCGGAGTAGCCGGTCTTTGGCCGGTACAGCAGACCCGACACAGGGTCCAGATACGACTTGCATTTGGACATCCACGTCTGTTCGATGTCGACCGCGCGGCCGGTCATGTGCCGCGCCATGATGGCAGCTTGCAGTTGACGGCTCATCACATCGCCGAAGTCGGGCCAGTCGTGCGCGGCTTCGGCGGGGTCAGTCCAGAAGATATTGAAGTAGGGCAGACCATCGGCGTCCACCATGTTGTTCAGGTAGTTGTAGTTGCGCAGCACATAGGTTTCGAGCGCCAGTGTTGTCGGGATACTTGTGTCCATACCATCCTCCTGTCTAGTTTCTAGCTTCTAGTCCCAATAGGGTTCGCCTGCCAAAAGATTATCGCGAATCACTGCGGGCGCGAGTGTAATGCCCAGCCCGGGGCCGGTCGGGACTTGCAGATTGCCATTTTTGACGACCAGCGGCTCCTCGTTTATCGCCTCGAAAAGGTCGCCGTGCGGGATACGGTTCTCGGAGATCACGAAGTTCCGCGTAACCGCGCCATAGTGCGCGGTTGCGAGTAACTGCACCAGGCTGCCGACACAGTGCGTGACCACCGGCACATAGTACAACTCGGCCAGATCGGCCACTTTGCGGCAACCGGTGATTCCGCCGGCATAGGCAATGTCGGGATGCAATACATCCGCCGCACCATTCGTGAGGAATGGGAGAAATTCGTTCAACAGTTCGAGCTTCTCGCCCGTCATTACGCGCACTTTGGACGCAAGTTTATAGGCTTTCCACGCATCAGAGTACATGACAGGAAGCGCATCCTCCACCCACAGTGGTTTGATCGGTTCAACCGCCTCGGCGATCCCAATGGCTGAAGGCAGATCCCACTCGTTGTGGCAGTGGATGATGATGTCGCGATCCCAGCCGAGTGCTTCGCGGACGTTCTGATATCCCTGTTGTATCTGGCGCAGTTCGGACTGCGATAACATCAGGCTTGGCCGTCCTCCCTGGTGCCATCCCTTGCGCGGCCCTTTTGCCAACAAGTCGTCAAAACCCATCTTGTGAGTTCGGAAACCGTATGGGTGTGAGGTTTCGCGCTCCGCCCACTCACGACACGAGGCGCGATCCATCCAGTCGTCCGGGTTCGAATTGACGTTCACATACAACGGTATCTCAGTGCGGAAGCGCCCGGTCAATAACTCGGAGATGGAGCGCCCCAGGAGCTTGCCGGCAATATCCCACAGGGCGACATCGATTCCGCTCACGGTCGGCGTGTGCACATAGCGCGCTTGCCACTGGCTGACGCCGTGCGTCATGACATGGTACAGATACTCGATGTTCAACGGATCCTGACCAATCAGGCGCGGTTCAAAGTAATCCTTGATATGGGCGCGCACCACGGTGCCGTTTGCCCCCGCTTCACCGAGGCCAAAAACGCCGGCGTCCGTCTCAACTTTAACGAGCGATTGGCCGTGGTTGCGCAACTGCAGGGCTTTGATCGCCGTGATGCGAACGTGTCTTTTCTCACTCGGGACCTGCGATATTTCCAGGTTGCTCATGGGTATTCCTTTATACAAGCGTTGGATTCAGACGGGCAAGCGCCTCGCGCGACCCGGTGTAATAAAGATTGGTCGATATCGGTTGCAGTGAAACCTCAAAGCGGTCGGTATTCGCGGCAACGGCTTGATCGCTGCTTTTGGCATGTGTGCATGCTAGCGCAGAACTGGAAAAAGTGGGACAACAAGCACACCCCCGCGCGTTGCATTTATCCGCGTTTTGCGGTTGAATAAGCACGGTGATAACAACAGGAATCACATTCAGCAGGAGTAACCAGTGACAACGTCCTCAGCGATCCGTTATGACATTTCCGCGGTGCGCAGTGCGTATCCAGTGCTTGATGAAGTGACTTATCTCAATATCGGCACCTATGGCATTATGCCCGATCCGGCGTTGAAGACGTTCATCGAGCTGCAAACCGAGCATGAACGCAAGGGCGTTGCTTCAACGACAAATCTTGGAGCCAAGGCCAACGACACGCGCGAGCGCATTGCCCATCTCATCGGGGCGAGCGCAAAGGAGATCGCGTTTACGCGCAATGCGACCGATGGCATCAACCTGGTGCTGGCGGGGTTGACCTGGCAGCCCGGGGATGAAGTGATCACGACCACACAGGAGCACGAGGCCATCAACCATCCGCTCCTGTATCTTGCCGCGACGAAAGGGATCATTGTGCGCCGTTTTGAGCCAACACCCGATGGCGCAGAAGCAGTGAGGCGTATCGCGGCGATTGCATCACAGAGGACGCGTTTGATAGCCATAAGCCATGTGACGTGCGAGACAGGCACGCGGCTGCCCGCGCAGCAGATATGCGAGTGGGCGACGACAAACAATGTCCTCAGTTTGATCGACTGTGCGCAGTCGTTGGGCGCGTTTGACCTAAATGTGTGTGACATAGGTTGCGACTTTCTGGCTTCAAACGGACACAAGTGGCTGTGCGGCCCGAAGGGAACCGGGGTTTTCTATGGCAAACTCGACAAGTTGGCGCAATTGAACCCGGCGCATGTTGGCGCGGGATCACTGGCGTGGGTAGACATGACCACTGGCGCAGCCGAACCCTGGGCATCCGGGTTGCGCTTCGAATATGGCACGCGCGCGACTGCCTTATATGCCGGCCTGGGCGCCAGCCTGGACTGGTTTGAAAGCCTGGGTTGGGTGAACGTCTACCGCCATATCGCGACACTGAGTGATTACGCCAAATTGCGCCTCAGCGAACTTCCCTATCTCCAACTGATGTCGCCGTTGCCATTTGAGCAGTCGTCCGGGTTAGTGGCGTTCAAGGCGCCTGGAAATAGTTGCTATGAGATCGGGCGGATGCTGCGCGAAAAATACAAGATCGTTGTGCGGCTCATACCGCATTACAACGCCGTGCGGGTGGCAACTGCCCATTTCAACAATGAGGCAGATATCGACAAACTGGTTGTCGCGCTTGACGAGATTGTAAGAGGAAACTGATTTATGGAAGCACAAACAAGCCTTCCCCTGAATGGTCAGGTCGCGATTGTTACAGGCGCGGCCAAAGGCATCGGGCGCGCGCTGGCGATTAAGTTCGCGCAGGCAGGCGCCGACGTTCTGATCGCTGATATTGACCAGAACGAGATGCCTGCCACGGCGCGCGCCGTCGAAGCGACGGGCAGGCGCGCACAGGTGATCAGGGCAGATATGCGGCTCGAAGCCGACATTGATGCGATGGTCGATACAGCATTGCAAGTGTTTGGCCGTATCGATGTGGTTGTAAACAACGCCGGAATCAACGCCCCCGGCGGTTTTCTTGGCGTGTCGCGCCAGGATATCCGGAGCGTCTTTGACACCGACCTTATCGGCCCATTCTTCCTGAGCCAGCGCTGCGCTCGCGAGATGATCACGCTTGGCATCGAGGGTCGAATTGTGTGTATCTCATCGATCCATAGCGTGGTGCCGGCTTATTGTCCGCACTACTCGGCAGCCAAGATTGGCCTGGAGCAACTGGTGATCGATATGGCGCTTGAACTTGCGCCGTACGGCATACGGGCGAACTGCATCCGGCCAGGCGGTATCGCGATTCGCGGCCGGACGGAGATAGGCAGCCCGGACGTGTCCAACCCCCATATCCCGCTGGAGGGTCGCAGTGGGTTGCCCACCGAAGTGGCAGAACTTGCCTTGTTCCTGGCGACGGACGCATCCCGCTATATCACCGGGACCACGGTCACGATCGACGGCGCATTGTCGCGCATGACCTATAGCGCACTAACACGCCGGAAGACGCTGGCGCGCGAGCAGGAAAACCTGGGATTTCCCGCGCGCATCCCCGGACCGATCCTCTGACGTGGAAGTATTTCTGTCGCCCTGTGACAACATTCACCGATTTTCTATTCACTGATACTGTATTCACCGATACAATAGGGCATCGATGAATATACGAGAGCAAGGAAAAGGACAGCCTCGCCAATGACCAAGACGTTAGGTAATAACCGCCCATCAGTAGAGTTTCAACCACGAGTTCATCACGACTTACTTCGCGGCATCGATCTGATTGCCGAGGTAGTGCGCCCGACCATCGGCCCGTTGCCGAGGAATGTGGGATATGAACGGATTACGCGAGATCGCACTCCGGAAGTGCTGAGCGACGCGGGCACGCTGGCGCGCCGCATCATCGAGATAGGTGACGGCGTTTCGGATGTTGGCGCAATGCTGTTGCGGCAGGCGGTCTGGCAAGTCAGCGATAAAGTCGGCGACGGCTCTGCGACGACCGCCGTGCTGGCCCAGGCGATGTTGCACCATGCTTATCGCTCGGTGGCTGCCGGCGCAAACGCGATGCGCATGCGCGAAGGCATTCGTCTCGCGGTCGAACCTGTCATTGCGCAATTGAAGGCAATCGCCAAACCCGTGACAACGCAGAAGGAACTCACACAGGTGGCGCGTTCTTACTGTCACGATAACGAACTCGCGGACATGCTCGGAGAAATCTACAACATCATTGGATCGAGCGGGTATGTCGAAGTGCAGGATTCCAGCGGGCGCAAGATCGAGCGCGAGTATGTCGAAGGCGCCTACTGGCGTAACACCGGCTGGGTGTCGTCTGCATTCAGCGGGATGACGATGCGCCGGGCAGAACTCCAGGATGCGGCCGTGATGCTGGTGGATGGCCGTATTTCGGATGTCGAAGCGCTCGCGCGGACTGTTGGCAATATTATGAATGCCGGTTACACTTCCATCGGGATCATCTGCAACGGCATGTCTGAGGCCGTTATCAGCGTGCTGGCCACTAATCACAACAAAGGCACGTTCAAGTGTCTGCCTATTCAAGCGCCTGCATCATCGAGTGATCGCAAGTTCATGTTTGATGATATCTGCGTCATGACTGGCGGGACCGTGCTGGCCGCAGACACTGAAGCCGATCTGTCACTTTTCTCCATCGAGATGCTGGGTAAGGCGCGCCGATTGTGGGCGGATACGCTGCAGTTCGGTTTTGTGTCAGGCAAGGGTTCGCCGAAGGCGGTTCGCGCGCACATCACCACCTTGCGCAAGAGCATCCCGAATGCCAATGACAAGAATGAGGTCGAAGCCATTCGCAAACGCTTAGGCCGGCTGACCGGCGGCACTGCAATGATTTCGATAGGGGCGCAAACCGAAGCCGAACAGAAATTGCGCAAGGACATTGCCGAGCGCAGCGTCCATTTTATGAACACCGTGTCAGAATCAGGGCTGGTGGCGGGCGGCGGCGCAGCGCTACTGGATTGTCAGGACATCGTTCAAGCGCTTGAATCAGATGATGTGGATATGAAGGCTGCGTTCAACGCCGTTGCGCGTGCATTGGAAGAGCCGATGCGCGCGCTTGCTGCCAACGCCGGGTTGCCAGAATCGGCCACGATTGCGCGCGCGCGCCGGGCGGGGAAAGGGCATGGCCTCAATGTGCTTACCGGCGAAATCGTCGACATGGCAGAGGCTGGCATCCTCGACAGCGCGAACGTGCTCGCGCATGCCCTGGCGACAGCCGCCAGTGTCACCTCAATGGTCTTGACAACCGATGTCGTTGTCAGGCATCGCAAACCGCTAACCTCGGCGCAACCGTAATCTGAGATTGGTCAGTCTGCCTGCGCGAGTGCAGGCAGACTGCGATGGTTCCAATGACTCATGGCCGCGCGGCGGAACCGTAGTAATACAGGCGCGTGTCGCCGGACTGCACGAGATCGGTGAACTCGGCACAGTTGCTGCCGAGTTTTACGTGGGTGTACATCTCCCACACATCTGCCGGGTGCGGCAGCCGGATAGTCTTTTGCGCGGATCGCACGGTGTGGAGCGCGATGAAGTTGCGGTCGGCGTACATCACATCGTCTGACTCGCTGTACAGGTGCACCCCGGCATAGCGGACTAGTTCTCGCAGCAGGGTCGGCGGTAGATTTGGCGCGGCGGAATAGACGCTGGTCCAGTCGGGCGTCTCGCGGATTGCCAGCCCCGGCTCGCACCTTCCCTGGTTGATGACGACCGTTCCCAGCGTGATAGTGTTCGAGTCGGCAACAGTGAACAACGGCCCAAGGCGCATCTCGGTGCCCCATACGGTCGCCGTTGGCAACGGCGCGGTGATGGGATGGTCGAAGTTGCTGATGTAGATGTGCGCGCCCCATTGTTTTGGCGTCATGCGCAACTGGATGCCGGTCAGATCGGCGCAGTGATCGACCGACAGGTCGTGATCGACAAATCCGGGCGCATACACCCATAGCGCCATCTTGCGGTCGCGACGCAGCACTTGTTTGATTGTTTCACGATCAGACTGTGAGAAGTGGACTGTGTTGACAAAGAAGTAGAATTTATAGTCCCGCGCGCGGCCTTCCAGCAGATCACTGAGCAAAATGACATCCACAGGGGCGCCGATGCGGACAATGCCCCAGGCGTGGTTGCGCCACGAGGGGTTATCGAAGTTGTTCAATGTCGAGCGATAGAACGGACTCTCTGCGTCGATGACTATAGCGACCTCAGCCGCCGACGCGCGATCCGGCATGGCGAGTGCGCCGCGCCCGATTTCAAGGCTGCGCTTGAATACCGCCAACAGTTCGGGTTCAGCGAAAGCGCCTCCGGTTGGCTTGCCCCAGTCGCACCACCAGGCGCCCGCGCCGTGAGTGATCAAGTTCGCCATCTGGCGCTTCAACACCGCAACCGTCTCGGATGTATTGCGCGTCTGCCCATAAAAAGAATCGGGCGGCCAGAGGTGCGTGCGCGTATCCTCTTCGCTAATCCACAGCTTGCCCGCGCGACGGACGCTTTCCTGCGGCGACATGAACCCGCCTTCACCGCCGACGCCGCGAAAGCCATACGAATACGGGCTGCTGAGAAAATCCACGTTTGGCGACGCCAGAACCTTTTTCAGGCCGGCGTGACCAGAACGCGCCCCGGCGGCATGCGCCACATCTGCGTCCTCCAGCCGCTGGCCGAAGAAGCCGTTATTCCAGACGATCTCCTGCACGTAGCCATAGAAGGCGCCCGCAAGATGCTCGCGGTTGCAAGCTTCCTTGGCGACGCCGCACAAAGTGCTGATATCTGACGCGACGATGTCCGCCAGGCACTGAAAGTGATCGATGGCCTTGCGCCGTTTGCGCGGATCCTTGAAGAGAAACAGGTCTGTGTCATTCTGTTCCGCTGGAGACGGAACGAGGTTCAGCGAATCAAACGCGGCCTGTGGATCGTCCCACGCCGCGCGCAAGGCGTCCAGTGAGTCATACTTGTTTGATAGCCATTTGCCAAACGCCTGTTGCATCGGGAGTGAGTAATCACCCGCCCAGTCCTCCATCGGCCCGACTTTGACCCATTCCGCGCTGTCGCCGCCGCAGATCAGGTAACCGAGGATGTGCTGGGCCAACCCGTTGTCGTAGATATAACGGATCAACGTCCGGATGAACTCGGCAGCATCGTTCAGCCAGATCGTCGAGGCATAGGAGGGCGTTGGGTAAATGCCTTTGGCGCGAGCTTCGAGAATCTCGCACTGGTCGCGGTGTTGCTGAATCCAGGCGGAGTCTTCGCCGCGTGGTTCGATGCCGACGCGCAGTAGGAACTTGCACTGTGGATCGAGCGCGGCGTAACACCGCAGGTCGTCCAATCGTTTGAACGCCTCGGGTTTAAATGACTGCGTGACAGGATCATAGGCGTCATCGAAGCGCGTCGGGAGTTCAATTGAATAAAAGTGAAACCCCGCATCGCGAAACTCTTCGAAATGGGGATCGGGTTGGAATTCCCCCGGGTTGCGGAAGTTGCGGACTGTCAGGTAAATGGTGGTGAACACCGGGGCGCCATCCTGGAACAGTGTTGGGGCTCCATGGTGGTCTTTGACGGCAAACATGGACATGCTGCGCCTCCAGACGAAGGGGTAGGCCTGTCAGGGCAGGCTCTTAATTTTCAAATGGCGGGCGGACGTAGCCCATGCCAAAGGGTTCTTCCGGGCGTTTCCATTCACCCAACAGCGAACGGCGCAGCGGCGTGGTGCGCTCGACAAATTCTTTCGAGTTCTCCATGCGATCCGAGGGGATCAGCCACGGCGGTGAGTAAACGATGTGCATCGTATAGCGGTCGAAGTCCATCGCGTTGACGCCGGTGCGGTGGAACACGCCCTGGTGGAACAAGAGCGCCGAACCAGGCTTGCCCGTAATGATTTCCCGGATCGGCAGATCGGTTTCAGTATCCGCTTTTACGGTTTTTGGCAGGCGCAGTTTGGCGTTGTGGCTTCCGGGGATCATGACCATGTTGCCCATATCGCTGCGCGACTGGTCGGTGAGGAAATATCCGACGCGCAGTTGCACCAGCGGCGTGGGGAGGGCCAGATTGCGGAATTCAAATACGCCGGAGCCATCCTGGTGGTACCCGCCCGGCTTGCCGCGCGCGGGTTGAAGCGTGCACCAGGTGCTTTGCAGAATGAAATAGTCGCCCAGCAATGCGCGCACTTTCGGCAGAATGCCAGGGTGGTCGATCAACGCCTCGATAGCGGGTTCAGTCTCGTAGAGGTGACCCAGTTGCCGCCATTCTCCCTGAGGGAAAGGGGCATGCGCGCGTCGCGCTGCCTGCAGGCAAGCTTCGACTTCCGCTGGAGTCAGCACATCCGGGATCACCAGATACCCGGTGCTGTCAAACATGAACTTCTCTTCATCGGTCATCGGACCGGGTTTTGTGATTGGCGCCATAACAACATCCTTTTCCTATAGATATTCAAACAAACCTGTTAGCAGCCACAAAAGCGCAGGGCCATATTAGCAACTGAGTGGGGCTGGTTGGCCCCACTCAGTGTCCTTACGCATCGTTGCGACGAAACTAAGCCTTAAGCACGTCTTCTGCTTTCTTCTGGGCTTCGTCCATAAGCTGCTTGACATCGGTCTGGGTGGTCAACACAGCGGTGAAGAGGTCGTTCCAGATACCATTGAGCTTGTTGGGCTCCTTGGTCCACTGCGGGAGCACGCCCAGGTCGCTGTCGCGCAGCAACTTGCCGTAAGACTTGGTTGCGTCATCGGCATCGGTGCCATTGAGCAAGGCTTCCATTGATGTCTTGGTCGAGCATAGGCGCCCTGCGGACTTGAAGACGATCTTCTGCACCGAGTCGTCCTGGCTGGTGATGACCCAGTCCTTGGCGAGATCGGGCACCTTGGTTGCCGCCATCGCGCCGTAGATCACGTTGCCGACCACATAGCTGGCGGGCTTGCCGCCGGTGGGGATTGGCACCGCGCCATACATGGCGTTGGCGAGCTTATTCTGCTTGGCCCAATTCACATGCCATGAGCCAGCCATCTGATGCGCTGACTTGCCGGCGAACAATTGGGTGTAGACCTTGCCCTCGTCGGGCTCGAAGACCAGTCCGGGCGGTGTGTAAGGCAGGATCTTGCGTACGAACTGCCACACCTGTTCACCCTTGGGGTCGTTGAAGTACGGCTGGTCAACTTTGTCAGCCTGGTTCAACGTAACGCCCACCTGCTGCATGTACACAGCCAGTCGGAACATACCGCCGACGCTGAATCCCAGTGGTCCTTGCAGAGTGTACCCGTAGGCCTTGCCGCCGGACTTATCGGTCACAGCCTTGGACGCTTGCAGAAGGTCATCCCAGGTCGCCGGAATTTCTTCCTTCAAGCCGGCATCTTTAAGGACGTTCGGGTTGACTTCGAAACCGAAGCAGCCGGAAATCCATGAGAAGCCGTAGTTCTTGCCATCATAGATCGCGGCCTTGTGTGTGCCCAGGATTGCGTTGTCCTTGACTTCTGGAGGAGTTACTTCGTCGATCGGCAGCAGCGCCTTCAGCGCCGCATACTGCTGGAAGAAGTTTTCACCGACGATGGCATCGGGCTGCGTGCCGGCCAGCAACGCGCTGACGATGTTCTGGCGCAACGCCTCATCCCAGCCATGCTCTTCCCATACCAGCTTGGCATTCGGATTTTTCTTGAGGAAGAGAGTCTTATGTGCGACCATGGCGGCGCCTGCGCCGGCGGGATCCTTGTCGATCTGAGTAAGGTCCAACCCGGAGCCCCACACAGTCAAGGTTTGCGGCCCGGCCTTGGGGTCGGCGGTAACCTGCACTTGCACTTCTTTAGTTACTTCGACATTGACCTGTTTGGTGACCTGAACCTGAACGGTCGTCTGTACTTCCTTGATGACTTCCTTAGTCACAACGATGGTTTGAGGCGTGGGGGTGGCGCCGCATGCAACCAACAAAACGCCAGCGCCGCCGATTGCGGATGCTTTGAGCAAATCACGGCGAGAAATATTACGCTTCATGGGATTACTTTTCTCCTGACTCGGACAAACGGAACTCGGATACATTAGACAGCCTGAGAATGAGTGAGCGAGTAATTGTAAGCAGTAGGCGCCTCCTCTTTTAGAATCTCATAAACACGCGCGACCGAACGGAAGTCGCGCGTGAGTAAACCGTTTTAAACTTGTTACCCTTTGATGGCAAAGCCCTGCACGCCTTCAACGAAGTACTTCTGCAGCAAAAGGAACATGACCACGAGCGGAAGGATCGAACAAGTGGCAAGCGCAAATGTAAATGGGTAATCGGTAACCGTATTTGGCAAACCCTTGAGTGCGTTGCCCGCTTGCTGCAGGTACTGGAATCCTAACGCCATGACATATATCTGCGGGTTGCCGCTGGATACAAACAGCGGCCACAAGTAGTCATTCCATATGCCGATGAACTGGAAAATGACCAATACGGTGAGCACGGGTTTCAACATCGGCAGATACACGCTGATCAGACATCGGATCGTGCCTGCGCCATCCACGCGCGCGGCTTCCTCAAAGTCGGCCGGGATGCTATAGAACGTCTGGCGCATCATAAAGATGTAGTACACACTCACCAGACCCGGGATGAGCAGTGCCGGCCATTGATTCATAAACCCAATTCCCCCTTGCCCGAGCAGGTTATTTCCGCCAGCCAATGGGAAACGCGCCATCATTACAAATGTGGGCACCTGGAAGACGATGCCCGGCAGCATTAGCGAAACAAGCAGAAAAGTAAATGCGGTATCGCGCCCTCGGAAACGCAGCTTGGCAAAGACGTAACCTGCCAGGACGGCGCAGATACCCGGCACAATGATGTACCAGGTGGCGCGAATGAGCGTGTTGAAAATCCATTTCCAGACATCCGTTTTGCTCGGATCAAGGATGATGACGAAATTCTCAAATGTCGGGATTAATGGTATTGGCAGCCACGG
>CAIXPS010000242.1 GCA_903921365.1 uncultured bacterium | reverse complement strand
GCTGTGATACCAGCCGGCTGGCCCATGCCAGGCCGATTTGCCAGTCTATAGACGTACTATGACCATACCACGATAGTACAATACTCAACAGACATGTAAAGTATTCGCTTACGTTAGTGTTGACACCACATTTTGAGCAGTATATGCTTAACACAGCGGCACAGAACAACACATGTGCTAACACAGCACTAACAAAGGAGAATGCAATGACTTACGTACAGTACTACCAGAAGAGCGCAATCAGTAATGCCCTTGTGCCAGCATGTGGCGATAGGGCAGTAGTCATACTGGACGGCCGCGCAAGCATGTGTATCCACCATGTGGACGCAAGGCGTTTTAATGGCGTAAGGCGTCCAGTGTATGCGGCCTATGCGATATGCAAGGGCAGAACACTCGCAGACTCCAAGGCAATCAGCGCGATACGCGCTCTGTAGCGACACATACAGTACAACGTACTAACACAAGGAGAATGGACATGGCAACGTTGTCTCGGCACGGCCGTTCATTGGGAAGGATAGAACTGATTGGCAAGCGCAAAGAGTATTATGCCAATGGTGATATTCTCATTAATCGGGGTTTGGGGTGGAAAGTATACGGCAAGGTGAAAGCTGGCATTACGCCAGAAGCCGCCTTTGCGACTGCGCAGGATAACGTTGCAAGGCACCTTGCAACCTGCCCACTATTCGCCAAGTGGCGCGCCTTATTCATGGAACTGGTGGCTTTCAAGCATCATTGGAAGGTATTGGAGTGTATTAAGCTTCTGCAAGGCGATCCAGACGGAATGTACAGCACGCTGGAGGATGATTTCGGTTATGACAAGCCGGAACTGTCATTAGATGATTGTTGCCAGCTTATGCAAGCATACGGGGATGCGCTTGCAGAAGCGAAGGCAATGGCAAATTGCCCTATGAATTGCCCCAGCGCGGCCGAGAATACCGTTTCTTCCTTCCCGCCATGACCGGCGAGGAAACGGGCAATCCAGAATCTCCCGTCCAGGATTGGAAGCGGATGGAAGACTTGAACAATGGTGGCTGGTCATTCATAGGCATCATCGCCAAGTCTGACATCGTGGTTAATGGCGTGATTCAGACCGTGCGCAGCGGTGGATTATGGGGCATTGAGTCTGATTCTGGTGATTCCGAATTCACAGAGGCGGAAACGGAAGAGTTAGCGCAGCTTTCCGAAGTGCTGGCCGGTCTGGGTCTGGGCAAGGCCGCTATCAAGCGCGCCATGGGCAAGGTTGAACACAAAGACGCCTAGTGCGCTGCTTGCGCTATGGGTAACGCCATGGCGCATGCCGCAACACTAACACAGCGGAGAATAGGTGCATCATGACAATGTGGACTAAATGCCCATCGGTGACTTCTGGTGGCAAGCCGTGGTTTTGGCACACAAATCAGCATGGTGGCGTATGGGTGGTCTGGAATAGGCAGCAGGAATCATGGGTGATAACCGACCACAACGCCATTGTTCTGCCAGTCAAGAGCGCTGCGGCCGGAATGTCGCTAGTCAATGCCTGGCCTCAATCCTGACAATCCCCCTGCGCCACGGTTAACGCCATGGCGCGGGTTTCGCGGTATCGGGCGCGTGCCTGGTCCGCATGGTGGTCCCGCCAGCGTAAGCCAACCGTCCGGGAGGACATGAAGATGGCAACGAGAACCTATAGAACGATGTGGGGAGCTTCGGTAGTCGCCGGTTGCGGTCAAGGCATCGAAGCGATTCAGCAGGCCGCGCTGCTCGCTGCCTGATATTCACGATGCCGGCCCTGGTAAGGGGTTGTCATCGTTTACGGGGTTGCAAGTGCAATCCCGCATCGGCCCGAGTGGGCCACGTTTCAGAGGCTCTAAGTGAGCCAAAGGAGTCTGCCGTGATTACTGCTACGATCCATTACCGTCTGAGTGCTGCTGGCCAGCGAGCCGCGCTGGTGGCCGGAGTGTCTGCCGCTCTCGGCCAAGATATCGTCGGTGAGATATCTCCGGAACTGCTGCCGGTTTGCGAGGTCGATGGCAACGGCAAGGTTGCTATCAATACCGCAGTGTACGGGAGCCTGCGTACCGGACAATCGTCGGGCATGGAGCTGGACGCCCCGCCCGATTCCGCGCAACTGCTGGCCGAATCCTATCGCGATTACTGCGCCGCACGCGCCGCGGCCGATGCGATAAACAGTGCCAAACGGCAAGCCGAACACGATGCGGAAAAGGCCGTTAAGCTGGCGGCCGAACAGGAGTTGGTGTCTGCGTTTCTGGCCGATCCCAAATGGAGAGGCCAAGGCAACGGCATCTACACTGCGTCTGGCCGAACGTACGGGAATATCCTCTATCTCTATCATCACCCCGACCGCGACACCGTGATGGCCGAAATCAATCGACGCAACTCGGCAGACGCGATAGCCAGGACGCTGGAGGCCGAACGCCAGGCCGCCGAACGTCGCGCGTTTGTCGAAGCGTGGTTGCGAGATCACGGCACCGCAAACCAGCGCGAAAGATATGCCGCTGATCTGCTGCCCGAAAGCGAGTACGTGACTGCGATGGAATCCGCTGCTTTCGAGGGCCAACAAGCTTTCGCTCCGTACGACAAAATCACGGATGAGGATGTCCGCGAGGCCATCCGCGAGTCGGATGATGAGGATGTCTCACAGCACGCCGACAGCGACCTTGAGATATCCTATCGGTCCGAAGTCGCAACCGAACTGTCTGCGGAGCAGTGGGATGCGATGCAGCGCATCCGCTCTGCATTCCCCACCGCTACCGTCGATCCGCGCGTGCATCAAGCCACAGCGGACAACAGTGATATCCCCTGGGGAATCGTGGAGCGGCACAGTGCCAAAGCATCGCTGAAGTCTGGCCCATTCACGTTTACCCGCGAGTTTGCGCTCTAGCCTAATCCGCTCTGCCCGGAGCCGGACACGGTAGCGAGTCTCAATAGGAGAAGTGGCGTATGTCAAAGAAGCATTTTATCGCGTTGGCGGACATGATCCGAGAGTACAACCGTTGCAATAGCGACAAGCCTTTTACCGCCGAGCAGGTCGGCGCTTTGGCGTCGTTCTGCGCTTCGCAGAATTATGACTTCAAGCGCGATAGGTGGATGGACTACATTGCCGGCGCTTGTGGCAAAAACGGCGGCGCGGTCAAGTAACCCGTCGCCGTTTGCTACTAACCCCTAACCCTCTACCCAACAGGTGAAGTATGACTCTGACAATCACAATCAACATGGACAACGCGGCGTTTGATAATCCATCGGTGGAATTGTGCCGGATCTTCGACGGCTACATTGATTCCATCGTAACCGCTGACAGCGTTTCGGATCTTCCCGACGAAAAGAAGCTGCGCGACAGCAACGGCAACACGGTAGGAAAAGCGGTAGTTTCGGAATAGTTCCCCTCGCCGCGCTGGTGAAAACTGGCGCGGCGGCATCGTGAACAATCAGGCAACGCGCTGGGCCTTAGATCGGCGCGGAAAGGTAGGTAGCGATATGCTTTTCGATAACGTGACAGATTCGGTGTCTTTGGTGGATAAGTACCGGCCACAATCCCTAGCCGATATGGTCGGCCAGGTCGGCAACATTCAGGCGATGGAACGCTTTGTTCATCGGCCGTATAGCTGTGGTATGCTGTTACACGGGCCGAGCGGGACCGGGAAAACGACGGCGGCTATGTGTCTGGCGCGTGCGCTTGGTTGCGACGAAAAGGCGCAGGAGTTCGGCGGCCTTATGCAAATCGCCAGCGGTGAACAGACAGCGCAAGGCGTGCGCGATGCTCTGCGCTGGTTGTGGCTTATCCCCATGTATGGGTCTGGGTGGCGCGTGCTGATTGTCAATGAATCGGATCGGATGGCTTTGGCGGCGGAAACGGTTTGGCTTGACGCGCTTGAGAATCTTCCACCCCGTGCGCTGGTGGTATTCACGACAAACCGGCCGGATAGCCTGAGCGACCGCTTGCGCGATAGGTGCGAAAGCTATGACTTTGCGCAGCCGGTGGATGATTGCATTGAGCACGTCAAGGCGCTGGCTCTGCGCGTCTGGACTGGTGAAGGCCGGCAAGGCGAGCCAAAGGGATTGAAACTTCGCTACGCATCTGATGGCCAGGTGAGTTATCGGCGGCTGGTGCAATCAATGTCCGAAGCGATG
>CAIXPS010000241.1 GCA_903921365.1 uncultured bacterium | reverse complement strand
GGCCAGCCTGGATTTTTACCTGAAGGCAGCCGATGGGCCCTGGGAAAAACTGGAGGAGACGGTTGCCGGAACGGTTCAACTGAAGATCGAGCAGGCTGCGATCCGGGGGATTGATTTCGCGGAAGGGCTCGATGCGTTGCGCGCGATCGCCAAGCCCTCGGCCGAGGGTGTGCGGTTCAACGGCGATCCTGCCAAGCGCACGGCGTTTGACAACATCGAGATCGGCATGCGCGTGGAGGGCACGATGGCAAGCATCACCCGACTGGACATGAGCGGATCGAACTGGCGCGTGGCGCTTGGCAAGCCAGCGCAAGTGAACCTGCGCGATGGCACGGCGAACCTGGGCGTGATCCTGCATCTGCTGGGCCCGCAGCGCATCACGGCGGGCAAGGTGACAGTCGAAGTGCGCTCGCTGGTCGTGCCGTTGCGGCTGACTGGCGCGTTGAACAAACCCTACGTCGACATCGACTGGAAGGACCTTGAGCGCGATCGCCTGGGCATGGCACTGCGACAGAAACTGCTCGACTGGGATGGCAAGGGCGCAGCTGCGGCCGGCGCCAAGGCGCGGCCGCGCTGAGGTCAGTCGTAGTAGGTGACGAACTTCTCGTTGGGCTCGCGCGCGCTGTGGGCAGAGCGGGGCGTTGAGGTTTGGATGCGCGCAGAGGTCGGTCTGATCCTCTGGTGTAGGCTTTGATTGTCTCTATTTGAGATGATCTATGGCGATGACTTAAACTGCGTCCTTAGGACGCAGTTTAAGTCATCGCCGAGGAAATGTCAAAAATGTGCCCATTGCTTCAAAGAGCAAATCCCGCAATTTTCTCATGGGAACAGACCGTGTTCAAGCACGATTGATTATATTTGACTATCAATAACATATTAGTATAAACTACGTCCTAAGGACGTAGTTTATACTAATATGGAAATAAACATTAACGCACGCGATGATTCTGTTGAACGGATTGTTGGTCGGATTGCTGATGCTTTGGCCTCAACATCTGCACCAGCAGTGACAGCCTATGAGATTGCCAGGCAGGTGTTTGTTACCCTGGGGGTTGATCAAGACTTGGAGCCCAAAGAGGTCTATCAGCGCGTGGCGCAGGCTCTGTTAAGGATGCATTTGCTGACTCTGATCGAGCAGGTCACTCCAAAGGCGTACCTGCTTTTTGGCAGATCGAATGCATCGCCAGCTGAGGTGGTTTGCAGTTTGGACCCCTTTGCTTATGTGTCTCACCTCAGCGCCATGGAGCACCATGGGCTAACAGATCGTTTCCCCAAAATTCTCTATATGACGCGGCCAACGGCGATCGAATGGCGCAAGCAAGCGGCAATTCGGATCGCCAAAGACCTTGGGGCGCGCCTGCCTGTTTATGAAGAGGCGGGTTTGCCGCGGTTGGTGCGGCCCAAGATTGACCGTGTTGGCCACACCGTGATTCAGTTTCATGAGCGATCCCAGTTGGGTGCCTTTCGACTGGTCGCTGGTTCGAGTTTGCGGGTGGCCACCATCGGGCGCGTATTTTTGGACATGCTGCGCGAGCCAGCGTTATGTGGCGGTATCCAGCATGTGGTGGATATCTACCGGCGCGAGGCCAGACGCTATCTGAAACTCATCGTGGATGAGGTGGATCGGCATGGTCAGCCTATTGATAAAGTGCGCGTGGGTTACTTGCTGTCGGAAGTGTGCAAGCTCGACGCACCGGAACTGGTGAGTTGGCAGCAGTTTGCCCAGCGAGGCGGATCCAGAAAACTTGATGCCGAGG
>CAIXPS010000240.1 GCA_903921365.1 uncultured bacterium | reverse complement strand
TGCAATCCGTGGCCACGCTGCATATTTTTCCGGTACCGCAAGGCGCGCAAGTGCCGCCGCAGTCGACATCGGTCTCGTTGCCATTCTTCACAAGATCGTTGCACGATGGCGCCCTGCATGTACCGCCGGTACACACACGACTCGTGCAATCCGTGGCCACGCTGCATATTTTTCCGGTACCGCAAGGCGCGCAAGTGCCGCCGCAGTCGACATCGGTCTCGTTGCCATTCTTCACAAGATCGTTGCACGATGGCGCCCTGCATATAAAGCCGGTACACACACCGCTCTGACAATCTGCGCCCGCCGCGCACATTTTCGTGTCAGCGCAAGATGTGCAGACGCCACCGCCACAGTCAATATCAGTCTCGCTGCCATTCTTGACGCCGTCCGAGCAACTCGGGGTGTGAAACGTGAATACGTAGTCGGAGGTCATCGCGCGACCGCTGCCGCCTGCCGACTGACGGACTTGCGAAGCCGCCACGGTGATCCGGCAGATAATGCCTGGCCCCAGGCTTAACTGCGGCGCGAGGGTGAAAACGCTGGCGTTGCCCGGCAACGCCGGGAGAACGCTGAGCGGCACGGATGTGTTGATCGGACATTCCATCGTAAAGGCCGACACTGTTGCCGACACTGTCTGGTTGAATGTAATCACAGCGGCGCCGCTGGTTAAACTGGCAATTGCGCCATCTGAAGGCAACGTGCTGACAACGGCGGGTATTACATCGACGGTCAGACTCACCCCTGCGGCGTCATAGCCAATGCCGTTTGTCACCGTGTAAACAAAACCATCCGGGCCGTTGTAACCCGGCGTGGGCGTATAGGTAAAACTCCCATCGGCGCTAATGTCCACATGGCCATGGCTGGTCGGGCCGCTGAACGTCTGCGCCCACGGCGGGGGAATGGCGTCGTCGTTGCCCAGCAACCCGGGCGCATCGATGTGCGTTGGTTGCGTCTGTGTCACGACATAGGAATCGCCAGTCGCCAGCGGTGATACCTTGAGCGAATCGGTCGTCAGGGTGGTATTGGGATCAAGCGTCTCCACGAAGTCAGTGTCGATCGCATCCGTGACGCCATTGTTGCTGATCGTGACGGTGTAGCGCAGAGTGTCGCCCAGGTCAGCCAACCCATTACCATTGACATCGACATGCAAGCCGGCGCGCTGAACTGCGGCGATCACCGGCGCCGCCGGCGCGCCGGGCGCGTGATTAACAACCCCGACAGGCGAGAACGGGGTGTATAAGGCGACAAGCAACACGCTGGCGAACACGCGCGGGAATCTCCCGGCGTCCTTCCGAGAACACTGCGGACTCATCATCGTCCTTCCTTGTTAGTTCTGTGTCAAGCGTTGATTGATAGCGCTGGCAATGCGTCGGCTTCAGACGACAGAGATCGACAAATCCGCCGCCTGAAGCCGCTGGATTCAGGCATTCCGTAGGAATGTGACAGATAACTGACGAATGCGCGCGTTCCAAAGCGCACTATGGGTTCATTATAGTCACAGCCGCCAAATTCATTCGCGGAGACTTCGCTTCGCGTACCGGAAAGTGCAACTCGACGCGCCCTGCATGATGGTCTGCTCGCGCACCAGTTCGATATCGGGATTGAACCCTTCAATGAGCGAGGCGTCGCGGTTGCACGACAACACCGCGCCAAGTTCGGCCATGCCGAGCGACCGGTACATATCGGCGTAACCGCACCGCGTCACATCGTACGAGTAGCGCTCATCGTTCTGTTCGAGCACCTCGAAATCCATCGCGTTGCCCTTGCGCCAGTTGCCCGCAGTGCTCGCAAAGGCCGTCAACGAAGTGTCGCCCGATTGCGCAGCGCGCTCGGCGCCCTGCTGCCGCGCGATGCCCACAATCGTCTCGCGCACGACGGCGATCACCCGCTCGCGCTCAAACTCGTTGGCGAGCGCCTCGATCACTGGCCCCAGTATGCGGGCTTCAATCTCGCGGCGCTTTAGCACGCCGACCTCATTCAACGTGTCGGGGGGTGGTGTGACTGATGTTGCGTCTGACATGGCTTCCTCATTAGATCTTTTTTAAACCGCTGATGCCGGCTGACAAGCGTCTGAGCCGGCCGTCGTCGAAGTACACTTCGACTTCTTCGTCGTCGCGCTGGCGAACGCTGCGCTGCACGATGCCTTCGCCGAACTTCTGGTGATACACGCGGTCGCCGGCCTTGAATTCGGTCACGCGGCTAAGCGATGACGTGGATGGCACAGAGGGCGCAGAAGGCGAGCGCCAGGAGGTCACGTCCGCGTGCACTACGGCGTTTTTGCGCGGCTTCCCATCGAGCAGGGCGGGAGGCAGGTCGGCCAAGAAGCGCGATGGCAATGCAACCTCGCTTTGTCCCCAGTTGCTGCGCCTGAAAGCCCTGAGGAGATACAGCCGCTCCTTCGCGCGCGTGATGCCCACGTACATCAGGCGGCGTTCTTCGGCCATTTCCTCGGGGTCGTCGAAGCTGCGGCTGTGCGGCAGGATGCCTTCCTCCAGCCCGACGATGAATACGCAGCGAAACTCCAGCCCCTTGGCGGCGTGCAGCGTCAGCATTACAGGCGCGTTGGCTGTTTCCTCAAGGTTGTCCGATTCACTCACCAGCGCCACATCGTTCAGGAAGTCGCTCAGCGGCGCGTCGCCCGCGCCCAGCGCCACCTCGCGCAGTTCGAGCACGTTGGCCCAGCGCTCGTTGCCCTCTTCAGTGTTGTCATTGATGTGCTCGCGGTACCCGCTGGTATTGAGAATGTGTTCGAGCATTTGCCCGACGTTCAGTTCGTCGCGCAGGCGCACCCATTGCTGCCATAGCGTTGAGAACTCGGCCAGCGCCTTGGCCGAGCGCCCGGCTAACTTGCCTTGCTTCAACACCTCGTACGCGCTCATGCCGTTGGCGCGCGCGGTCTCATCCAACGTCGCGAAACCCTTCTCGCCAATCCCGCGCAGAGGCACGTTGATGACGCGTTGCAGGCTGATCGAATCGACCGGGTTATTGACGATGCGCAGGTAGGCCAGCACATCCTTGACTTCTTTACGTCCATAGAAGCGCATCGCGCCAACCAGTTTGTAGGGCATCCCGGCGCGCACAAATGCGTCTTCGATGGCGCGTGACTGCGCGTTTGTTCGATACATCACGGCGACATCGCCGG
>CAIXPS010000239.1 GCA_903921365.1 uncultured bacterium | reverse complement strand
TGCCGACGATCCCAAGCGACACGCCGACTGCTTCTGCCACGCCCGACCCGAATGCGGTTGGCGTGTGGTTCGGAAGATATTACGACAACCCCGATCTGAGCGAGCCGCCCGTCCTGGCGCGCATCGACCAGAACCTGAACTTCAACTGGCGCAATCAGGCGCCCGGCCCCGGCATGCCGAAGGACGGCTTCTCGGCGGCATGGACGCGCAATGAGAACTTCAAGACCACCGACAACTACCAGTTCACGCTGACATTCGACAACGGCGCGCGCCTGTTCATCGATAACACGCTCATCATCAACGAGTGGCGCAATGCAGGCGTTCGCTCGATGGTCGTTAATCACAGCCTGACCAAAGGGCAACACACCATCCGCGTGGAGTATTACCATCCCAGCGGAAATGGACAGATTTCGCTGAGTTGGGCCGTGAAGTACAACGGCTGGATCGGGCGCTACTACAACACTGCCGACCTGCTCGGGCAGGTCGTGCTGAAGCGCGACGACGTCACGTCCGGCGACCCGTTCCTGCAGTTCGACTGGGGATTGGGCGCGCCCGCGGCAGAGGTGAACCCGAACTTCTTCTCGGTGGATTGGACGCGCACGATCAACTTCCCAACTGCGGGCGTCTATGTCTTCAGCGCTGATGTGGACGACGGCGCGCGGTTGTATATCGACGCGAACAGCACAGCCATCTTTGACAACTTCAACGGCACGGGCAGCATCGTCATCACTGGCACGACGGCGCTGACCGCCGGGCCGCATGCATTGGAATTGCAGTTCTCGCAAAAGACCGGGCAGTCGCACATCACACTGACATGGGCGCGCGTGATTATTGCCCCAACGGCCACGCCATCGCCCACTCCGCCAACGCCGCCCACTTCGACGCCTACCGTCAGCAGCAGCTCAACGCCGACGCCTTCATCCACGCCGACGATGACACCTGTGCCGCATACTCCGACTCCGTCAAGAACCCCTGCGCCATCTGTCACAGTGACTGTGACATCGACCATGACGCCGTCACTGACGATTACGGCAAAGAACACACCGATACCGCCCTAGTCGCTCAGCAGTACAGGGTCACCGCCACCACTTCCACGCGCGTGCCGAGTCGCGTCGGGGTGGTCGTCTCGCCGCAACCGTTTGACACATACACCAGCCCCTGCGGCAGCCGGTATTCGCCGCGATACAGCGCACCCTCGACCGGCACAATCTGCTTCATCAGCCCTGGGATATAGATCTGCCCGCCGTGTGTATGCCCGAAGAGGAACAATTCGGCATTCTGCGTGATATGCGCCATCAGATCCGGGTTATGCCCCAGCACCACGCGCGGGAGGTTCCGGTCGCCGCAGGCGCCAAAGGCAGCGGGGATATCGGCGCGATGGCTCCATAGCTCGTCGATGCCGATCAATTGCAGACGCCCGTCGAGCGTCACACACTCGTCGCGCAGCAGGCGAACGTTGTTCTCCTGGAAGATCGTCTCCAGTTGCGCCGTAAAGTCCAGCCCCGGCAAACCGTAATCATGATTGCCAAACACCGCATAGACCCCCAACCTCGCCTTGATCTGGCGCAGCGGCGCGAGCATCCCGGGAACGAGCGTCGGGTCCACGTTGCTGACGAAATCCCCGCCCATCAGGACGATATCCGGCTGCTGGGCGTTCACCAGGTTCACCACCTTGCGCACCCAGTCGCGTTGCTTCAACCAGCCCACGTGAATATCGGAGAAGATGGCGATCTTGAATGGTTTGGCGTTGGATGCTGCGCCGGCGGCGCGGATCTGGATATGCTTGACCCGCAGGACAAACGG
>CAIXPS010000238.1 GCA_903921365.1 uncultured bacterium | reverse complement strand
GGGGGAGAGCAGGAGACGCTACGCGGGAGACGCGGAGCGGGGGAGGGCGTGGCGTTTGGCGAGGTGGAGGTGACTACGCAGGCGCGGCGATATCGGCAGGTGCAGTTCAATACGCATCGCACACTGGCCTGGGGCGAGATCGATCTGCCGGCGCAGCATTTGTTCACCACCGGTTACTGGTTCGCCATACCAGAGGAAGTGACGCAATTGCTGGCGCGGGAGGGCGTGTTGAAACTGCCGAACGATTACGGCCCGAATTGGCAGAAGCAGCGTGAGGCCGCGCGCGCGCGCGACCACTATTTATGCAGTGTGTGCGGCGCGCCCGAACCGCCTGAACGCCAGCACGACGTTCACCATAAGAAGCCGTTCCGCGAGTTCAAGCACATTCGTGGTGAGAACGAAAACTATCTGCAGGCGAACGAACTGAACAACCTGGTCACCGTATGCCCGAACTGCCACCGCGACATCGAGACCGCCGAAGCCACGCGCACCGCGCTCGAAGGGCTGGCGTATCTCGCCGGCAATCTGGCATCGTTGTTTGTCATGTGCGACCCTGGCGATCTGAGCACCGTGTCCGATATTCGCAGCACCCACACCCGCCTGCCGACTATCACCATCTACGAGCAAGTGCCGGGCGGCACTGGGCTGAGCGACGAGTTGTACACCCATCACGCCGAACTCCTCAGGATGGCCGCCCAGCGTATCCGCGAGTGTCCGTGTGAACACGGTTGTCCCGCTTGCGTCGGCCCGACCGATGAAGCGGTACAATCCCGTGATCTAAAAGCCGATACGCTCCGCCTGATTGGTCTGTTATCGAAAGAGGCGTAAGTTGTTGTAGTGGTTGTGTGGTTGTATTGTTAAGGAGTGTGCTATGCAGGATGTGGTGAATCGCGGCCGCCATTCGCTTGCAGCCGGGATGACGGCGGATGCGCGGGATTATGCGATTGACCCCGGTGTTGCCGCGATGTGGCGCGTTGCCTTGCACACACTTAGCGCCCAATCAGCGCCGATCCTGTTGTGCGCGTTTGGCGGCGTCGCGGGCGTGTATATCCTCGCGCAGTTGATCAATACGGCGCTGACCTTCGACGTCTACTTTCGCGCGGGCGGCGTGTACCCCGCCTATTCCAACACCTATTACGCCCAACTGCTGATCCAGGCGGGCATCGGCACATTCACGATTGCGCTGGCGCGCGGGGCGATCACGTGGTTGACCTTGCGTCATGCGGCGGGTGAGCGCGCCGGTTTGCGTGAGGCGCTGCGGGCGGCCGCGCGCCGGCTGCCCAGCCTGCTTCTCAGCACACTGGTTTATGGCTTGTTGATCTTTCTGGGGCTGGCCGGGGTGACGCTACTGCTGCGTCAGATGCGCCTCGACGTGACCAGCATCGGGCGAGTCACGACCGACTTCGACAGCATAACTCACCTGATGGCCGCGCGCGTGGTCAATGGTTTTCTGCCCGACCCTGGCGCCCCGTTCGCCGAGGTGGTTAGCTTTGCGCGTTACTTTCTGCGGCGCTCCACCAGCAACTATTACTGGTTATATACCTTCCGTGCCGACGCCGATGGCATTCCCGCGCGGGTGCTGTTGATCGGGCTTGCCGGCATCGTCCCGATGATCGCCGCCGGCACGTTCATCCGGTTGCGCTTCGCGACAATCATGGCCGCCGATGCGCCGAACCGCTTTGGCGCGCTGACCGAGGCGATGCGGAGTGGCGCGCGGAACTTTACGACGCTCCTTAAACACGGGGCGCTGCTCTGGCTCGCC
This sequence comes from uncultured bacterium, assembly GCA_903921365.1. Taxonomy (GTDB): domain Bacteria; phylum Chloroflexota; class Anaerolineae; order J036; family Brachytrichaceae; genus CAIXPS01. Next base: position 524 of record CAIXPS010000238.1, on the reverse strand, counting down.
GGATCGGGATTGAACATCGTATTTGTGGCTGTGCCGCTGTCTCTGTCGCAATATCTGCTCGTGCCCGCACTGTCGCAGCGTCTCAACGCGTTGTGGCCGTATCCCGCCAGCGCATTCTTGTTTATGCTGAGCCAGACGCTGGTAAGCATGTTGCTGATCGCGTTCACCACGGTCTATGACGCCCACTTATACGCGGCTTTGGCGCGAACGCATCGGGAGGGGAGCCGGTGAGTGTGGCGTTGCCGGTCGATCAGCGCGCGCAGATTCCAGCATCCGGCGCAGGCGCGCGCGTCACTGTCGCAATGGTGTGGCGCGACACGCTCGTCGCCTTCAGCGCCCATTCGGCCTCGATCCTCGCTGGCGCGCTGTGCGGGTTCGCCATGCCATCGATTCTGGCTGCGATTCTGGGCGCGCTCATGACGCTCGAAATGTTTGCGCGCACCAGCACGATCCTTGTGTCGTATGGGCCGCACCGAATCGTGCCGTTGATCTTTCAAGGTGTGGTCGGATTACTGGTCGGATCG
>CAIXPS010000237.1 GCA_903921365.1 uncultured bacterium | reverse complement strand
GTCCGTGCTGAGAAGGGCAGCATGGACGGCGGCAATACGGCCGATATTGAGTACATCCCCTTCCTGGCGGGATTGCTGCTGTTCGGGTTAGTAGTCGCGCTGGTTGGTTTTTATCGCGTCGGCGCCAGCTACTCAACGCAGTTCGCCGCGCAGGCTGGATCTCTCTCAGCAGACCAGGGCAACCCGGCTCTGGCAGCCATCTGGTCGGCCTGGACGAATGGAAACGCGCCCGCCGAAGGGTTTGTGCAGGATGAAACCACCCGCAGCGTCAGCGCAAGTATCAGATCCTCGAAGTCAATCAACTTGGGCATTTTTGGCACATTCGACTTCGACATCTCTTCCGGATCCGGATTGAGTGTTCGTGAAGAGCGCTTCTATCCGGGCCAGCCGGCGTGTCCCAGCCCGCCTTGCAATGAATGACACGGAGCATCGTCAAGCATGTGAGACGAACCGGGCACACCGTGTGTGCCTTGACCGTTTCCTATGCTTCGCGCGCTGCGCGCGCAGCGCGGAACGCGGCGAGGACTCCAGTTTCGAATTCACCACGCTGGTCGTGCCGATCATTCTGATGATCCTGCTGGTTGCGTTTGCATCGATCGTGCGCGCGGCCCAGATGCCGATCTGGAACGCCGCCAGTGAATGTGCTCGTCAGGCTGTGGCTTCGCAAACAGAAGCTACAGGCAGGCGTCAGGCCACGGATGCCGCGCTGGCTTCACTTAACAATAACGCCATCGACCCGACATCCGTTGAGATCATCATCACCGGCGACTGGACGCCGAACTCTCCCATCAACTGCCTGGTCAATTACAACATTGATGTGTCGAACATCGCGTTTATTTCTGAACTCACGGGCGGATTCGTCCCTATGTCGGCGCAAGTGACGCTCCGCACCGAGCCTTTCAAGTCGAAGTGGCAGTAGGCGCCATGAATACGTCACCTCACACTCCCGCAAACATCGTAAAGCGGATGACAGAAGCCGGATATACGGTCGCTATTCAGTCGATCTATTACACGGTCTTAATATTCACCTTTTTCGCTTTCATCTTCGACTTCGGGAACGTCGGCTATGTCTACACTATCTCCAGCAACGCTGCCCGCCTGGCTGCCCAGGACGCCGCCAAGAATGTTGACATGCAATGGTTCATTGACAATCAGGAAATCCGCCTCAGTCCCGATGCGCTCACCCGGGCGCAGGAATTTGTAAGCGGAATGACGGATGGAAAAATGACCGTAACAGAAGTAAGTTTAAGCCCTGATAAGCATTTTATTACTCTCAGGGCCGTGGCATACGCGGGTCTTCCTGTTCTGAATTCTTTGTTCGGGTTGCAACCAGTCGAGATCCCAGTACAGGCATTCGCCCAACCGGCCTACGGTATCAGTGAAGAAGGTCAGTAACGTGAACATGCGGCAGCTCAAAAATCGATTGTTGAAGCGCACCCCCAAAGCATCGGTGGCTGTGCAAAACGTCGAACCTGATTACAGACCTACCTATCGTGAGTCGCATTACCGGCGCCCGGTTTTGTTCCGGCTCACCGCGCTCTCGCGATTCATACTTAGCCTGGCCCTGTTAATGCTGTTCGGGGTCGCCATTCTCGCGTTCAACCATGCCATCGACGGCACAAATGGCACGCAGCGCTTGTCTGACCGCATGCCAATGCAGCCAGATGTCATCATTTTTGACCTGCTCACCCCCACCCCCACGCGCAGAGTGCGACCTACGGCGGCGCCCGCGCCCACGGCTGAACCGACAATGGCGCCGACGGTTGATCCAAGCAAGGCCGCGTGGGCAAGGCAACTGATCACCCAGGCGGATGGCACACTCATGGCGCCGCGCGAGGTCGTTGCAAAGGCAGCGGCTGATATCGGGGCTTACTACAGCACTCAGCGAGATATGCCGCTCAATGACTATGAAGCGAAACATGATCAGATTCAGACCGGGTATTTCACCGGGCGAGCTCTCGACTACATCCGCGGGCTGGAAGCCGGCCAGACGTTCTATGAGATGAACCGCGCCGGGCGCTTCTCCGTCGAGATTCGGCGCTTCACCCCTGACGGTCTGAGCGCCACCGCCGGCATCATCAAACGCGACTGGGTTTCCGATGTGTATGACCGTGTGACGAAAGAGTTATTGACCCGCGGTAAGACCAGCAATGACACTCTAACGTTGAGCACCATTACGTATGACCAGGCGAGCGAGCGATGGAAATTCGCTTCGATCGACGAAGTCATGGAGTTGACGCCATGAATGGGAATAAAAAAGCTAGAGATGGCTTCCAGCAACCGCGCGCAGTAATCCTCACCGGTGTTTTACTCAGCTTTGCGCTCGCCTGCATCTTAATGATGTTCGCGGCCAACGAGCCCGTCAGCGCCACCAGAAACGTCTATTACGATATTACTGCCATCCCGACGGATGAAGGCGGGCTGACGGGTATTATTGTCGGCGGCACCAGCGTGATAGGCTCACCAACCGTTATTTTAAGCAGCGCCACCCCCACGAACACATTAACGTCCACCTCGTCACCCACTGCCTCCAACACGCCGACCAAGACCAGCACCCCGACGGCCACAGCGACCAATACGCCAACGCCAACGCCGACGCCAACCAATACGCCTACCCAAACGCCAAGTCGCACGCCGACTTCGACGCCAACCAAGACCAGCACCCCGACCATTACGCCGACGCCCAGCAAGACAGCGACGCCAACCGTTACACCCACGGCAAGTAACACACCGACGCCTACCAATACGCCAACGGCGAGTAATACGCCGACAAAAACCAGCACGCCTACAAAGACCAGCACGCCTACGCTGACGCCGACAGCGAGTAATACACCGACGCCGTCAAGAACACCGACGCCGAGTAATACACCATTGCCGACAGCGACGGCTACTAAGACGAGCACCGCAACAGCTACCGGCACATCAACACCGACCAAGACGCCAAAGCCGACCAAGACGCCCACGCAGACGCCAACCAAGACCAGTACGCCGACCATTACATTGACGCCAAGCAACACACCTACGCCTTCCAAGACGCCCACGCCGACTAATACACCTACGCCATCGAATACGCCAACAGCGACGACAACGGCGTCGCCAACCCCAACGAACACACCGACGAATACGCCCACAAGCACACCGTCGCCCACACCAACGCCAACCAACATCCCGACAGTGACGCCAACGCCACAATCACTGACGGATAGCTTCCAGTACACCTGTCAAGCTGGCACAGCCACGGATTCGCAATCTGGTCTGGCATGCTCCGAAGGGTACTATGGCACAGAGTTGGTTTACCGCAATGGCACGTGGTGGACAGTCAACACCTACTGCATGACCGCAGCGACATGCACCAAGACCGAAGGCAAGGCACTTGATGAATACTCGTTCCTGCCCTGCGTGCCGCGATTGACCACGAATGGCATCGTCCTGGATTGCAAGGCCAGCGATCAGTTGCAGACATGGAATGTCCACGCCGAAGTCAACACATCGTGCCCGGTCAACCAGGTCATCCGTGCTCCCTACCCGCGCTCATTGGTAAATGTGCCGACGAACTTCATCCTTGAGCCGGCGGGCTACAACAACATCGACGGTTATGCCAGCGAACCACAAAGCCCTGCGAACTGGACCAGTTTTATCGATGCTAATGGCAACCCGACCAAGCTGGGATACGATGCGAGCCTGTGGAAAGACTTAAGATTGATCATGCGCAGTCAGCGTTTCAATGGCGGCGAAACATGGTTCGGCCAGACCGTTCCAAAGCCGCAGTGGACTTTTGCCGACCGCGACTGGAACACAACCCCGCCGTATCCGAAGCAACAGGAAGGCGGCACCGCAACCTACACCTACCAGACGTCAAGCGCCGGTCTGCCTACCGAGTTCGGTCGCTCCTTCGACGCTGTGAACAAGGTTCCGGGTGACACCTACACCCTGCCCGCTTACGGTGTGACGGTCAAGTCATACTGCGGTCACGAATGGAAAGTGACAATCACGATGGCCGCGCGCACATGGCATCCGAGCGGCGCGTGTTACGAGACGTTCATTAATCCAGATGGCACGACCCACGAACCCGAGGGCACATCCAGCAGCAACTGCGATGCTGGTTGGGTCTCGCCAGGCGACTGGTCGTACGGCTGGCAAGACTTCAGCACGGACTTCGCAGGCATTGATCTGACGCAGATCGGACGAACAACATCCTATGACTTGCGCACGCGCACTATCTCCGGCGGCGCATGGGACGGCGTTGTCTCCTGGGATCAGCCGCAAAGTGTGTGGGTGCCTGTCATTGAAGTTCAGTCGGTGCTGCGCAAAGAATGTGTCGCAGCCGGCACTTGCGATACGCCAACCACGCCATGATCACTATTCGAGCAGTCACCCGGCGAGATCGGGGCGCGATCAGGCGTCTTGAGTGTGCCTGCTTTGGCTTTGAGCGATTTTTCTTCGGGCTGTGGCCGCGGTCAGGTCGACGCGAAACCAACGCCTGGATTGCTGAATCGGACGGCAATCCGACAGGTTACTTGATTGCCTATTACCGAAACTTGAGAGGTAAACCAGTAATGTACGTCGGCGGCGTGGGTGTGCTTCCCAAATTTCGCAAACAGGGAATTGCTTCGCAACTGATGGGCGCTGTGCTGGCGCAGTATCCAGCGCTCTGGTTGCATGTCCGGGCCAACAATGTTGCCGCCACGGAGCTTTATCTAAAACTCGGGTTGCATGTCAACGAGCGGCTCGCGCGTTTCTACTCTAACAACGAGGATGCATTGGTAATGGAGACCCCGGAAGCGGTGTAGGCGGTTTAGATTAACCGCGCCGGAACAATTGCATAGCGATCGACTATCAAGGTTAAAGGCGCCAATGAAGTACTATGAAGTATGCTTTGCCATCTATCAAGATCATAGCGGCTGTATGGGGTCTGGTCCTCGGCTTATGCCAGAGCGCTGACCAGACTACCGCAGCGCAGATACAGTGGGCGCAATCCATAACAACGCCTACGCTGACCTTGACTGCGCCAATCTCTCCTACAGACCCGCCGGCGCTGCCAGTGACACCGACAACCGCAAGCTCCGTCGTCTTCATGCCCGTTCACGGCATCGCCTGCATTGACCGAGACGTCAGCGGCGTGTGCGGCGTCGACGAAGCGCGTGTTCCAAACGTCATCATCCGCAACTCCGACGGCATGGCCGTCGTCTCCGATAACTCGGGTGAATTTAACATCCAGGCTGCGCCTCACTCTGAATTGGATATCACCCTCCCGACTGGTTATAAGAGCATCAACGGAAACCTGCACCGCTATCGCATCCAGATGGCGGATACACGCAATAATATCGATATTGCCCTGGCGCTCGATGCTGCTTACCTCAACCCGACCGGCCTACAGGAGGGATCAGGCAGCGGGGCAAATGCCAATGCTGCGCAAACGCCCTCCGATAGCCTGTCTCTCACCAGCAACAACGCCCTCCTGCGGCTGGTATTGATCAGTGTTGTGATACTCGCTACGTTAGCAATTGTGATCGTGTTCCGCATCCTGCAGAGAGCCTACCAACGCTCCGTCAATCAGCAGGATACCGCTCAACGCGACCAGCAGACGAAGGACATTGCCAGCCGCCTGGAATATCCCGAAGGCTGGCAACTCGTCGCAGGTCAGGTGGTGGCCGACATCATGCGCAAGCCTGTATCCATTGATGAAAGCGCCGGCATCCTGAATGCGGTGGCAGAACCCAGCCCGCGCTTCAGCATCGTCACGCTCGATCGCCAGGAAATCATGTTTACCACCAATCCGGATTTCCTGCGCAAGGCGCGGCTAATCCGCGGCAAAGATCGCATCATCGATATAACGGCGCGTTCTGCCATCTCCCATACCAGCATTCGCATGTTATGGCAGCACATATGCGCCACGCGCAACATGCTGCATGTGACGCCGCCGGAAGCGACGCACTGGCACATGCTGGTGCGGATTGCGGACAACCGGCCTGAACACAAGCGCCAGTACACTCGGGCGCAGCGGGTCATTATTCTCAAACCCAGGGCGCGGCCTTATAAACCATGGCGAGGGCCGGCATGAAGAATTTCCATGAGAGTCGCAAAACGGGCGTCGACGCCCGCATCTGGCTGCCTGCGGCGTTGGCGGCAGGCGTGCTAACGCTGTTCTACGCAATGTGCATGCTGGACGCGCGCTCGACGCAGGAGACGCCGCAAGTTGTTCACGTTCAACTTCCGGCCAGGCCAATTGAGCCCACCCAGAACATGCTGCGGACGGTGGAAATCTCGACCACGCTGGTGGTGATTGCAGAGCGCGCCAGCACAGTCACCGCGTCCGTCGGAATGGTCAACAACCGGATCAGCCGCATCATGGCCGCCGGCAACGCGGCGAGTAACATCGCGCGTTTCGCGCAAGCGTCGGAGGAGTTGTCGCCCGGATGCGCAGTTGCAGAAACGCTGCAGGAACTCGCCGTGGCATTATCCACCTATGACATTGACAGAGTCCGCAGCACAAGCCTCAGGCTGGCGGAGTTGCGCCAACAACTCTCTGGCGCCGTCAGCGCTGCACAACAGACAGACAATGCGCCCACTGCGGCCACATTGAAACTTGAGTAAGAGTACACGTGATTGCGCGTGAGCAATCGGAGAACAGATTATGCGTAAGATTTTTTTAATCGTCGGAGCCATACTGGGCGTCATCGTCGCCGTCGGCTTATTCATGTTCGTGCAGTTCTCGAAGCCGTCCACGGTCAATGTGCCCGTAGCCATCGGCAACATCCCGGCCGGGTCGGTGCTCAAGCCGTACTTCTTTCGCGTCGTGAAGATGTCCAATGTTGACCAGCAGACGCTGTCCCAATGGATTACCGAAGCGGACTGGGGCAAGCTCGCGGATGGCAAAACAACCAACAGCGATATTCATATTGGACTGCCGGTCGCTCGCGAACAGGTGGACAGTGACTTGACGACATCAAGCGAGTTTCGCATCTCCAATATCCTGACGGGAACCAATGACTACTACATCGTTTTGCCAGTGAAAACGGACGAACTGGGTGAATACGTGCAACCCTACGACCGCATTGACATCATCATCTCACTGGGCAGCGGCGGTAGCTCGCTCATTTTGCCGCCGACACGGACGAACACGCTCGGCAAAACCGTGGACACAGGCGCGCGGCTGGATATCACCCAGACGATACCGTTGCCCATCTCGAAACTGGTCATTCAGAACATGCTCATCCTGCGCATCGACCGCGACAAACCTGCATCCAGCTCGGCGCAGGGCGCAGCGCAGAGCGACCCCGCGAATGCAACAGGCGAACTCAAGCGCCTGTATCTGAAAGTGGATCGTGATCAACTGGAAGTGCTGAGTTTTATGTTAAACAATGGAAAGCGTAGTATCGCGGTGCGCGCCGCTAACGGAAGCCAGGAATCCCTTCCCACAGACGGCGTCACATGGGACGATTTTGTGCGCTGGTTCTATGCCCAGCGCAACAACGATGCGTTTGGCGCAAAACCTTTTGACGTTGTAAGTCCTTCTGAACCAAAGTAGGTAAATAGCGGATAGACGTGATATTGATGGCGCCATAGTATAAGGTAAGGGTTCGATATGTCTGAGGAGATCATTTACCGATTGTCAGTTGGCTACCGCAACTCTTCCGATGTGGAAGCGTTGCGCGACGCCCTGACTAACACTGATATCAAATTGGTCAGCTATGACCAGGATGCCCAGCGCGTCTTTGACAACGCCATTCGTCTGGATGCTGACGTCGTTCTAATTACACCCGAATGCACTGGGTATCGCACCGCCATCCTGCAGGACCTGCTTTTCCAGCGCGCCAAACCAGTCCCGGTGATCGGCTGGGTTGAGGCGCGCAGCGACGATGGGCGCCAGATGATGTCGCACGGCGCGGCGGGTTATATCACCCTCCCGCTGGATGAAATTCAGATCAGCAACTTCATTAACACGGTGCACGAAGTGGTGGAACGGGAACGCAAACGGCGCACCCAGGCCGATGCCGCGCCCGCGGTAGCCAGGGAAACAGCAGCCGTGGCGCGCCCCCAGATGTGGCAGAGCAAGGTCATTGCGGTCTACGTGCCCAAAGGCGGCGGCTCGCATCGCACAACCACTGCCGTCAACCTCAGTGTGGTGCTCTCGCACGTGACGATGGGAAATCAGCCGACCATGCTGCTCGACTTCGACCAGACTAAGGGCGACTGCCATACCATGCTGGGCTACATTATTTCAAGCGAGATCAAGATCGCCATGGCGCGCAACCTGCGCGTGATCGAGCGCGGCCTATACGACCTGGTTGTAAACGTGGGAGTGCGCTATGGGCTGCAGGGGACGTCGATGATCAACCTCCCCTTCATCCGCAACTATCTCGTCGATGCGCCGGCGGTCGATGAATCCCAGTTGGATTTCCTGCCCGGCCTGATGCGCCCGACGGACAATGGCGCGCAGGAGTTCCGCAACCGCCCGATGGTGCTCGAAGTGGCGCGCGCGATGATCCAACAGGTGCGCCGCGCCTATTCATTCACCGTGATCGACCTGGGGCAGGACTTCGCCTCCCCACTGCATGAGGCCGCCATCCGCGAGGCCGACGATGTGTTGGTGATTGTCCCGCCCATCATGACGGCCATTCTCGACACGCGCTACGCCCTGCAAAGCCTGGAGCGCTATTTCGGCGACCTGAACAAGTTCCGGCTGCTGACAACTGGATACGACCCAAGCTTCGGTATTTCGGAACGCGAGATCGTGGATATGCTGGGGTTGCCGCTCATTGCGACGATCCCGTTCGAGCCGGTGGTTGCAACGCAGGCCATCAACACGCACACGCCTTATGTGTTGACCGACTCCGGCCCGCTGGGGATATCAATGCGCGCTCTCGGCGCCATGTACCTGCCCCAACTTCAGGACACGATTCGCGCCCGCGCCACCAAAGTAAGCGGTTTCTCAATTAAACGTCTATTCGTCAAAAACGTGTAAGAGGAAGGATAAAACGTGTTTCGCAAACCCGACAAACCGGCCGTAATCTCAGCATGGGAAACCGTCATAACAGCGCCGGCTGCGACTCCCAACGCGCCAGGCACAATACCTGCCTTCACGACACCGCCTCCACCGCCGCCAGAGACCAAAACCTCTACACAGATCGAGCCATTCGATGTCGTGCTCGAAGCGGTCAAGGATGAGTTAAAGAACGGACGCCGGCTGCCGCCAAACGCCTATGACAACCCCACCGACGACGATTACGCCATCGTCATGCAAGTCGCGCGCGAGCAGATTCAAACCTACAACGTCAACGCCCCTTCGCGCGGCCTCGCGCTTCTGGTGGATACGGCCGAAGGCGAAATGGCCGCAGAAATGGAGCGGCTGGCCAAGCGTATTACCGAGGACGTGCTGGGCTGGGGGCCGATTGCGCCTTTCATGGATGACCCCTCAGTTGAGGAAATCTTCATCAACGGGTACAACACGATCTTCGTCCAACGCTCTGGCAAACTGCCGGAGAAAGTCAAGACTTCATTTCGCAGCGCCTATGCCCTGCGCCTGTTCATCAACAACAAACTCGACTACGGCTCAGGCGGACGCGGCGTAACAGTGAAAACCCCGTGGCGCGACCACCGCCTGCGCGACGGCAGCCGCGTGCACGTGATCATGGACCCGCTGGTCAGCAACCTGAGCTTCGGCGGTATCGCGATCACCATCCGACGCTTCCGCAGTGTGGCGCGCGGGTTGAAAGACATGGTCAAGCTGGGCAGCATCACGCAACAGTGCGCCAATTTCCTGCGCGCCGCCGTAAAAGGGCAGCTCAATATGGCAGTATCCGGCGGCACCGGCACCGGTAAAACCACCTTCCTGCAGGTGTTGACCAGCGAGATCGACCCATACGACCGTGTGATCACCGTAGAAGACACGCCAGAATTGCAATTACCGCACCTGCCCAACTGGGTGGCGCTGATCACGCGCGAGAAGGCTGAAGGCCTGGACGCGGTGACCATGGCCGATAACGTGCGCCACTGCCTGCGCATGCGCCCCAAGCGCATCATATTGGGCGAGGCGCGCGGCCCGGAAATGATCGCCATTCTGGAAGCGATGAACACCGGCCATGAAGGGTGTATGTTTACGGTGCACGCCGACGACGCTTACCGCACACTGCAACGCGTTGAAACGCTGTACCTGAAGGGCGGTATGGGCAACATCCCGCTGCTGGCCATCCGCCGCGAAATCGCGCAGGCGCTCAACCTGGTTATCAACCTGGGCGTGTTCCGCATGCCCGACGGGCGCGACATCCGCCGCGTGAAAGAGGTGAACTTCGTGACCGGCGGCGTCGAAGGCGAGATGATCACGCACGAACCGATCTTCGCCTGGACGTCCGAACGCGGCAAACCCGAATATACCGGGCGGCTGGAATACACCGGCGCCGCTCCCTCAATACTCATTCGCCGGCTGGAGGAGCGCGTGGCCAACTTCAACTGGCAGCGCGACATCGACCAGGCGGAGTAGCGCCGCGATCGCTTGGAAACCCGCTACGCGGGTTAAGATGGCTTTCCAGCCGGCGAAGCGGATTTCTCCGTAAGTGAGGCGTCTGACGCGACGTAATTCGTCGCCAGAATCAGATGCGGGAATGCAACGATTCTCACAAAGGTGATTCTGTTGACGCAAGCGCGTTTCCACGGGAATCACCAAAATGGGCGCAATTTGCCTGACGCTATTAGAATAGCCTGCATGCAGAAATTTTGCCCATTCAACATGACGCCAGATGAACTGATCGACTATACGCGCGAATGGCCCGGCGAACGCTTTGCAGATGGCCGGCCGAAGGTTTCGGACGCGCTGATCGCCCGGGTGCGCAATATCAGCATCACCGGCGCCTGGGGTGTGTTGCGCAACGAAGGCTATAACCACCAGTACGAAGGCGGCTGGCACTGCACCCATCCCGGTGAGACCCTGGCCGGTCGCGCCTTGACCGCCATGTACATGCCGCGCCGCCCCAGTATGCGCGCGGTGATGGAAGAGTATGGCGCCAAAGCCGGCTGCATCGGCGACCAGATTTCCTGGCCGATCGACATGCTCGTGCCTGGCGACGTGTACGTGGCAGATGTCTACGGCAAAATCGAGCAGGGGCCGATCATCGGCGACAACCTGTCCACCTCGATCCTCGCCAAGTCTGGCAACGGGGTCGTTCACGACGCCGCTGTGCGCGACCTCGACGGCATCAAAGAGCTGAAGGGCTTCAGCAGCTTTGTGCGCGGCTGGCATCCCACCTACGCCTCGCCAACCATCATGTTGATGGGCGTCAACTGCCCGATCCGCATCGGCGCGGCGACCGTGATGCCCGGTGATGTGGTGCTGGGGCGCGAAGATGGCGTCATGTTCATCCCGGCGCACTTGGCCGAGAAGGTTGTCAAGACCGGCGAACTGGTGCAGTTGCGCGATCGATTCGGCAAGCAGCGCCTGGCCGAGGGCAAGTACACTTCCGGGCAGATCGACACCCGTTGGGCCGACAACATCGAGCTGGATTTCTCACAGTGGCTGGAAGCTCACATCGACGAACTGGCTGTGCCGCGCGAAGCGATCCAGGAGCTATTACAGGAACGGACCTGGTAGAACGCTGGCGCACGTCGATCTGACTGCGCCAGAAACATGAGTGGAGTGTAATGTAGTGGTGTTTAGAGAGTAAAGGAGTGTCTGGATGTACAGGTTACAACTTACCCCGCAACAACTGGCGTTTATGGATGTATTCGGTTATCTGGTCTTTCCCGGCTTGCTCAGCGATCGGATTGATCGGGTTATCGAGGAGTTTGAAGGCGTCTTCGTCTCCCATGGCGGCGGCCATTTCGGCAGACCCCACGACGGCTCCGCGCGCTCGTGCATCCTGCCGTTCATCGACCAGTCGGAGTATCTGGCGTCTTTGATCGACGACCCGCGCATTGATGGCATCTTCGCCAGTCTGCTCGGCGATGATTACAACTACCTGGGCAGCGACGGCAACTTCTACGTCGGCGATACCGGTTGGCATTCAGACACGGACTGGAGCGGCAGGATGCGCGGAAAGCCGCCGCGGGTGTTCTACAAACTCGCGCTGTATCTCGACCCGGTGGCTGCAACGTCCGGCGCGCTGCGCGTCATCCCCGGCAGCCATCGTTATAACGACCGTTTTGCCGAGGACATGCAGAATACGCTGCGCAATTCGCAGGAGAAGCTGGGCATCCCAGGGAACAAGGTTCCCGCCATTTCACTGGACAGCGCGCCGGGCGATGTCGTGGTGTTTAACCAGAACACCAAGCACAGTTCGTGGGGCGGCAACAACCGGCGGCGCATGTTCACCATCAACTGCACGGCGCACTACGCCGATGATGAAATCCCCTTGCTGCGCAACGAAATTGCGGCCTTTGCCCGCTTCTGGGTCAACTCGGTATATGGCGACGCGATGATGCGCACAGCCAACCCGCAACGCATGCTGCACCTGCAGCAACCGCTCACATACCAGGATCATCTGGCCGCTGAAGTCGTCAAGGCTAAAGCGACCATGACCGAACCTGCGCGCGGGTAACTTACTTGCCAACGGGCGGCTGTAGCACATCCTTGAGAAACTGGCCGGTATAGCTGGCCTGGACGCGCACGACATCTTCAAGCGTCCCCTCGGCGATGATGTACCCGCCAGCCGCCCCACCCTCCGGGCCAAGGTCGATTATCCAATCAGCGGTCTTGATCACGTCGAGGTTGTGCTCGATTACGATCACAGTGTTGCCCTGATCGACCAGGCGATGCAGCACATCCAGTAAGTGCTGGATATCCGCGAAGTGCAACCCGGTAGTCGGCTCATCCAGGATGTAAATCGTCCGCCCGGTGTCGGCGCGGCTGAGCTCCTTGGCCAGTTTGACGCGTTGCGCCTCGCCGCCGCTCAACGTCGTGGCGCTTTGCCCAAGCTTGACATAATCGAGGCCGACGTCATGCAGCGTCTGCAACTGGCGCGTGAGCACCGGAAAGGCCGAGAAGAAATCGAGCGCCGCGCGCACATCCAAATCAAGCACCTCGGCGATGTTTTTGCCTTTATAAGCGATCGCTAGCGTCTCACGGTTGAAACGCGACCCTTTGCACTCCTGGCAAGTCACCCACACATCCGCGAGAAAATGCATCTCGATGCGCTTCTGCCCATGACCCTGGCACGCTTCGCAGCGCCCGCCCTTCACGTTAAAGCTGAAGCGCCCGATCCCATACCCGCGCGCCTTCGACTCGGGCGTCGCGGCGAACACACGACGGATTTCGTCGAACAGGCCGACGTACGTCGCCGGGTTCGACCGAGGCGTGCGCCCGATGGGTTCCTGAGTGATTTCAATCACTTTGTCGAGGTGTTCCAGCCCCTGCATCGCCTCGTACGGGCCCGGTTGACTCTGCGCGCCGTTGAGTTCCTTCGCCAGCGCCGGGTGCAACGTCTCAGTGATCAGGCTGCTCTTGCCGCTGCCGCTGACGCCTGTCACGCATGTCATTACCTCGAGCGGGATGCGCGCGTCCATACCCTTCAGGTTATGCGTGCGCGCGCCTTTTAACGTCAGCCACTTGCCGTTGGTTAGCCGGCGCTGGGCGTTGTTTGGGGCGGTGACCTGCAACACACCGCTCAGGTACTTGCCCGTCAGCGACTCTGGATTGGCGCACACCTCTGCTGGCGTCCCCGCCGCAATGACGCGCCCGCCCAGCACACCCGCGCCCGGCCCCAGGTCCACGATCCAGTCCGCATTGTGCATCGTCTCGGCGTCGTGCTCGACGACGAGGACGGTGTTGCCCATGTCGCGCAACTGCAACAGGGTGTTCAACAGCGCGCGGTTATCGCGCGAGTGCAGCCCGATCGAGGGTTCGTCGAGAATATACAGCACCCCGACCAGCCCGCAGCCGATCTGGCTGGCCAGGCGGATGCGTTGCCCTTCGCCGCCCGACAGCGACGGCGCCGGGCGATCCAGCGTCAGATAATGCAGCCCCACATTCAGCATGAAGCGCAGCCTGTCGCGGATTTCCTTCAACACCTCGCCCGCAATTTGCAGCTTCTCACCCGTCAGCGCTTCCACGGACACTGCATGCCCACTCGTCAAGGTGCGAGGGGTGGCAATCCCCAATCTCGCATCCCCAATCTCCTCCCTCTCCTCCCCACCATTCAACCCCACCACCCACGCATGCGCCTCATCGATAGCCATCGCGCCGACCTCGGTGATCGTCTTCCCGCCCACGGTGACCGTGCGCGCTTCCGCTCGCAAGCGCGCTCCGTTACACGTGGGACACGGCTGCTGGCTCATGAAGCTCAAATAGAAACGCTTCGTCCACTCGGACTGCGTCTGGCGAAACAGCCGGTCAATGTTATAGATGATGCCCCTCTCCGGCCTATCGGATTCGCCCGACCATTTGCTGTCCTTGCCCTCGTTTTTCCACTCGAAATGAATCTTCTCGTCACCGGAACCGTACAGGATCGCATCACGGAACTTCAACGGCAGATCTTTCCACGGCTTTTCGATGTCGACGCCGTAATGCGCCGCCATCGAGGTGAGGTGGTTGATTTGCCAGCTACGCTTCTTCTTGCGCAGATCACCAAACCACTTGGTGGCGCCGTCGAGAATCGATACTTCCGGGCCAGTCACGATCAACCGTGGGTCAACGGCCATCTGCGCGCCCAGCCCGTTGCAGTCGGGACACATGCCAAGCGGCGAGTTAAAGCTGAACGTCTGCGGCGACAGTTCCGGGAAGCTGATCCCGCAGTGCGGGCAGGCGTTTTGCTCGCTCAGCAGCATCTCATCGCCGCCTGGCGACCCGACATCGACAACGATCAACCCTTTGCCGGCGCGCAGCGCCGTCTCAACCGAGTCGACCAGCCGGGCGACAAACGCATCCCACCCGTCGCCATCCTGTCCCGGCGACTGTAACCGGTCGACGATCAATTCGAGGGTGTGCTTCTTCGTCTTCAACAGGCTCAACTTGTTGCTCAGGTCGACAATCTCGCCATCGATGCGGGCGCGCGTATACCCATCCTTCAACGCCTGCTCGATCACATCGGCCTGCGCGCCCTTGCGTTCGCGCACTACGGGCGCCATCAACTGCATGCGCGTCCCAGCAGGCAGGCGCGCAAGCTGGTCTGCGATCTGTTGCGCGCTTTGCGCCTGCACCACCCGCCCGCACTGAGGGCAATACGCCGTGCCGATGCGCGCGTAGAGCACGCGCAGATAATCCATCACCTCTGTCACTGTGCCGACGGTCGACCGAGGGTTCTTGCTCAACACCTTCTGCTCAATCGAGATCGCCGGGCTGAGGCCGCCAATGTAATCAACCTTCGGCTTTTCCATCTGGCCGAGAAACTGACGCGCATACGACGACAGGCTTTCGACATAACGGCGCTGGCCCTCGGCATAGATCGTGTCGAAAGCGAGCGATGACTTTCCGCTGCCGCTCACGCCAGTGAGCACCACCAGCTTGTAACGCGGGATCGTCACATCAACATTCTTCAAATTGTGCTGTTGCGCGCCGCGAATGACGATATTTTCAGGTTCCAAGGGTCACCTCTGTCGACAGCCCGTTTGCTCGGTTTTGCGCCTGTCTGAACATGGCGGCGCCGAGCATCACAGGCGCATCGAACAAATGTTCTGAGTCTTAGTCATATCCTACACCTGCAAATGAAGGTTGTCAAACGTTGAAAATAGGCTACACAAGTATGGTAGAATCTCGCGAATCTTCAAGCGGTTATTTGCCACGTCTACGCAAATAGTGTTGTGTTCATCAAGCCAAAACCATCGCCAACAAGGTCGCCGCCCTCAAGCCAGACGGCGTCTACTTTGGCGGCATCACCGGCAAAGGCGCCACCAGCCTATTCAAAGAACTGAATGCGGTCATGCCCGACGTCATCAAGATGGGCGGCGACGCGAAGGAACTGCTCAACAACCCGCAGGTCAAAGCGGCCTACCTGGGAGAGGGCGGGTTGTAAGAGAGATTGGAGATTGGAGATTGGAGATTGGAAAGTGTCCTGGAAGTCGAAGCTTTAGCTGCGCCTCCATTCATAGGTTCACGGCACAGTAACTTGCAACGGTCCCTTCCCGACCTCGCGATGGCACTGGACGCACTTTTCCGGGACGCTGATCTGTTTGTCCATGTACTGGTCGGTGTCCAGGTGAGTGGCAAATGCCTGGCGTATTCCGGTGGATGGGCCCATCGCGAGCGCGGCCCCCGCGCTCTCCAGCCGCGCGCCCACTTCGGCTGGCACATCGCTCAGCCCGGATTTGGCGCCGCTGGACTCGTTCAGCGCGGCGTGCGTTTGATGACAGTCTGAACACAACACGTCGCTCTCGTACTTCAGCAACCCGGCGGCGATGACCGCCTGTTTGTCCACCGTCCCCGCGGGAGGGATGACCGACGCGCCTGTGCGCCACAGTTCGTGCGTCGCCGGCAGCATGTTGTGCCAGTGATTCGCCATCCCCGCCACGAGCAATGTCTTGGCGTGGCACCCCAGACAACTGTCATTCGATAAGTGTGGCGCAGTGGTATACAGTTTCTCAATCGCGCTATCGTTCCGACCGATCAGCCACTCCAGCGCATGGCGGGTGCTGACGGTCAGAACATCGATGCGATGACTGAAACTGCCATCGCCCCGGTGGCACTCAATACAATGAATGATGCTGTCCTGCCCACGGAGCGTCTGATAGTGGAAACTGGCGAGGTCAACCGCGAGCGCCCCCGCCGTGGCCGCTTCGGCGCGGTCGAAATACACGCGCTCTGGAATCGTATGGCAACTCAAACAGAAGGCGTCATTGGTCTGTTCGTTAGTGACTCGCACAGCAAGGAAGAGCCCCAGGCCGGCGAGCGCAAACACGGCCAGCAGCACCAGCCAACCCGTATACGAGCGGCGCGGTTTTCGCATTCGATACCCGCTGTACGCATCCTCATCGTCATCGGGCAGCTCAAAATCATCTCGAATGGTGCGCATGTGCTTTCACGCTACCTGCCACGGTCCCGGTCGTGCTTGCTCCCCGATCTCTAATCTCTATTCTCCAATCTCTCTCATGACCCGCCTCATGCCGCTACGGCGATTGCGGCGCGTGGTTGTGGGATCAGTCGGTTGACCACAATAGCCAGAAGGCCAAGAAGAATAGCGCCGATCGAAACCCACACCGCCGTAGGAAGGGAGCCAATCGTCCATGCGTCCGGGCGAAAAAGCAATTCGACCCAGCCGCGCCCGATGCCATACCAGACAAAATAAAGCGCCGCAATATCGCCGTCGCGCAACCGGCGTTCGAACCGCCGGCTGATGTACATCAGGGTGACAAAGCCGATAAAGTTCCATGCTGACTCGTAAAAGAAAGTGGGGTGGAAGCGCGTCTCGGCCGGATATTGCTGCATGTCAGTGAAGTCGATTTTAGGCGTGCGCGTGCGGAAGGCTTGATCGATTGTGATGCCCCACCACGATGAACCGGTCGGGCCGCCATACAACTCCTGGTTGGCGTAATTACCCCACCGCCCGATGGCCTGCGCCAGCAAAACGCCTGGGACTGCAAAATCCAGCCAGCGGAATAACCTCACCTTGTTGCGATAGACGACAAACAGGATGCCGATGATCCCGCCCAGTAACCCGCCGTAGATGCCCAGCCCACCCTTCCAGATCGCCAGAATTGCGAGCGGGTTCTGCCGGTAGTATTCCCAACCGCTGCCGCTGCCGTCGTTCGGCGACGAGAACACGTGGTACAGGCGCGCCCCGACCAGCCCCAGGCCGATGACAATCAGCACCGCATCCCACACAATCGCGGCGTTTTCGTCGCGTCGCTTGGCCTGCAACGCGGTTATGTAAGTTGCCATCACCATCCCAAAGGTGAGGATGATGCCGTACCAGTGAATTTGGAGAATTCCGAGATCGATTGCTACACTTGGACCCATAGGCTGCGATTATAGGCTAAGAGCGCAGTGATCAGAGCGCAAGACTCAAGCCGCCACTACCATCATGCGCGCCAGCCGATCCGAACCGCTGATGGCGATGGCCTCGTCGCCGGCAGCCGGGCGGCCGCGCCGCTTGAGGTTCTTCGCTTTGAGTGATTTGGCGTTGCCCTTGAGGGTGATATAGACGACGGCGTCTTCTTCGGTGGCAATGACCGCATCGGCAACTGTGATGTCCTTGACCAGTTTGGCTGTGACAACACCCTTCCCGCCGCGCCCCTGCACCGGGTATTCCTTGAATGTAAGGCGCTTGGCGTACCCATCGGTGGTGCCCAGGACGACCTCGATCTTTTCGTTTTTCTCATCGGCGCTCCCCATCGATAGCACGATATCGCCTTCAACCAGTTTAATGCCCACAACGCCCGTCGCGGGCAGCCCCATTGGGCGCACTTCTTCCTGCCGGAAGCGGATAGCCATGCCCTGTTGCGTGAACAGGATGACATCCTCGCCATCGACCGCGTGGCACACGCTCACCACGTTATCGCCCTCGTTCAAGCCGACCATTGTAAACACCTGACCCGTGGCAAGCGGCAACAACCCGACTTCGCTGCGCTTCACCATTCCGCCGCTCGTTGCGACAAGCGCATGCCCCACCGCCCCGTTGCGCGGCAGCCCGAATGCCCCCGCGATATCGTCATCCTGTGGAAAGCTTAAGGTGGTCAGTAGAATGCCCGACCCGCGGGTGACGTCCTCAAGCGGCAGGTTCGCCACCGACAGCACGATGGCCTTGCCGGAAGCGCCAACGACATAGACCAGGTCGCGCGTGGTGGTCTTGACCACAGCCGCCGGCACGACCTCGGATTGCGCCGTAATGCGCGGGGCGTCGGCGCTGCGCGCAATGCGCCCGTTCTGCCCGACGACGACATAGGCGACCTCGCTTGGGATCAGTTCGTGCGTCGTCAGCACATCGTCCGTGCTCTTGACCTGGTTCTTCGCGTCGCCGATGATCGTCGTGCGGCGGGCGTCGCCAAAACGCTCCTTGAGCGAGATCAACTCGTCCTTGATCACACCCAGCATCTTGGCAGGATGCGCCAGCAAGTCCTCGAAGAACTTCATCAGTTTGCGCTTTTCCGCAAGCTCTTCTTCGAGCTTCTTTCGTTCGAGCGCGGCCAGCCGGCGCAATGGCATTTCGAGAATCGCGTTGGCCTGCAACTCGCTGAAACCAAAGGTCTTGATCAGCCCGGCGCGCGCGAGATCGGTGTCGCGTGATGCGCGGATCAGTTTGATGATCTGGTCGATGATGTCGAGCGCCTTGACCAGCCCTTCGAGAATATGGGCTCTGTCCCGCGCGCGCGCCAGGTCGTATTCGCTGCGGCGGCGCACGATTTCGCGGCGGTGTTCGATGAACACCTGAAGCAGTTTCTTGAGCGGCAGCACGCGCGGTTCACCGTCAACCAGCGCCAGCATGATCACGCCGTAGGTGCCCTTCATCGCGGTGTACTTATACAGCGACGCCAGCACCGCGCGCGGGTCTTCATTCTTGCCGATATCGATCACGATGCGCATGCCGCGCCGGTCGCTTTCGTCACGAATGTCAACGACGCCGGTGATCTTCTCGTCGCGCGCGAGTTCGGCGATGCGCTCGATCAGCGCGGATTTATTGACCTCGTACGGCAACTCCGTCACGATGATATAGGTCTTGCCGCGCTGACCCTCCTCGATGTGCGCCTTGGCTTGCGCGGTGATCTTGCTGCGACCCGTGGCGTACATCGCCTTGATCGCGTCGCCGCCTTCAACCTTGTCGTTGTAGCGGAAGGCGATGCCGCCGGTCGGGAAGTCCGGCCCTTTGATGAACTTCATCAGCTCATCCACATCCACTTCTTCTAGCCGTTTCCAGTTGTCGATCAGGTAGGTAGTGGCATCGCACACTTCGCTCATATTGTGCGGCGGGATGTTCGTCGCCATACCCACAGCGATACCGGTCGCACCGTTGATCAGCAGGTTTGGCAACGCGGACGGCAGCACCGTCGGCTCCTGCAGCGTGCCGTCGAAATTGTCCTGATATTCAACGGTGTTCTTGTCGAGGTCGGTCAACAACTCCATGGCCGCCTTGCTCAGGCGCGCCTCCGTGTAGCGCATCGCCGCGGGCGGATCGCCGTCGACACTGCCGAAGTTGCCCTGCCCATCCACCAGCATGTAGCGGAGTGAGAAATCCTGCGCCATGCGCGCCATCGCGTCATATACGGCCATGTCGCCATGCGGGTGATACTTGCCCAGCACGTCGCCCACGATGCGCGCGCTCTTGCGATAGGGGGTGTCGGCGCGCAGCCCCGTATCGTACATGACGTACAGGATGCGTCGCTGCACCGGCTTCAACCCGTCGCGGGCATCCGGCAACGCGCGCGAGACGATCACGCTCATCGAATAGGACAAATAGGCGTCCTTCATCTGATCGTTGATGTCTACGCGCCGGATCTTGCCATACTGGCCGGTCTCCAGCTCAAGTTCCGCCTGGAGCGGTTCACCATGGCCGTTGCCGTTCATGGATGCATTGTTCGATTTTGTCTGTCTGGGCATTTGCACACCTGTTCTACTTTTCGCCTCAGATTATACAGATGTTCGTGAGGGTATCAACAGGAGAAATACAGGCGGCCGTCTGCCAGGAGGGTTATCGAGTGTGGTAGATGCGTCGGACGCGCGACGACAAACATAGCCGACAGTTCACTGACGCGGACTGTTAATGCCCTGATCTGACGCGAAGGCGACGGCCTGATCCAGCGTCATATGCGATCCAGCGTCCCATGCGGCGCCCCATTCTGTATCCGCAAAGCGCTTGTGTGCCGCATCCATGTCGCGGTCAAACACTAGGCGGTCGGTCGCAGTCAACGAGGCACGCACCAGTTGCTCGCGGGCGCTCGCGGCGCCGTACAGATGCGCAGCGCGCAGGCATTCGCCTTTCACCTCAGCCAGCCGCGCCAGCGCAGCCAGAACCACTGTCCTGTGCCACGCAACCTGCCACAGGGTCAGACACTGCTTGAAGTACCCTTCCGCTGCGGCAAGGTCTTGTTCACCCAAAGCCAGGTATCCCATCCACAGGCAGGCATGCGCCAGTCCGTCGTTATCGCCAGCCAGCATCGTTACTTCGCGATACTCCTGGTAACGACGAGATGCAAGCACATTCTGACCCTGAAGCCATGCCAGACGCGCCAGTTCGAACAATGCAAGCGGCGCCCCGCCATTCGATCCAGGTCGCAGCAAACCGAGACTGCGCCAAAGGTTATGGCTCTCAACCAACGCGTCATCGGCTTGATTGTATTGCCCATCGGCGATCATCAGATGACCCAGGGCGAACAAGCACATCGCCATCCCGCGACGGTGGTTAATCACCCGGAATTGAGCAACATCGTCCCTGCAATGCTCCAGGGTTTCCGGCAGGTCAACCAACGACTGAAAGAGCCGCCCTCTTGCGACACTCGGCAGCACATCGATATGAATCGAACGCGCTACCCCTTCTTCCAGGCACTCCACAGCACGCGTCGTCTCACCACACTGCAAATACACCTGTCCTAACAAGATAAGGCGGTCTGGTATGAATGAATGCAACCCTGCGTCACGCGCCTTGCCCAGAGAACGGGTTAAATAAGCAATGGCCTGTGCGAAGTCCAACCGCGATTGTGCCGCGATCCCAAGATACTTGAGCGCCGAAGACATCAAGGCGACATCGCTAACACGTTCGGCCAGTTCCAGACAATCGCGGCTGATGCTTTCAAGCCCGGCATACTCCTCACGGATAAACAATACATTTGCCAGTGAACCGAGTGCTTGCGCCCGCGCATGGTCCGGCGCTGCCTTGCCGTGTGCAAGCGCCTGCTCCAACCATGCCTGTCCTTCACTCAGAAATCCGCCTGAAATCCACAGTGACCATAGCGCTGTGGCCAGTTCCAGGCTCAGCGCGCTGTCGTCGGATCGGTTGCGCGCCCAACCGAGGAGTGCGCGCACATTGCCCAGTTCAATCTCCAGGCGGAGAATGAACGTCGTCTTTTCCGCTCCGGTGAGACGCTCGCGCCACCATTGGTCTGACAGGCTAATCATGAACGCCGCATGGCGCTCGCACAGATGAACGGACTCGGCGCCTTCCCGTTCGGTCAGCTTTTCTGCGGCAAATGCGCGCACCGTTTCGAGCATACGGTAGCGCGTGCCGGTCTCGCGTTGTTCGGCAACCACCAGCGATTTATCAACCAGAGCCAGCAGCAATGGCAGCACATCGGCAGAAGAAATCAGCGCGTCAGCGCATATCGCTTCTGCGGCATCAGCCAGACAGCCATCGGCAAACACTGACAAGCGCTGAAGCAATATGCGTTCTGACTCATTGAGCAGTTGATAGCTCCAGTCGAGGGCTGCGCGCAATGTCTGGTGACGCTGCAACGCGGTGCGCCGACCACTCGTCAGCAGGTTGAAACGTTGATCCAACCGTGCAGCGATTTCATCGACCGCCATACCCGTTAGGCGCGCTGCGGCCATTTCAATGGCGAGGGGGATTCCATCCAGGCGCTGGCAGATTTGCGCCGCGGCAGACGCGTTCTCGTCCGTCAAGGTAAAAGCGGGTAGCGCCGCAGTTGCCCGCTGGACGAAAAGCTGCACGGATGCGCTGCCCAACGCCTGCTTCGCAGACAGCCGGGCAGCAAATTCCGGGGTTACGAGGGACGGCACCCGCCAGATTACCTCGCCAGGCACGCGCAACGCTTCACGGCTGGTCGCCAGAATCCGCAGGTGGGGGCACGCTCTCAGCAACAGTTCCGCGAACCCGGCGCAGGCGGTGATCATATGTTCGCAGTTATCCAGGACAATGAGCACAGCCTTGCCGGCCAGGTAGCCGGTCAACGCCTGAATGGCGGACTCACCGAAATGCTCCTGCACTCCGAACACGGCTGCCGCGATCCGTGGAACCAGAGAGCCATCCGTCGCTGGAGCAAGTTCCACCAACCATACCCCGGCAGAAAAATGATCCAGCAACCTGTTCGCAACTTCCAGGGCTAACCTCGTCTTGCCAATACCTCCTGCGCCTGTCAAGGTGACCAGACGAGACGACTGCATGAGGTCTGCCACCTTGGCAATATTCCCCTCGCGACCGATCGCAGGTGTGAGCTGCATAGGCAGATTGGTGGTCAACACAGGTTGAGGTGAGGGGATTGGCGTGTTGGCTGTATTGACCGCGATGCGCCCCTTTTCGGCCAGCGCGATCAGCCGTTTCGCCGGTTCTGACTCAGGCAGCAGGCTGAGCGCCTCAACAAAAACCGTCTTTACCGCCGTCAATTCCGGCTGCCGCTCGTTGTTCTCCAGCCGGGTGATCATGGTCGCTGAGTAGCCCACGGCGATACCCAGTTGCTGCTGTGTCATTTGCGCCTGGCGGCGCAAGTGGCGCAGGAGTTCCCCAAACGTGGTGAGCCTGTCCAACCTGTTTTCATTCATTGTGGCGCCCGCTTCATCGTGTGAGGATTTTACATTGCCATGAACCTGCAACCTTGCGGTTCAACTGTCAGCCCAACTGTCAGTTTAGTCACCTTTTCAGCCAACCGACTCGCTATAACCAGAACAACGACGTCTGAACTGAGTAGGTTGCCCATAGGCAAGGAGCATGCAGATGCAATCGGAAATGAACAAGACCCTGATCCACGAGTTTCTCCAGGTGCTGAGCGGAAAGCCCAAGCCCGCGAGCGTTGTGCATCATTACATCGCCGAGGGAGACGAGACATTGCGTCGCCATGTCCTTCATTATGAACGCGCCTTCCCACGATTCGAACTGATCGCGCAAGACATGTTTACGATGGGCGAGTGCATACTGGTTCATCTGTGCATGCGGGGAATCCACATGGGCGACCTGTGGAGTCTGCCGCCCGCTGGCATGCAGGGCGCCATACCCTTGCGATCAAGCCACCACGGGGACTTCACAGGACTTGCGCCGACCGGAAATCAGATCAGCCTGCCCATCACAGTCCTCTACCGGGTCAGTAACGACGCGATCATCGAGCACCGTATGCGCTACAACGCAGACGACTTGTTGCGACAATTGGGTCTCTCGTCACAGTGGCCTCATAAAACGGTGGAGTTTGGTGCGATGCGTGGCCGAGGTGCGTCACTGTGGCGCGAGGTCGCATAGGTGAATCCTGGTTAGTTTCGACGATGGCGTTCCCTGCGAAGGTTGGGCTTGCATGAGACTAAACCTACCCTTGACCCTTCGCAGGGCTGGTAGCTCATAACGCCAACCCCGCAAAGGCTATTTGGCAAGCTGTAGTTGTTCGCACCCTCGGCCGTCGCAGAGAAAACCTGAAGCGCTGGGCGACCCCGTCATACCCTTTAGTATTCGCGCGCCAGCGTTCTCAATTCGAGCCAATGGTTCAGTAAAGCAGCGCGCCACGACTTGAAGCTGTTGTAGCGAATGCCGAATTCCTCACACGTCTGCTGCACAATTGGCGCAAGGCGCGGGTAATGAATGTGGCTGATATGCGGCAGCAGGTGATGCTCGATCTGGT
>CAIXPS010000236.1 GCA_903921365.1 uncultured bacterium | reverse complement strand
GGTGACGCAACTGGGCATCAGCGAGTTATTCGTCGGCATCATCCTCGTCCCGATCATTGGCAATGTGGCTGAGCACGTCGTCGCGATTGAAGTGGCGCTGAAGAACCACATGGACCTGAGCATGGGCATCGCGCTGGGGTCAAGCCTGCAGGTGGCATTGTTTGTCGCGCCGCTGCTGGTGTTCATCAGCCTGCTTTTCGGGCACCCGCTGACGCTTGAGTTCACCACTTTCGAGCTCATCGCTCTATTGGCTTCATGCTTCATCGCCGCACACGTGGCCTCCGACGGCGAAACGAACTGGCTGGAAGGCGTATTGCTCGTGTCGCTCTATATCCTCATGGCCGTCGGCTTCTTTTTCCTGCCGGTGAAATAGGAGAAGAGGGATTAGAGATAGGAGATTCGAGATTTAGCGCCGCACCCGGAGCGCCCAATCTCCAATCTCATCCGAGAGTAAGTGCAGCAACGAACATCGATGCATACAGCCACCAACGACCGCGACCCTGTGTGGGCTGTGCCTGCCCTAGGAACTGCGGCAGCCACAACAACCCGACGCCGAAGACGCCGACGGAATGACGTGTAACTACCAGCGCTGCCAGCACGATGGCCAGCCCGATGTTCGATGTCCAGGCGCGCCCGGCAACCATGCCGGCATGGGCAACGGCGAACCCGACAGCGACAACGATCAGCTCAACCGGGATGACGCGCAACAGGCTGACGCCCAGTAGCAGGGGCAATGCGATGTGGATCACCCCGCGCAACAGCGGATTGGGAGCGCCGTTGCCGCGCGCCGCCAGCACCCTGATCTGCGCCAGGCACAGCGCCACGATGGTTAACTCCAACGCAGGCGCGCCGAGAACCGCTGACAGAATCAGTGCCGCTGTGGGCGCGCTGAGTGCCACGGTGAGTGCGGCGCCGTAGTCAGGGAGCAGATCCTCGTTCGCCCAGGCGCGAAACTTTCCCAGCACGATCACAAGCTGGTCGGCATCTGAGCCCGGCACGGCGTAGGGCAGTGGTTTGAGCGATTCACCCTTATCCCAGGCGCGCCAGCGCGACAGGGGTGCTGCCCAGTCGGTCTCAGCGACCGCCGTCCAGAACGGCGGCCACAGCCCCACGACTATGAGCATCGCGACGAGGATGGGGACGATTTGCATCCCGTTCAGGCGCCCGGAGGCGACGACGCCACAACCCAGCGCAAAGGTTGGTAGCAGCCACGTCCAGCCGCGCCGCCATTGTGCGGTCACGTATTCGACGGGCGCCGGGTTGGTGTCCTGCGTCATCGCCTATCCTGAAGGATGCAAGGCCATTACTTCGAGGGCGTCGGCGCGGCAGTTGGCACTGCCGTTGCCGCCGGCGCCTTGCCGGTCTGCAGATACTCCACGCCGGCATCAAGCTGCGGATCGCGCCCGGCCAGCTCGTCCGCCGGTGTGCGCGTCACCACGTAATCGGGCGCTATGCCTGTGCCGTGGATGCCGCGGTTCTTCGGCGTGTACCAGTGCTGTATGGTGATGCGCAACTGGCCGCCGTTCGGCAGCGTCTGCGGCGACTGCACCGAGCCCTTGCCAAACGTCGTCTCGCCAATCAATACCGCCCGCCCATAGTCCTGGATCGCCCCGGCGACAATCTCGGCGGCGCTGGCCGAGCCGCCGTTTACCAGCACAACCATCGGAATGTCATGCGCAATGCCGTTGCCGCTGGTGCTCTCTGAGCGCTCATTGCCCTTGGTGTCGCGCTCAATCACGAGCGTGCCCTTCTTCAGGAAAATGCTGCCCACATCCACGGCCTGGCTCAGGTATCCACCGGGGTTGTCGCGCAGGTCGAGAATCAACCCTTTGGGGTTCTTGGCCAGCAGATCCTTGAGCGTAGCGTTAAGCTGTGCGCTGGCTTCCGCGCTGAAGTCGTACAGGCTGACGTAGGCAATCGTTCCGTCGCCAACCATCTTGCTGGTGACCAGCGGAATGGTAATGGCCCCGCGTGTGATTGTCAGATCGAACCCCTTGGGGCGGTCGGCGCGGCGCAACGTTATTGTGACGGTCGTCCCTGCCGTGCCACGGATCATCGCCGCCACCTCGTTTGTGGTCAGGCCGCTCACCTTGGCGCCATTGACGGACTCGATCAGGTCGCCCGCCTGCACACCCGCGTTGCGCGCGGGCGAGCCATCGAACGTGCGCACGATCTGGATGGCTCCGCCTGTTACCGATTTCAGCGTGGCCCCAATGCCCTCGAACCTGCTAGTCATGTCCTGTTCAAGAATCTTGGCATACTGCGGTTCGATATACGCGGTAAATGGATCGCCCAGCGAACTGACCATGCCGCGCAGCGCGCCATCGGTCAATTTGTCGTCTGAGGGGATGTCGCCATACCACTGCGCGCGCAAGCGCGACATCACGTCGTTCATCAGCGTGACATTCAACCCGCTGCTGCTACTGCTGGCAGGCGTCCCGTCGCCGATGCTGGCTGTGCGGTCTGTGGGAACAGGGAAGGCCGATGGGCCGTTGAAACTGAACCCGTTGGCTGCGGATACGCCGACCGTGACGCCCACAATAAAGATCAGGATCGCGATAAACACGCCCGCCATGCCAAGCATGATGTTCTTCAGCATGTTATTGCCATTGTTAACCGGCTCTGGTTGCATCTCTTACTCCTATCAATATCAATACAGGGATTTGTGTCCTGGCGGCATCGTGTGCGCGCGGTGTTTGACCCTACTTTTGTTCACGTAACGCCGCCATGGCGCGATCAAGTTGCGAGTCCTTGCCGTCGTTCGCCTCATTAGCTGCGCGAACCACGGCGATATCGGGCGTCAGCCCCACGCCGTCGATGGCGCGCTTGTTGGGCGTCAACCACTTCGCCGAGGTAATGTGCACCGACGATCCGTCGCTCAGATCGTAGATAGATTGCACCGATCCCTTGCCGAAGCTCTTCTCACCGATCAGCTTACCGCGCCCGGTGTCCTGGATCGCGCCGGCGACGATTTCCGACGCACTCGCGGTATTACCATTGATGAGCACCACAATCGGCTCACGATACGCGCCGGCGGCGCTGTCGCGCGTCACCGGGAAGGCGACATCAGCCTGGTCGTGCTTGCGCTCATACAGCACGACCCCGTCATTCAAAAACCGACTTGTGACATCCACTGCTGCGTTTAGTAATCCGCCGCCATTGTCACGCAGGTCAATGAGATATGCCTGAGAGCCCGCCTGCTTCAGTTCTGAGAGCGCCTGTTTGACCTCTGCGCCGGTGCGTTCCGTGAACTGGTGGATGCCGATGTAGCCGATGAAGAACCCGGGCTTGATAGTGTCGGTGATGATGTGCCAGTCGGTCGACGGGACATCGATGTTGGCGCGATTGACGACGAACTCCATGCGCTGGTCGGCGCGCAAGACGCGGATATGCACAGCCGTGCCGGGGTTGCCGCGCACATGCGCCGCTACTTCGTTCAAATCGGGTTTATCAGGCAGGTCGAGGTCGTCGATGCCGATCAGAATATCACCGGGCAGGATGCCGGCCTTCTGGGCAGGCGAGTCTTTGTGCGGGGTCATCACAATATGGCCGAAGTCATCAACGCGTATGTCGACCCCAATCCCGCCGAACTGTCCGCGCATGTGGTCCTTCTCGACGGCGCGCGGTTGCGGCTCAACCAGGATCGTCCAGCGGTCGTTGAGCGAGGACAATGCGCCCCGGATGACGCCGTAATTGCGCACTGTGTCGCTTGGGATGGCGCCGACGAAGCTCTCGCGCACATGCCCCCACACCTCGTCGAGCAAGGGATTGGTGGTTGCAGGATACGAAGTCGGCGCGGGTGGACGGCGCGGCGATTCGCCCCCGGCCAGCAATGACCGTCCCATCCAGCCAGCGCCGAACAAAAACGCGCTCCACAGGAGCGCGGCGACTGCGATGCCGAATACTCTATTCTTATTCATGCAACCCTGGCTGAAACATGATTCGCAATAAGTGATGCGTGATCACCACGCGCCGTCCACATCTCCAATCTCTAGTCTCCAATCTCTCTCCTCTCACTCCGGCAAATAATAACTGATTGTCAGCCCGCCGCCAGGGTAGCTGAGCGATTGAACCAGCTTGTAGCCGCGCACCTGGTCAAATTGGCGCACCAGCGCCTGCCGCCCGGCGTTCTTGTTTTTCATATCGGCGGTGTTGTAGACCGCCGCAGACTCATCAACGCGGATCAACGTCACTTGCGTGCCGGGGTTCGCCTCTAGCCAATGCTGCACGCGTTCGATCTCGCTGCCATTGCCGGGGGGCGCGTCGTACTGAATGTTGCCATTGCCAAAGGCGGCCTGCGTGCGCAACCGCCACTCGAAGTACGGCGGGCTGAGCTCTCCAAATGTCCCGATGATCAGCACTGGGCGGTCGGGCTGCTGCCAGTCGCGCACCTGTTGACCCGTCGCGCGCAGGGCATCCGCCGTGTCACCCGCCCACACTGGCGACAGCCGCGGCAGCCACGTCAGCCAACTCGCTACGGCGCCGACGAACACAATCACCACGAAGGCGATGGAGATTGGAGATTGGAGATTGGAGATTGGAGATTGACCGCCGATCTCCGCCTTCTGCCCCCTACCCCCTGTCCCCTGTCCCCTGTCCCCTGATTTCTCACGGTTAGCCGCAAATCTCCACGCAAAGCGTCTAATCTCCAATCTCCTCTTCAACTCCGCCGCGCCGAGTCCTGTCAGCACCCACAACGAGGGGAAGAAGGGAGCGGCGTAGCGCTCGGCCTTGAGCTG
The DNA here is from genome assembly GCA_903921365.1 of uncultured bacterium. Taxonomy (GTDB): domain Bacteria; phylum Chloroflexota; class Anaerolineae; order J036; family Brachytrichaceae; genus CAIXPS01. The sequence goes on along the minus strand of CAIXPS010000236.1, from coordinate 623 downwards.
ATGCAGGGTGGCGAGGCTGAAGCCGATGACGAAAAACAGCGCCAGTAGCGTCACGCCGGGATGGCGGATGCGCGCGACGGCGTAGATCGCGCCGAGCAGCGCAACCAGCGCCAGTAAGGGGTGCGGCATCAGCCAGTTGATGGTTGCCCGGACGTAAAAGAGCAGATTCTGCTCGCTCCATAGCGGGTAGCCTGAGTCCTCGTTGCTGACGAAGAAAGTGAAGTCGCGCCACTTGGTCTGTGCCGGGACGACATCGGTTCCGCCAAGGAACCAGAATGCCAGCCCAATCGCGACTGGCAGGTAGAGCGCGAAGAAGGTGGCGATGTTACGTGTGGAGAACAGCCGTCGCGCGAACCCGCCGCGCTGCCCGGTTTCGCCTCTAGCCGCTTTGCGGATGCGCTCGCCGATATCCACCAATCCGATCGACGCAAGCGCAAAGGCCGCATAGTTGTACTTGGTGAGGAAGAGGAAGAACAGCGCGCACCCGGTCAGGACGTGCCAACGGGCGCGACCGGTGCGCAGTGCGCGCAGGAACAGCCAGAAGGCGACGAATGTCACGAGCGCGACAGGCGTCTCCTGCAACGCCAGCCCGCCAAGGCTGAGCCATCCCGGCGCGCTCAGTG
>CAIXPS010000235.1 GCA_903921365.1 uncultured bacterium | reverse complement strand
ATACGCCCTCTTTCCGCCTTTCCCCGATTGCGTAAACGTAATACACTACGCCATCCTCTGTCCCTTGTGCGCCACTCTCCATTTGCTCTTGCATCTCTCACCCCGCCGCAGTGTTGACCGGCAGATCGCTTTGCCGCTTCACTGTAATCAACAGTGTATTCTCAATAGTCGCCCGATCAAAGCAGCACGTGGTGTTACCCAGCGGCGCATGCAGATCGGCTTTGGACAGAAGTTGGCTGTCGGCGGTGCTGATCAGCAGTCGATATGCCTGGGTCAATGCGGTCATGCGCCCGTCTGTATCGCGCCCGTTCGCATTCAGGTCGGGATGCACGCCCTTCGCCGCTTGATAGTACGCGCGCTTAATGTCCTCCACTGTCGGATTTAAGCTGCACTGCAGCAATTGGCGCGCGGTTTCAATCGCCTCCAATTCCAGCGTTTGCACATCAACCGACGCAAAACTGTATGGCGGCAGCGGCCCGATGGCGCGGAAGGTCATCTGGCCATTATAGGTTTTGTCGAGTGCGTCCAACACCTGATCGAGGTTCTTGCGCCCGCTTTCGTCAAGCAGCAGAGCGACATTGATCACGATGCTGTCATCAAGTATCGGATTCAATATGCTATCACGCGCCACACTGCGCAGCCGCGGCGCGATCTGTTCGGACAGCATCGCGCGTCGGGCATCGATCGCTTCCTTGACCAGCCGCCCGATCATGATGCGGTCTTCGAGCGTCTGATCCTGCTCACCGACAAACCCGGCGATCTTCGCCTTTAGCGCCACGATCGGCGCTTCGTTGCCGATCTCCTGGAACACCTGCGGTAGGTTCCACAGGGCTACTACTTCCATCTGCGTCAGACCGTGCAGGTTGGAGAGGGCGTTCTGGAACTGCAAGCGACCCTGATGCAGCATACGATCCATGAACGTCATATCCGGTAGAACCGTCCCGAATTTGACCGGCAGGATGGTGAAATGGCTCTGAACTGCTTCGATTACGGACTGATGGTTGACCATGTAGCGCACCGCTTCATCGCGCTTCAGCCCACGGTAATCTTCACGCGGGCTGCTGCCCACGACTGCTGCGACGCCGTTATGCGGAAGCGTGTAGACGGCGTCCTCGTCGTTATCCATTCCACACACTTCGTCGAAGATGATTTTGTCGTTGCTCGGGATGATCCCATACAGATAGAGTGGTTTCATGGTGTTGCCTTGCTTTTATCTACTGATATCTTTTGCTCAAAATGCGCCCAATGCATCCGTGAAGTGTCTTTGTTCGACACGGAACTGTCCAAGTTGGTCGGGCGTCTCCAGGTTCTCGCCGCGATGCGCCAAAAGGAATTCGCGCATCGCCAGGATGGCCGCCTGCCGGCACAACCCCTCAATATCAGCGCCAACCTTGCCAACCGTCAACGCTGTCAGCACCTTCAGGTCGACGTCGTCACCCAGCGGCATCTTCCTGGTGTGCACACGCAGTATCTGGTTGCGCGTGGCGTCGTCCGGGATAGGCATCTCGAATAGCAGGTCGAAGCGACCCGGGCGCAGCAATGCGCTGTCGATCAGGTCGAGCCGGTTGGTTGCAGCCAGAACCACCACACCTTTCAGCTCCTCGATGCCGTCGAGCTCGGTCAGCATCTGACTGACCACACGCTCGGTCACCTGGTTGCCGCCTCCACCGCGTTGCGGGGCGATGGCATCCAGTTCGTCGAAGAACACGATACAGGGCGCCGCCTGGCGCGCCTTGTGGAAGACCTCGCGCACCGCGCGCTCGGATTCACCCACCCACATACTCAATAGTTGCGGTCCCTTGATCGAGATGAAGTTCGCCTCACTCTGCCGCGCCAGCGCCTTCGCCAGCAAGGTCTTGCCGGTGCCGGGAGCGCCATGCAGCAGAATGCCCTTGGGGACGCGCACGTTGGCATACTCGAACAATTTGCCATAGCGCAGCGGCCACTCAATGGTTTCGCTGAGCTGCTGTTTGATCGCCTGCAATCCGCCAACATCGTCCCAGGTCACATCCGGCACTTCGGTGAAGACTTCGCGCATCGCCGATGGCTCGACCTCAGAAAGCGCACTGTCGAAGTCAGCCTGGTTGACTTCAAGCGCCATCAGCCGATCGTACGGAATCTGCGCCTGCGAGAAGTCGATTTCGGGCATCATCCGGCGCAGCGCGCTCATGGCTGCCTCGCGACACAGCGCGGCCATATCAGCGCCAACAAAGCCGTGCGTCGTGCTTGCCAGTTTGTCAAGGTTGACGTTGTCGGTCAATGGCATCCCGCGCGTGTGGATGTCAAGAATCTCACGGCGGCCGGCGCGATCCGGCACGCCGATCTCGATCTCGCGATCAAACCGCCCTGGCCGGCGCAAGGCCGGGTCGAGCGTGTCGGGGATATTTGTGGCTGCGATGACAATCACGTTCCCGCGCGACTCCAGCCCATCCATGATCGCCAGCAACTGCGCCACAACGCGGCGCTCCACCTGGCGGTCGCCGCTCAGGTCAGTGCGGCGCGGGGCAATCGCATCGATCTCGTCGATGAAGATGATCGCCGGCGCCTTGCGACGCGCTTCCTCGAAAATGCCGCGCAAATTGGATTCCGACTGGCCGTACATCTTGTCAATGATCTCCGGCCCGTTCACGTGCACGAAGTGCGCGCTGGTCTCATCCGCGACGGCGCGCGCGATCAAAGTCTTGCCGGTGCCGGGCGGGCCATACAGCAACACCCCCTTGGGCGGATCAATGCCCAGACGCTCAAACAGTTCGGGGTAACGCAACGGCAACTCGATCATCTCGCGGATGCGCTTGATTTCACGGCGCAGACCGCCGATGTCTTCATAAGTGATCGTGCTTCGAGCTTTGCCAGTCGCACCGGTCGCCTTGCCTTCTCTGGCGCTTCCATCGCCAACGATGCGAATCGTCGTGGCCGCATTCACCAGCACAGGGCCAGTCGGTGTGGTCTCGACCACGCGCAGATTCTGCGCGCGCGCGCCGATCAACGTGATGCGCACTTGATCATCGACGACGACCGGAATGCCATCGAGCAACCGATTGAGATAGCGCGCCTGCGACGCCAGGCCGCCTGCGGCTTTTTGCCCTTCCGCAGACGACAGCACCAGTGTGCGCGCCGCCTGCGCCTTCACCACGCGAACAGTCACCTGCTCGCCAAGCCCGGCGCCAGTGTTCGCGCGCGCGATGCCATCCATCTGGATCAACCCCTGCCCGCGTTGCGCCGCATAGGCCGGCATGGCGCGCGCCACTGTGGCGCGTTTGCCATTAACCTCAACAATATCGCCGATCCCGGCCTTTAGTTTTTCAAGGTCCTGCGGATCCAGGCGCACAAGCGCCCGACCCACATCCTTCGCCAGCGCTTCTGCCACACGGAACATCAACGACGGTTCGCGCGGTGTTTCATTTGTCATCGGTCTTCTCCTGTGTTGCCTCTATATCCTGGGCAGGCTGTTATTCCCACTGATCCTCAGCGGTTCCCCCAGCCTCATCCAGTTGCGCCTGCTTGAGATCGCGCACCCGCTTCATCAAAACCAGCAGTACAGTCTCAGCCTCGGTGTACTGTTCTTCGGTGATCTCGCCCATGTCGAGCTTGGTTTCGAGGTCCATTAACTGGGCTCGCAATGCATCCTCGTTGTAGTATTGCTTGTCAGCCTGTTCGGCGATTTGCTCCGCCAGCCATGTGACAAAATCGATTGGCCCCGTTATGGGGAAGGCGAGTATATCGAGTAATCCCATGATGTTATTCTCCCGTTTGCGGGACGGTGTGCAGGATGATGTTGACGAAGTTATACGGAGGCACCGGGCCCACATACTTGAACATCACTCGTTTGCCCATGCGGGCATCCAGTTCCTGCACTGCGCGGTCCAGATTGGGTTCATCTGTCTTGTTGACCAGGAACGCGGCATTCAGGATCATGCGGTCGGTGATCGTCTTGCTCAGCACCGTCTTGTGCACAAACGGGCGCAGCCGCGACAGAATCTCCTCCTCCTCCACATCGCGCTGGCGATCCATCGTCGCAGCGATCATCTCGCCCAGGCGAATTCGTTCGTAGTAGGTTTGTTCGGGCGAGCGCCCGACCAGTTTGTCGCGCAGTTGGCGAATCGCCGGCGTCTGCTCGATGATCTCCTTAAAGATCACCTGCTCATACCAGAACGCCTTCAACCCCATCTCCACGCGCCCAAGCATGTCATCCAACAGCCCGACGAGTTCATCGTAACGCTTCACCAGCACCGAGTTCATGACAGCATTCTGAGTCGGCGCAACCGTCCCAAAGCGCACCGGCAGGACGCTGTACTCCTTCATGACTTCCTCGAGCACAAGCATGTGCGCCATCATATTGCGGCGCGAGTTGTCGTACTCCTTTGCCCCGGAATCGCTTAACACGACTCCCAGACCTCGATGATTGATCGTGTGAACGACATCGCCCCTTTCGCCGATCCCCTTCGTTGAAAAATCACGCGGATCAGGGCAGCGGATGATGCCGTAGACGTATTGCAGCGGCGTTTGGCCGTTTGACTGGCTATTGTTGTCATTCATAATGTGTGTCACCATTCCATCATGTCCATCATGTGAAGCAGCCTATTCGACCTGCTGCGCGCGCAACGCATATTTCAGTGAGTAGTCGACCGTCGCCAGGCTTTCGACGAGGGTCTGCATGATCTCTGTGCACCAGTCGATCAGCGCCGGCGCCGTGAGCGTCGCCGGCAGGTTGACATACGCATCTCGCAAAGCGCCATAGGCAGATTCGACCCTGGCGCCTGTGGGCGTCAGCATTGGGAACAGCCCGGTTTGCAGGATCGACTCCAGTTGCGCGCCCTGCGCGGCCAGCCCGCAGCGATAGAACGGCGCTACCTCGATCGCGAGCGGCAGGCACATTTGCAGATCGCCTGCCAGCAACACGGCT
>CAIXPS010000234.1 GCA_903921365.1 uncultured bacterium | reverse complement strand
GACGTTTTCTGAATTGCTGGACTATCCAATGTTATGTCAATGATATGGGGACATCACCGCATTCCCGTGACGCCGATAAATGACGGCAATACCTGGAATCCCTATCAGATGATCGAAGTCATTGCTAAGGATGGCTCTACTGGTGCAATCTTGGCTCGGACTCGAACCACCATCCCCACCTCTGACGAGATCAACTGCGGCAAGTGCCACGGCAATTCGACGGATCAGTCTGTGGTATTCAACGATATTCTTGCAAAGCACGATGCACATAATGGTACGACACTGCTTAGCTCCAAGCCAGTACTCTGCGCCCAATGTCACGGTAGTCCAGCGCTTGGTTCATCAGGAGCAGGTTCATCGGGCAAGTACCTCTCTCAGGCAATACATGGTTTTCACTCGGGTCTGGCTACCAAACCGGCTTGTTATGACTGTCATCCCGGGGCCGTTACCCAGTGTAACCGAAGTACCAAACATACCGCTGTCGATGGTAACTGCATAAACTGCCACGGAACTTTGGCTGCCGTAGCGGCAACCATCGACCTCGGTTCACGTGTCCCTTGGGTCAATGAACCCAAGTGTGTGACATGCCATAATACCGGCGTGGCACAAGTTGATACGGGAACAACGCTCTATCGAAATTCTATGGGTCACGGAGGTCTATTCTGTACGGCTTGTCACGGAAGTCCTCATGCCATGACCCCATCTGGCCAAGCGACCGATAACTATCAATCGATTCAATATCAAGGAAAAGCCATGGCGTTGGGAGATTGCCGTATATGTCACAATACCTCTCGTGGAGGAGGATCTGCAGCAGCGTTTGCGAATGAACATGGTGGGGCAAACCATGCTGCCTGTGCCATCTGTCACACTGGTTTCACGAATGCTTCAAATACTGCCAATTGGCCGCACCAATTTCAGTGGAAGTCGCGCTGATTTCGTAATCTCAGGAGGTTATGTGAATATTTAAATGCTCTTCTCGCTAACCTAGATGATGGATAAACATCATCGTTTGACCCCTTATCGGCGTGCTTGAAAACAAAGTGTTCAAGGAGATTTATATGCAATTTATGAGAAATAGTAATTTGGCCGGGAAGTACTTTGTCTTTGGTGTACTGACAACAGGTCTTTTGTTGACGGCAATGGTGATTTCTTATCAGGGCATGAAGGGGACTAACGAGCGTTTTGACCGTTTTAGTGACAAATATCAGGCTCTGGCCTTGACAGTCAGTGAGATGCACACTCAGGGAATCCAGACCGAGCAGGCGGTTCGTAATGTGATACTTAATCCTTCCGATGAAAAGGCACTTTCAAATTACAAGAAGGCTTCGGAGGAGTTTCTTGGGATGCTTAAGGAAGCCACCAGAATCGCCAGTGGCGTCAAGGATTACAGCAAACCGTTAGATAAACTTCCCGCTATGTGGCGGGAAAACAGCGGAATCAAAGAAGAGGTCATCAAACTTGCCAGAGAAGGAAAGCAGGCAGATTCCATTGAAATACTCGTAAAAATGGAAACTCCCAAATGGCGAGAGATCAAGGCGCTGATCATCGAGATACAGACT
>CAIXPS010000233.1 GCA_903921365.1 uncultured bacterium | reverse complement strand
TCTTGCCGGAGAAAACCAGCGTGGCTCCCTCCTTAACAAGATCCCGCACCTCAAGCAGATAACTTTCAAATACATCGGCAGGTGTTTCTTCCAACCAGATCACCGTGTTGGCTAGCGGCGCTTCCTTGATCTGCTCGGGCTTGGCCATCATCTCGGCGATGTGGACAGTTAGATTTGCTATTGCAACCTCTGGCAGAGGGTGTTTCAGATTCTTGAGATTGGCACCAGCAAGGATGAGCACCGGCTTGTCTAGGGTTGGCTCATGGCCGTTTTCGGCATGGAAACACAGACCGTGCGCACGTCCTTCCACCAGTGGTTCGTTCACATTGAATCCGAAATCCGGGTGGGTCCCGGCAGCCCATGCGCTTTGGCCGTTAGCCTCATAGCCCACGGGGTTCTGCATAAACCCGGCCAGCGATACCGTTTGCGCCTGGTTGGTCGGGTTTTTTACTCGAAATACCAGTGCCGCAAGCGGTGTGGAGGACAACTTGGTGTCAAGCGGCGCGAACGGACTGAATGCATCAAGCCCGATCTCAACCGGGAGTTCGGGATCGATATACTTCAGGCTGGCGATCGGATAATCACCGGTCATTTCAATTTGCTTCACACGCGGGACGTCAATTCCGCCACTAGTATGAAGCAGCCGGGTCACCCCGCCCACTTTTACACAAAAGTGAAGCGGCACATAACCGTCTAACAATGTATTGAACAACTGCCAGGTGGTAAGCTGTCCATCCGAGCCTATCTCCACATTGCCGGTGCCGATGCCACCCAGGTGCATGCGCGCGTCACCCTGTTTACCAGAGAGATAAACGCGCGGCTTGTCGGGAGCGAAGAGACCAGTTTTCCATTTGGTGTATTCATTATCCGGCAGATTGAAGTCCGCGGCCGATGCACGGCCGACCAAATAGGTGCCCGCCACGCCTGCGGCGGTCAGTTCAAGGAATTCACGACGGGACAGGCCGGACGATTGCGGCCCGCAGAAACCGGAGCAGTTGCATTTACGCATGGGATTTGACTGGTGGTGTTGGGATTAAGCGAAGGACGATACTTGGAAAGCATCTACGCAGTGTAAAGCGCCATCCTGTCATTCGCCCGGGGGAAATTCCCCCTGCAGCAAATCTTAGCCACTGGCCCCCCGACTTATGCGCGTCCATACGGAGGGTGATTTCTTTCGACAATCCTTGTAGACACGGAGATTTTTGAATGCTGAAAGGAAAAATCAGGACGAGTGCCATGCGATGCTTACGGCAGGCTTATACCGGGCGGCATATCGAATCCTTAAATGATTTTTTAGTAAAAATAATCCACTTTTAATCGTATTTATTGCTAGTGGAAAATATTTCCTCCGCAATGATTAGCGTGGAATGCTTTTTTAGAAAGCAGAACGGAAAGCAATACTCCACTGGGAATATTGCTGGCGGGAAAGTCTGGAGCGTCCCAGAAACTAGATTGCCACTCACCTCATCACAAGCATACAGCACCCCACCGCTTCATCATGCAGTGGTCTATCCATACATAACCATCATCTACTCCTTTACTATCTATCAACTTATTCGGTTTAGGACCAACCCAGAATGGATACCGTGAAAAAATCAGTTGGTTTTTTTAAAGAGACCTAACCTACGGACTCTAATAATTCCGTTTCCGTTAAATCTTAACCATGCGGAATGGTATGTATGATCGTAACCCGTGAAAAATGGAGTTTGGAATGTTAAAACACCATCAGCAGCCGTTATATCGGTAACTTGCAAACCGATAAGATTAGCTTGATCCACATTTTGCGGCCAGTTATGCCATGCCGTCTGGCCATTTATAATCACACCATGTGTATCCACATAAGCATCACATGCTGCAATTCCCATGTCAGAGAAAGATCCGGAGACAACCTGCACTTCAGCCATTCCGCAGATACTATCTCCTGTTGATATGTTAAGATTTCCAAGCGGGTTTAACCAGTAAATACTATTATTAGCAAGGGAAAGAAAAAACTCACCCGTTCCTTTGGTGACTTCAATCTGCCACCAGTTTTCCCCTGTGTAATCATCATGCACAGTACTGGATGACACCAAGCTGCCGGCAACATAGTTGGGCATGGCAAACGGCTGCCATATTGGGGAATTCCATATTGCGGGCTGCGTTGCACTGCCAGTGATGACATTCCCTACTCCATCAGAGTATGATGGGCGAAACTCCGAGTTAGGGGTCACCGCCACCTTTCCGCTATAGGCGTTCCCCACCCAATGTAAATTGGTTTTCAAAAAATTCGCAGCATATCGTCCGAGCACACAAGCCCCGTCAATGTTGGGATGAGCGCTATCGTAAAGATAGGGGGTTGTATCTGGATATACGGCCGCGATTCCAGTCCCGCTGTTCTTTGGCTTCTCAATCTCCCCTGTCCAATCACAAAACAGAACATTATCGGCTACAGCGTATTGGCGAAGCAAGGCATTGGTCTGACGTATGAAATCTGTGTTTGGCGGCGTGGGGTAGGCACTGGTACCCGCCGTAGGTAAAATAGAACTTCCGACTGGTTTTTTATTAGCCAATCTAATCTCCCGCCACATATTTCGGATGTGGCCCGCACTGTCAGCCGGCGAATGCGTGTTGTCGTTAGTCCCAAAATGGCAGAAAACAACGTCAATGTTTGGATCAGATAACACTTTTGGAAGCCAGAATTGTTCAATTTGCCATGAGGTAAATCCGCCTGTGGCAAAAGAGGTTGACGTGGGTGAGGGCGCCAGTTGGGCGCGCCCTTCAAGGAACGCCAATATCCAACCCCAATAGCCAATATCTCCTATCACACTAGGTGTATATCCCCCGTTGGCGGTAATGCTGTCGCCTAAAAAGGCAATCGTCGAAACGACGCGATCCGTGTACGGCGGAAAAACCTTGAGACGTCCATACATCCTTGTGTTTGTGCCTTTTGGAATAGTCACTGCCACAGCCTGTACTCCGTTAGGATCAGGCAGTCCCATCGCAACCCTGTCGTCGGTAGGATATGTGATCATCACCTCGGACCATTGAATCGAGTCTACGCTGTATTCAAAAATCTGCGTAGTGTCTTGTGCTGATACAGCAAGTCGGCTGAATGTAAATATATAGTTGTTAACATCCATGGACATTTTCGGCAGAATCTCTGGAGAAGCAATTCCAGGATTCCCGTTGAGCACATATTCCAACAAATTTGGGATGCCATCATTATCCGGATCACCAAAGGGTGATGTATCGCTCAGTCCGGGGAAACTGGAAATCCATGAGGCAAAGGAATTGTTCACATCGGCAGATCGCATCACAGTGAAAGTATATATCGACTGATTACTTCCATTCTGTGCTGTTACCACGGTAGTAATTGTGTTAGTTCCTACTGCGAGCGCGAGTGGCGCACTGACATTTCCCGAAGTCACTGCTACTCCATTCACCTTGACGGTCGCTGTGGCGTCAGTCACAGTTGGAGTCATAGTGATGGAAGTGGTGGCATTGGTCACCGACGCAGTGTAATTTGCCGCAGTGGAAGCAAATGAGGGACTTAATGAGCCACTGCTCAGCACGAGGCCAGAAAGAGTTGAAACCGATGATTGTGCGCCTTTGTCACCTGATACGCTCAGCCTACCGAACATCGAGTCATTCCTCCCAGACGGAATAGTTACCGTCACAATCTGTACGCCATTGAATTCAGGAACACTCAGCACAACCCTGACATCAGACGGATATGTAATCAACACATTGGTCCAATACCTGAGGTCCGTGCTGTATTGGAAGATCTGCGTGGTGTCCTGCGCCGACACAGCAAGGCGCCCAAAAGTGAAAACAAAGTTATTAGCGATCTTGGACATTTGCGGCAGGATCTGCGAAGAGGCAGAGAGCGGATTCCCATTGAGCACATATTCCAACAAATTTGGGATGCCATCATTATCTGGGTCACCCAAGGGTGACATGTCAGTAATGGCAGAGTAAGATTCAATCCACGACGCGAATGAAGTGATAGTTTTGGACGCCCGCGTCACTGTGATGGTATAGACCGACTGCGTGGTTCCATCTTGAGCAGTGACCACGGAGGTGATTGTATTATTTCCTACTGCGAGGGGGATTGCCGCACTGGCATTTCCCGAAGTCACAGCTACTCCATTCACTTTGACAGTCGCAGTGGTGTCAGTCACAGTTGGAGTCACAGTGATGGAATTGGTGGCATTGGTCACCGAGGTCGCGTAATTTGCCGCAGTGGAAGCAAATGAGGGACTCAATGTGCCTCTGCTCAGCACAAGGCCGGAAAGAGTGGAGACCCATGATTGCGCACCTGGGTCACTAGATACGTTTAACCTACCGAACATGGAGACATTCGTTCCTGACGGAATAGTTACCGTCACCGTCTGGACTCCATTGAAATCAGGGACACCCAGCGCTACCCTGGCATCAGACGGATAAGTAATCATCACATTGGTCCAATAACTAAGGTCTGTGCTGTATTGGAAAATCTGAGTGGTGTCCTGAGCCGAGGCTGCGCGGCGGTTGAAGGTGAAGACAAAGTTATTCGCTACCTTGGACATACTTGGCAGGATCTGTGTGGAGGCAGTGAGCGGACTCCCTTTGAGCACGTATTCCAGTAAATTGGGAATGCCATTATGATTGGGATCAGCGGCAGGTCCACATATGGTTGGATCATTAAGTTGGGCATCTGTGAAACAGGTACTCTGCCATTCTGCAAAAGTAGTCGCAGGACTTACAGCTGGAGCCAATGACAACCAAATATTCATGGCTGCGGATTTTGCACTCTCTTGGTTATTGGTCGTGGTGACTAGTGCTATATGTGAATCGGGCTGATACAAAGCGTAACTGGTATATCCGCCCCATCCTCCATTGTGTCCGATCCACCTTTTCCCATCCATGTGAATTTCAAATATGCCCATCCCATATCCATTGCCTGTTGGAGAGAGCAGCATCTTAGCAAACATGTTTGCTGAGATGAGTTTCCCTTCGGCTAGCGCTGAGAGAAACATAGACGTATCGGCGGCAGTGGCGGCAATTCCGTGGTCCATAAATACTGGGCCGTATAGCGAGGTAGGAACTCCAGTTGTGCCGCTGAAAAGATCATAGGACGTTTTGACTGACGCGTCCCAGAACGTGCCATGAACAAACTCGGAACGTGACCTCAAGTCTACAAATGTGCGTGTCAAACTCAGCGGGGTAGTGATTCCGTCGATGATCAGTTGATTGACGGACTTGCCTGTTGCACGCTCAAGAATCTCCCCCAAAATGATGTAATTGGTGTTTTGGTCCTCGTATTTGCTGCCAGGGGTGAACACCGGTGATTGGACACGGCTTAGAAGGTCATTGCGCGACCACGCGTAATCCAGCTGCAATATCTTCGCGTTTACCCATGGATCTGCATAGATGTCGGGGTAACCACTGAGTTGATTTAACAACATGCGCACTGTCACCTGATCGCTTCCCGGCAGCCCTGATGGAATGTAGGTTCCTATTGGTTTATCCAGATTAATCTGCCCGTTTTGCACCGCTTGCAGAACAAGTGTCGCCAAATAGGTTTTCCCGACGCCTCCCATTGCGAACAAATGATTTGGGTTCACCGAATCGCCGCCAGCGGGGGCAGTCACCCCGCTTTGCCCATACCATACGAGAGTTCCATTGCTAACCACTGCAGCCTCCGCACCTGTGGAGTGGGTTGAGGAAAGCGCGGAATCGAGGGTCGCTTGTAAAGCAGCAACGTTGAGGTCTGCTAACGCAGTGCCAACGCTGCAAATGAAGAGAATGATGCCTTTGAATAATTTCATGATTAATGAGCATTGCTTACTCAGCAACGGTTACTTTTAGAAAGAATGCGAAATACTGGCCTGGGATTCCGGCATCCATTCTTGTGTCTAAGTCTGACGTCTTGAGACGACTGCCTTATCTACAAATCACTAAGCAACCTGCCGGTTCAGCAATAGC
>CAIXPS010000232.1 GCA_903921365.1 uncultured bacterium | reverse complement strand
CTTCGACTGCCAGGGGTAAGAATTGAATCTTCTGGCACTCACGCGATAGATGGAAATCTTGCTGACATTAAAACACAGAGTCTAATGTGCGATTTAGGATATCCGGAAATCGCTGAGCACCGTTCACGGGCTTTAATGCCTTCGCACATCATAAGGACGCAACTGATTTTATGCATGGAAGATGAACATCTTAGGACGGTACTTGATTGCGTTCCGACAGCGAGAGGAAAAGCGTGGTTACTTGGACATTGGAATGGGGGTGGGCGGGTTAAAGACCCCGTCGGTGAATCCCGAGAAACCTACCAAGATGCATTTGATCAAATGCGGGAGTACTGCCAAAGCTGGACTGATAAATTAATTTCTACTGGATTAATAGAATGAACTCGCGCGCAGGAACGTATCAGGTGGTAAGTCTTTACGTTAGAACTCTGCGGATTGCAGGGCGATGGATGTCAATCGCAACTGCGATCGTTGTCTTATTATTGGCCCACGGCTGCTCGCTGCTACCAGGGATGTTTGTCGTTCCAAGCAAAAGTCCGATTATAAAGGAAAGCATCGAAGAGCCCGCCACTATTGATTTTACATTAACGAAGATAACGCCTATGCTCGTTCGTGAGTTGAATGCTAAGGCTGACGCTGAATTAGTCGACTCACAGCAAGGGTCGACATTGCCTAAGTCTCAAAGCCATCCATATCGCTTGGGGCCGCAGGACGTACTTCGTATATTTGTATGGGGCAACCCCGACCTCACTCCAGTGACTACTAACATAACAAACACAAATGTTGCGAGCACCCCCGCTGGTCGAACGATTGATGATAATGGAGAAATATTTTTTCCTTTAATCGGCAATATTCGTGCAGCAGGATTAACGGTTAGCCAGTTTCGTGATTCATTAAGTAAGCGATTAAGTAGGTATATTAGGAATCCGCAGGTGGAGGTTGATGTGGCTGGATTTAGAAGTCAGAAGATATTTATTTCTGGTCAAGTGAGGAACCCTGGCGTCGTGCCAATAACTGATCAACCAATGCTGTTAACTGACGCGGTTGGTTTGGCGGGCGGAGCGACTGAGAATGCGGATTTATATGGTGTCGTCCTTACGAGGGGTAATTCGAGCGTTACGCTAAATATGGATAGGCTCTATTTTAATGGTGATCTTTCCGCCAATGTGCTTATGCAAAATGGAGACGTAATATCTGTTCCAGATAAAATGATGAGAAAGGTGTTTGTGTTAGGCGAAGTGGGAAATGCGATTGGCTTCAATCAGGCCAGATCGTATGTAATGCGTCGTGGAAGCATGACTTTGACAGAGGTACTTTCTGACGCAGGAGGGGTTAGCCCTTACTCTGCAGCGGCGAATGAAATTTATGTGCTTAGGCTTGAGAGTGGTTCGAATCAGCCACTAGTGTATTTGCTCGACGGTGCTCATCCCGAGTCCTTATTGCTTGCCGAGCAGTTTGTTATTCGGCCTAGAGACGTAATTTTCGTTAATCCAACAGGTCCGACCATGATTGGACGCTTTATTGGGCAGTTTTTACCGTTGGTTCAAACTGTAAATACTGCGAAAGCAACCCCGTTTTGATAAGTAAGATCAAATGAATAATAAAACAGCGAGCTCGGATGCCGTAAATGGCGTGCTGCGCGAGGATGGTTCTTTCTCGTTTGTCGATCTGATTGATAATCTATTCTATTTTCGTTGGCATTTCATCGCGACGGTATTGCTAATCACATCAATCGCGGCTCTCTATGCAATAATCGCTACCCCGGTATATTCGGCTGACGTGTTGATCCAAGTTGAGGAGAAGAAGGGTACTTCTCTTGGCGCACTCACTCAAGTAGCAAATGCGCTCGGTGCACAGCAGTCGCCGGTACTAGGAGAAGTTGAGATCCTTCGTTCGCGGAGTGTGGTTGGACGCGCGGTTGACAATCTTAAGGCGAATATTGAAGTTGAGATTGATAACCGCCTCCCAATTGTCGGGAATTTGCTTTCGAGAATGCTAGAAAGAGACCACGATGGCTTCACAAAGCCGCTTTGGAAGTCGAGCAACGTAGCGTGGGGTGGCGAGTCAATAAAATTTGAGACGTTCGACGTTAGTAAATCGCTTCTCGGCACTCCATTAACTTTGGTCGTAGGTGACAAAAACAGCTGGGAACTGTTTGATAGTGCGGGGATACTTCTTGTAAAAAGTGGTCGAGAAGGCGAG
>CAIXPS010000231.1 GCA_903921365.1 uncultured bacterium | reverse complement strand
GGATCACGATGCTGACCTCGACCATGATGCCAACATTGACCACGACGCGGACTCATCCACGGATCATGACGGCGGCGCTGATGGCGCGCCAGGTGTGCTGACCTTGTTCGCTTTCATCGGGATGGGCAAGGCGCCGCTGGCCGTGGTTTTGCTGATCCTGTTCGGCGCTATCGGCCTGCTGGGCTGGATATTGAACAGCCTCACGCAGAGCGCCTTTGGCGCCTATCCCGCGATTGTCTTTGCGGGTGTCCTGCCTCTCAGCCTCGTCGGCGGCAGCGTGATCAGTTCGCGCATTACGCGGTTTATCGGGCGCGCATTGCCGCCGGTCAGCACTACCGCCATGCGCGCGCAAGCGCTCGTGGGGCGACGCGGCACGGTCATCAGCCCATTTGTGGACGCCAAGTATGGCCTTGTGCATTTGCGCGACCAGGGAGGAACACTGATCAGCGTGTTTGTCGTCAACCCATCAGGACAGCAGATCAAACGCGGAAATGAAGTCGTTTTGGTTTCGTATGATGAAGCCAAACGCAATTACACCGCCGCACTTCTGACCCCAGCCAAATAGTGGCGGGTGGTCAGTGTTAAGGAGTCAGTCATGCCAAACTTCTCGCTCGATATTGGTCCGTTTATTTCCATCGCAGTTTTTGTGGTTGCAGTGCTTGTCGTGCTCGCGCTCTTCCGTTCGATTACGCGCGCGTACGTCAAGACCCCGGCCAACCGGTCGTTTGTGCGCACGGGCGGTCTGTTTCGCAAGCCGAATGATCCGCCCAAAGTTGTGATGAACGGCGGCGCGTGGGTATTCCGCACCATTCATGAGCTCACCTGGGTTGATCTTGGCACGATGGCTATCGAGATCGAGCGCACCGAGCACAATGCGCTGCTCACGAAGGACCCGCAGTATGCCGACATCAAGGCGATCTTCTACATCAAGGTGAACCCGACCGTGGACGGCATCGTCGACGCGGCGCGCACGATCGGCGGCAAGCAGGTGGATGCCAGCGCCGTGAAGAATCTGGTGGAGGCCAAGCTGGACGGCGCGTTGCGCGACGTGGCGGCATCGTTCACGTTGATGAGCCTGCACCAGGAGCGCGAGAAGTTCATCCAGGAAGTGCAAAGCCGGTTGAAGACCGACCTGGAAGAGAACGGCCTGATGCTCGAAGCCGTGTCGATCCTGACTTTGCGGGCGGCGCGACAGGGCTCGTTTGGAACCGACGATGTGTTCGGCGCCCAGGTGGCGCGCGCGAATGCGCAAGTCATTCAGCAGGCGTTGCGCGAACGCAATGACATCGAGCGCCGCACCGAGATCGAAGTGAAGCAGCGCGACACCGACACGGCGCGGCAGCGGCTGGATCTCGACCAGCAGTTGGCGCTGGCGACGGCGGCGCAGGAGCGCGAGGTGCGCACGATGCAGGCCACCGAGAAAGCGCAGGCCGATCAACGGGTATACGAAGAATCGCAGAAGTCCGAGATGGCGCGCGTGTCGAAGGAGCGCGCTGTCGCGTTGGCTGAGTTGGAGCGCGATCAGCAGTTGGCCATTCAGAACGAACGCAAGCAGCAGGAAGTCGCTTCCGCTGAAGTGGCGCGCCGGCAGTCGCTGGAACTGTCAGAACAGCAACGCCAGATCAAGGTGCTGGTGGAGCAGCAAAAGCGCGCGTCGTCCGAAAAGGATATGCTGATTGTGTCCGCGCAACGCGAAGAGGCTAACCAGGCCGTGAAGACGGTCGAAGCCACTCAGCAGGCATTGCGCGAGTCCAAAATCAGGGTGATCGAGGCGGAACGCGAAGCGCAAAAGTCGATGATCGATCAGAAAAACAAGATCGAACTGGAAGCATTGCGCAAGACGCGCGAGGCCGAAGCACAGGCCACGGCATTAAAGGAGACGGCGACCGCGCAGGCCGTGGCTTCACTGAAGCAGGCCGAGACGTTGCGCACACAGGCGCAGGCCGAGATGGACGCCGAGAAGATGCGCGCCGATGCCGCGCGCTTCAAAGCCTCCGCGACGGGTCTGGCAGAAGCGGATGTGGCCAAGGCCAAGGCTGACGCCGGGTTGCGCGAAGCCGAAGTGATTAAGGTCAAGGGTCTGGCCGAGGCCGACGCGACGCGGGCGCAGGGTCTGGCGCAAGCCGAGAGCAACAAGGCCAAGGCCGAGGCGTTAGCGGCATACGACGGCGTGGCGCAGCGCGTGGAGTTGTTGAAGCTGCAACTGGATGCGCAGGTGCAGATCGAGATCGCCAAGTCAAAGGCGCTGGGCAGCGCGCTGGCGGCGATGAACATCAAGCTGATCGGCGATCCGACTGCCGCGGCCTCGCTGTTGAAGCTGGTGACGATGGCGGACGGCCTGGGTGACATCGTGAAAGCCGTGCCACAGCCGGTGCGCGAGATCGGGCAGCAGTTGATCAACAAAGCCACGGGCAACCCGGACGGCGATGCGTTGACGCGGATCAGCGCAGACAACGGCGCCAGCCTCAGCGAATTGGCGCTGCTGGTGCCGCAGGTGATTCAGATCGCCGAAAAGACGCTGGATGTTAACACCCTTAAAGGGCAGACGGTCGGCCAGGTGCTGACGACATTGGCGAGTGCAGTGAACGGCGATGATCGCGCAACGGTTGAAAAGGCGCAGAAGGCCGCCGCCATGTTGCCGTTGCTCAACGACCTGCCATTCGAGGAGATGTACCTGCGCGCGACGGCGAAGTAGCGGGAGAAGAGAGAATGGAGATTGGAGATTGCGAGTTCCCTGCGAAGGCCGTAAGTCATGCAATACGTGGGTCGCTGCGCTACCCTTCGCAGGGGGGGCGTGTATGATTCTGATTCGAGGCTTGTATGAATCCACTACTTGAGCGTATATCAATCAATCCAAACGTGTGTTTTGGCAAACCATGCATTCGCGGCACTCGCATCTGGGTATCGTTGCTGTTGGATTTCCTGGCAAATGGGATGAGCACTGATGAGGTGATTGCAGAATATCCTCAACTTGCCGTTGAGGATATTCGCGCCGCTATTGCCTATGGGGCAGAAATGTCACGTGAAAGATACGTAGATATTCCATTTAAGGCTGTGGCATGAGGTTTAAGCTAGACGAGAATTTTGGCATACGAACATCCCATTTGTTCGTTGAGGCTGGACATGACGTCGAAACAGTTCGACAAGAACAGCTTGAAGGCGCCAATGACGAACTGATTTTTCAGCGATGTTGTGGTGAAGAGAGATGTCTGGTGACACTTGATCTTGACTTTGCGAATGTGTTGCATTTTCCACCTCAAATCAGTAGCGGTATCGTAGTAATTCGAGTGCCAAGAAACCCCAGTCTGCCGTTACTTGAAGAGCTGATCAGTCGGTTTTTGATTGCGCTAGAGCACGCGACGATTGGCAAGAGTTTGTGGATTGTTGAGACGGGCCGGATTCGGATACATCAGTCGCAATCATGAAGCTATTGGATAGTCTTGCGCTTGCGGTGCGCACAGCGGCGCGCGATCTCTTCGGCGAAGAGGACGAGTCGCCCAACGAGGCCTCGCGCCCGGCAACGTTATTAAAAACGGATCAAGCACGCCTGGATGCGCTGAACGAGCAACTGGCTCAGGCTGTAGCGCGGGAGAAGCGCGCCGAACAGGCGTGGCAGGACGCGGTAGCGCAGGCCAGTGTGCTTGATGATGAAGTGAATGCCGCGGTGCGCGCCGGCCAGGACGACATGGCGCGCTTCAAGTTGGCGCAGTTGAAGCAGGCGAAGGACGCCGCGCAAAAGTTCAGCATCACTTGGCAGGGCTTTGCCGTCACGAGCGAGAAACTGCGCATCGAGATACAAGATATGCAGGCACAACTGGCGGAAGCGCGCCGCCGCATGACCCAGATCGGTGAGCGCGAGAACAACGCGATCGCCATGGAAGGCTTGCATCGCATCCGGCGTGAACAACGGGCGGAGACGACGCAGGTGCGCGCACGCGCAGCGTTGCAGACGCGCGATGAACAGGCCGCGCAGCGCGAGGACAATATCGCCGCGCGCGAGGAATTGGATCAGGCGCGCATAGTGGATTTACTCAAAAAGCGCAAAGAAGGACAGTGACCATGGCGATCACAACCGAACAACAACAGGCGCTCGATGAATTGTTCAATGTCGTGCAGGCAAATCGTGCTGCGCCGGCGCCGCAGCCTGTAGCGCCCGTTGCGCCCGCGCATGGACTGACCGGCGACTGGTGGCCCGTGCTTCAATCCAAACTGGCGGAGTTGTTGCAGTCGAAGGATCAGGTCGAGCACACCATTCTCGATACACTGGAGCGCAACCCCCTGGACTCGGCCGTGACGTTTCTCGCAACGGCATCGGCCGCCTTCTATGCGGCAGAGATGGGGGTAAACCCCAAAATCAAGACGTATATCGACGCGTTCTATTACATTGCCACCTGCGCCTCAGTCGGTTATGCCGATATCTTCGCAGCAACCCAGACGGGGCGGGCTATTGCTGGATTGGTCATGATCGTCGGGCCGGCATTAACCTCGCGGGCGCTCGACAGGCCTGCGCGCGCGGAGCGTTAACGCCGTGCCGGCTAGATCCTGCGGGCAACACCCGATGGCGGATCGCGATGGAATAGAAATGCCTCGCGCGCCTTGATTCCACGCGCGACCTCATGCGCTTCCGGGGGAGTGCGATCCTTGTTGATCATGCCTGCGTATGGAGTGCCGTCCACATGCTGTGGTGAACCGTCATTCACCGAGATGATTTGATCGTATCCCAGCGTATCCAGCGCATCAGCATAGCCCAGTATCTTAACCGTATCACCCGGCTGTTGCAGATAGCGCTTGTGCACACTAACGCGGACATCAAAATCCCAGTTCATAGTTAAGCCCAGCTGCCATGCGCCGCCACTGTGTTTCGATCCATTCCATGTGGCCGTGTGACAGACTCCTCCACAAACTGTTATAGCGTCTGGGCGTGATATTCAAGTAACTTTACGATGAGAAAAATCTCATGATTCCTGCAATGCGCGCTTGACCGCAGCAACCGCATGGATGCGCGTGGTGTCAAATAGCGGAACACTGCTATCTTCGTCATGCACAAGCAGGCCGATCTCCGTGCAACCCAGGATGATCCCTTCTGCGCCGCGCGCAACCAGCCCGGCGATCACCTGCGCATACGCCGCGCGCGATGCGGGGTTTATCCGCCCAAGCACCAATTCTTCGTAGATCACGCGGTGTGCCATGGCGCGCTCTTCGGGTGGCGGAATCAGCACGTTTAGCCCGTGTCGCGCCACCAGTCTCCCGGCGTAGAAATCCTGCTCCATCGTGAACCGCGTGCCAAGCAAGCCGACCGTATGCAACCCCCGCGCGACGATTTGCTCCGCGGCGGCATCCGCAATATGCAGGAGTGGGATGTGCATGCCGGCGATCATCGCATCGGCCATTTTGTGCATCGTGTTGGTGCACAAGACAACGAAATCCGCCCCGCCTCGTTCCAGGCGTTGTGCGGCGTCAATCAGCAGTGTGGCGGCTTCATCCCAGCGCCCCTCATGCTGCAACGCGTCAATTTCGGCGAAGTCCACCGAGTACATCAGACACCGGGCGGAGTGCAAACCACCCAAAGTGTCGCGCACAGTTTGGTTGATGATACGGTAATACTCCAGCGACGACTCCCAACTCATCCCACCGATCAGGCCTATTGTTTTCATGAGAAGCGAGTATAGACGAATGCCATGGAAAAAACGAGAAACGGGCTGATATACCAGCCCGTTTCCCAAATCGCCCCGCCCCAATATGAGAATATTATGAGGGGGACTTAATATCTAAGCAATACGTGTTACTACGTAGTCAACCGATAACTCTTTGGTGAACGAGCGCTGGCAGGCCGGTCATCCGGTCGACGGCAGCCGCTCCGCCTGGGAATAGCTCAATCATCACATGCGCGACCCCGGCTTGCGCGAACTCCGCCAGGCGCGCCGCGATGACATCGAGGGTGTCCGGCAGGTACTCGCTCAAAAACGGCGGCGCGGGCGCGAGGTCGGCGCACACGACTGGCAGGTGGACGGTGATGCCAATCGTGGCAGGGTCGCCAATCGTGGCAGGGTCGCCAATCGTGGCAGGGTCGCCAATCGCGGCAGGATCGCCAATCGCGGCAGGATCGCCAATCGCGGCGGGTTCGCGCCCCACCGCGGCGCAGGCGGTCGCAAGCGTTGCGCGTTTCTCCGCAAGTGTCGCCAGTTCACTCACATAGCCGGTGTTCCACAGATCGGCATACCGCGCGGTAAGTTCGAGCATGCGCGGGCCGGCGCCGCCAACCAGCAGCGGGACGCCGGCTGTGCTGGGGCCGCGCGGACGGATCTCGCAATCAAGCGCCCGATAGTACTGGCCGGCGAAGTCAACCCGCCCGGTCTTGAGCAGCGGGGCGATGATCTGGATGGCTTCTTCAAACCGGCTGACGCGATGGTCGAACGGCACGCCAAACGCGCTGAACTCGGGTTCGTGCCAGCCGGCGCCAATGCCCAGTGTGAAGCGCCCGCCCGAAACCTCGTCCAGCGTGGCAGCCATCTTCGCGAGCAACGCGGGGTTGCGGAACTGCGCGCAGGTGACTAGCGTGCCCAGCTCGATCCGCTGGGTTGCCTCGGCTAACGCCGGCAACAGCGTCCAGCACTCCCACACTCCCAGGCGGGGCGCGTTCTCCCAGCGGCGATACAACAGGTGGTCGAACAACCACAGCGAATCAAACCCGGCAGTCTCAACTTGCTGCGCCATCTGGCGCAATTCGCGATAGCTGGGCGCGCGCCCGAGTTCGGCATTCTCCAACGTCGGCAGTGCGATTCCGATCTTCATGCGTATTGTTTTAGCACAAAACGCGTTCTGCACATCTGTCCTGGAGGCTACCGTCGCAGCTTCAGTTGTTGGATTCCAAGTCTGTGATGTCGTATCCGTCCTTCGGATCGAGTCGCTCTTGCGTGTCGGAGTTATACACAACCACCTGGAGCTTGAGCATATCGGGCAGCGGCCCATCCGGGATATGCAGATAGTGCACATCGCGGATGTGCTGCCCTTGCGGCCACTGCAGCGTGGATAGCAACCCGCGCGCGGGCCACGAGTCGTCCTGGGCCACGACGCGCCCATCGGGAGCCGTCAGGCGGACGGATATCGTGTAATTGATGTTCATTTGGGTCAACGCAACCATATACAGATCTACGCGCATGCTGCGGCCAGGCTCAACCGTCTCGTCCGCCATGTTGAGCGGTCGATACCGCAGGTTGGTATCTTCCTGTGATACTTGAACCTCTTCCAGGCTGAACTGATTTCCCCATTTGAGCGGTTGCGCCAATGGTTTGATGGTCTGAGCGCCGGGTTTAAAGATGAAATAGCCGTCCTGCTCCAGCGCGATTTTGTAAGTGGGATAGGATTCATATTCCTGCACAAACTTTTTCAAGCGATCAGGCGTCATCGGATATGGGTTGGGATCTTTCTCATCAAGCAGGATCATGGCCGGCGTCCAGGTTTGATCCAGCCACGGGAACATCGCGATTTGCTTGCGTGTTACAAGGTGC
This sequence comes from uncultured bacterium, assembly GCA_903921365.1. Taxonomy (GTDB): domain Bacteria; phylum Chloroflexota; class Anaerolineae; order J036; family Brachytrichaceae; genus CAIXPS01. Next base: position 4,950 of record CAIXPS010000231.1, on the reverse strand, counting down.
GCCGCCAGGCGGCTCTGCGCCGCGATGGGCGTGTTGGCCGGGATATGCGCCAGTATGGACTGGCCGATGGCGGCATGCTGGTCATAAACGTAATGCGCGGGATTGTATTTGAGACCGCCGGGATACCAGCCCCAGATGAAGTAGCCGGCCAGCGACGCCATGACCAGACCGCCCGTCACCCATTTGACCCAGCTTGCGCGCGTCCGGGCGATGACAATCGCGACTGATACCCAAAGCAAGCCGAGGAAAGCCGCGATATGCCAGCGCGTGAATTCATTGATGTCCGATGGCGTGATCATAATCAACAACATGGCTGGCAACCACAGAATCTGCTCTCCCGCTGCGATCAACGGCAAAAACAAAAACGGCAGGAACAGCTTCAGGTAGACGCCAAATCGCTGCAACGTGAACAGTCCGGCGATTTCATCTGGCAGGTTCTTAAGCAGCGAGAGCGCCACTTCCGATAGGCTGTTACCCATGCCGATGAAGACGTTGAGATGGCGATACTGCATGCCGAACATCGGCATGACGATCTGGGTAATCGCGAGCGACCACACAATACCGCTTACAAGCGCCACAGCGCCGACCCGGCGCTGGCCCTTGCACAAAAGCAGCAGGTAGACGCCAAAGCACGCGACAATCAGCCCCATATCCTCGCGCACCAGCAGCGCCAGCGCCAGCATCCCGATCAGCAGCTTCGTATTGCGCTTGTACAGCGCATAGAGCGCGAAAGCGAGCACCGGTGTAGCCAGCATTATTTCGTGAAATTCACTGGCGGATACCTGGCTCCCCATCGGATTAAGCGCCAGTGCCAGGACCACAAACGGCGCCAGCACAGGCTGCTTCTCGCGGACAATGAGGTAGACCGGGATCATGGCCAGCGTCAAGCAGAGGACATCAGCAAATTGCAACGCGCGAGCATCGGGCACAATCCAAAACAGCGGCGCGACCAATAGCAGCGCCGGGGCGAAATGATCCGCCAGCGAAATCGGCGGATTTGGAGGGATGTAGTTGTTAAACAACCGCCCTTGCGACGTATTCCACACAATATGGGTGAAATATCCAAGATCCAGCAAGTCGGTATGGAAAGAATTATGGCGGATAACCGCCAGAACGACGCCAATGAGCAGATACATAAGCATAAATACCGGGGCGGCGTATTTGACCCAGATATTCAGTTTTCGATCTAACATCGCGAGCGAACTTCTTTAACCAACGATCAAGCCAACTGACCCTTAGGTTCCCGTATACATGCACTTTGCGCCTCAGGTGTGACCTATCGGCGCGAACAAAAGCAGTTTTCCCTTGTGCAACACACTTTGTGCAACACTGGTGTTCTGTGCCTGTGTGCATCACACGCACAACATTAGTTTGGATTATAAGTCCCAAATTGGAATTTGTAAATAATCTAATAGTCATTCATGCAAAATATACTTGCGCAATTCTATCTTGGGGACGCACTACAGATACGGAATCCGAGAGTTAAGCATGGAGTGTGTGAGCCAGAGGCGGATGGCGCGGTGCACAGCAGAAGCCCGCCGAACACATGGACGGGGTCGATGGAGGGATAAAAGGGTGAACATAAAACCAGTAGCACTTGACTGTGCTACTGGTTTTACCGCTTGCAACGTGAATCAACGCCGCTCTATGGCGGGATTGGCGTGTTTTTGGGCGGGGTGCTGCCGCCGCCACCACCACCGCCTCCACCGCCGGACGCCTGCGTCCAATTGAACGTCCAGTTACCGGACGATGGCGAGATCGTCGTATAGGTGGAACCGATCTTACGAACTACGGATACCCGCCACGTAAATGGAACCTGGCGTTGCAGCCCAACCAGATAATCCTTGGCGTCGATTGCCGTGTCCTTTGTATAAGTTGGGTCAACCCCTTTGGCATGGTCGATTTCCACGAAATAGTAATCGTCGGCGCCAAGGGCGCCAACGGACGCCCATGTCAGATGTGGAATAGCTGGCAATTGGAATGATGAACCAGATGCCGGCCCTGCGAGCGCGGGTGCGGCGAAAACCATGCCAGGAGCAGCCGGCGCGCTTGTAGCCACGGGCACGCTTGTCGCAGCCGGCGCGCTTGTCGCGGCTGGCGTTGGACTCGCAACCGGTTTGTCTGTAGGTGTTGCTACTGGCGCCAGCGTTGCGGTCGATTTTGCCTGAAGCGCCGGTGTTGCTGTGTCAGTGATCCCAGTCGACGATGTGCCGGCTGGTTCTGGCGTCGCAGTGGGCGCGCTCGTCAATGTAGGCATGGGAGAAGGCGAGACGCCCGCAGTAGCAGTCGCTTCGCCAGGCGCCACAGTGGACGTGCTTGCAATGGCTTTGGCCGGCACAGCCGTTACTGTCGGCGCAAGCACAGTTGGCGGCGCAGCCGGCTGCGCCGCCAGGACGCTGAACAAGATTGCGCCAACAGCCGAGATCGTAACCACAGCGGCAATGCCAATCGCAACTGGTATTAGTATCGAAGGCTTTGCCTTGCGCACGTTCAACACATTGTCAATAGCGCTTGCAAACTCCGCCGCAGTCTGGAAGCGATCGCCGGGACTCTTCGCCAGCGCCTTTTCGACCACATTGCGCACTGCGGGCGTTACTTCAGGGCGCAACTTGTTGATCGGCGGAGGCGGTTCTTTGACATGCCGGAATATGACAGCCCAGGAGGTATCCCCGGTAAAGGGTGGAACACCCGCGATCATTTCATAAAGAACGACTCCAAGCGAATAGATATCGCTCCGTCCGTCGACATGCTGTCCCTGCGCCTGTTCCGGCGACATATACTCGGGTGTTCCGATGGCAGCAACTGTTTTTGTTAACTTCGCCGCGCCTTCCTGCTGGACAATTCCAAAGTCGGTGAGAATATAGCGGTCTTCAGCCGCGATCATGATATTGCTTGGCTTGATATCACGATGCACAAATCCCTTGCTGTGGGCGTAGTCTAACGCCATTGCAATCTGGCGCACCACCTTTAACGCCGCGTTAATAGGCATTTTCTGATGGTCTTCGCGCAGTTTTGCCAGATAACTCTGCAGGCTGCCGCCTGCGATGTACTCCATTGCCAGATAGTGAAAACCATCTGCGTTGTTGGCGTCGTAGACTTCGATGATATTTGGATGGCGCAACGCTGCTGTGGCCGTCACTTCTCGTTTAAATCGCGTGACGAAATCGCTATCCTCTCCAAAGGATGGATGCATCACTTTTAGAGCCACTTCGCGCTGCATCTGAGTATGCTGGGCGTGATAAACGGTTCCCATCCCGCCGGAAGCAATTTTGGCGATAATGTTATACGGTCCAATCTGCTTTAGTTCGGCCATTTGTTCTCCTGACACCAACCATCCAATGCGCTTACAACGAAAAGTTGCCAGCAACACCGTTCAACGAGACGCTCACATTCCCGGCGATTGACACACAGCACCACGTTACAACTCTTCAGACAACAGACTTAAAGTCCATGTTAGAAAGTTCATTATCCTATAATAGTGTTACCAAAGTCAAGATGTTCGTATCCTCCAATTTCAGGAGGCGTCCTTGCGGCGTGTGCTTTCGTCGTTACGGATAAGTGATATTCAGGGTGTAATAATTATTGTTGTCGTAATAGATCAGATTGTTGGTTGTATAGACGTTAACACGATATTGCCCTGCGGTGGCCAGCGGACACGTAAAGGTAGTCGTAGCCTGAGTGAGTGGCGTCCCAACACTGCAGATCGGGTTGTTATTGATATTCGCCGGGTTATAGAACGCAATGCTGGCGGTGTTTATCAGACTCGGCGGGATTGTTATGGATACATGGACGGTGCCCGCAGAAGGTGCATTGAAATAATACTTGTCAATATCATTCTGACATAACTTGGCTTGATAGTTGACGCCTGACAGCAGCGGCCCGTAACGGGTTAAATCCGTCTCATTTGGTTCATAAGCGTCACAGGGCGGCGTGTAGTGTTGCATGACATTCGGCAAGTACGACCGTGGAAACGGCGTTGTTGCGACATCAATGTAATAAGAGGTATCAGTCGATGCACCGTTGTTGACAACCACCAGCCCATAGTTGTCGGTTGTAGCGGGGGTATAGGCCAGGTAGGCGGGTTGGCCTGCTCCACCACCATTCGAAAATGCGAGCGCTTGTCCTCTCCCCTGGTACACCGTGCTGAGGTTCGCGGGATTTGTCCAATGTAATGCCATCGACAGATTTGCATCACCACTCACCGGCCTGACTCGAAAATAGGCTTTGGTTCCTGAAGTAAGCACCGCGTTCCATACGCGCACCACGTCGTTCGCCGGCATCGTATACGGGCCATAGGTGTGAAATCCATTAATATCCTCGGTATTGGTTGCCTGTTCGATCGCATAGGTGCCAGTGCCGTTCCACTGTATTACCTCGGGATAGGCGCTGCTCGCTGGAGAGTAGTTCCCATTGATCAGCACGTAGTCGATAGTGCTCCCACCATATGAGGATCCAGTAAGGAACCCTGTGTATGCATTTGTGCTCCACAAGGAGACGTCATAATCGGCGCCTGCCGACGGCCTGGCAGCAATTGCGTCCCATTTGGGCCCACGATTAATAGCATACCAGTCTGGCGACGGCACGCCTCGGTTATTTGTCACATAGGGCGACAAACCTACCGGGCCTTGTGTATAGTAGACGTCAAGTTGGGGTTTAAAGGCGGTCGGGCTGCTGTCTTCGCGCGAGGAGAAAACCTTAAAATATCCAGCAGAAGTGGCATCAGCAGGACCGTAGATCAGCAATCCATTATTTGCTCTATGACCATTAAGCCACTGTGCGACTGCATCAGTAGCTACGAAACTATAGTAACCAGCCGTGCTACCCACACTTCTATAGCTGAGAAAGGTATCGAAATCACCACCCTGGGTATTCCATGGGACACCACTTAAGCGCGAATTCCATGTAGCTTGGCTCTCATTCCATGGGGTGCCAATAGAGTAGGTATACAGT
>CAIXPS010000230.1 GCA_903921365.1 uncultured bacterium | reverse complement strand
GTTGCCCGACGCGATGGCCGGCCCGACGCCTGTGTCGGCGCTGATCCATGCGGCCACGATGGTCACTGCCGGTATCTACATGATGACGCGCGCGCATGTGATGTTCGCGGCGGCGCCAGACACCCAGACGCTGATCGCAGTCGTCGGCGCATTGACGGCCTTCGTCGCCGGCAGCGTTGCGCTCACGCAGAATGACATAAAGAAAGTGCTGGCCTATTCGACCATCAGTCAGCTTGGCTTCATGGTGGCGGCTGCCGGGTTGGGCGCTTACGTCGCAAGCGTGTTTCACCTCGCCACACACGCCTTTTTCAAGGCACTCTTGTTCCTGGCAGCGGGCAGCGTGATCCACGGCATGGAGCACCTCAGGCATTCGGCGCAAAGCGCGCCACACGGCGCACCACAGGGTGCGCATGACGGGCATGCTGAACCCATCGACCCGCAGGACATGCGCAATATGGGCGGGCTGCGCGCGAAGATGCCGATCACGTTTATCGTGTTCCTTATCGGCAGTCTGGCGCTCGCGGGTATTTTCCCGCTGGCAGGCTTCTGGTCAAAGGACGAGATCATTGTGGCCGCGATGCAGCGCAACTTGCTGGTATTTGCGCTGCTCGGCGTTACTGCCGTCTTCACGGCGTTCTATGTCGGACGCCAGTTGATCATGGTGTTTTTTGGCAAGCCTCGCAGCGAAGACGCAGCGCATGCGGCTGAGTCCAGCCCACTGATGACTACGCCGCTCATCATCCTCGCGGGGCTTTCGCTGATCGCCGGGGCGTTGAACCTGCCCGGCGTGGGTTTGCTGGGCAAGTGGCTTGCGCCGGTGCTTGGTGAGTACGAGGTTGAATCATTTCAGTTTGGCGTCGCAGGCTTCTTCACTGTTCTCTCGATCGCGGCGCTGGCTGGCGCATGGCTGTTGTACCGCAATGCGTTTGCCAAAGCCGGGGATAAAGATCCGCTTGAGAAACTCGGCCCGGTTTATGCGCTGTCAAAGCGCGCCTGGTTTATCGACACGATTTACAAGGAAGTGGTGGTCAAGCTGTTTTACGCCGCCAGCAGCTTCCTGTCGCGCGTGCTGGACATCGGCGGTATCGATGGCCTGGTCAATGGCGCCGGCATCCTGGTGCGCAATGCGTCGGGTTCGTTGCGGCGGGTGCAGAACGGCTTTGTCCGCTCATACGGGCTGATGATGTTGCTGGGTGTGGTTGTCGTGGTCGCCTGGTTCCTGATCAGCGCAGGCGGGCGATAGTGTTACTAGTGAGGGAAACAAAGCGATGATTGTTCGATCCGAAACAGTCTATACCGATGCAAGCGGCTCCGGCCCACAGGGTTATCTGGTGCGACCCAATGACGATGTGATTCATCCCGGCATTGTTCTGATCCAGGAGTGGTGGGGCATCGAACCGCATGTGCGCGACATGGCGCAGCGGCTGGCGGCGCAGGGCTTTACCGTGCTGGTGCCCGACCTGTACCACGGTCAAATTGCGACCGAGCCAGATGACGCCATGAAGTTGATGATGCTTGTGCGCTCAAACGTCGACCGCGCGCTGGGCGAGATTGTGCTGGCGCTCGACTATTTGCGCGCCGATGCGCGGGTCAGCCCAGCGGGTCTGGGGATCATGGGCTTCTGCATGGGCGGGTTTCTGACCTACAAGATCGCCAGCCGCTACCCGCATCTTGCGGCCATTTCGCCCTGGTATGGCGGCGGCTATGATCCGGCACAGGAAGACCTGAGCAAGGTGAGCGCACCTGTCCTGTCCATCTATGGTGAACTTGACCAGGGCATTCCGCTGGAGCAGATCGAGCGGGTTCAGAAGGCCTTCGCCAGTGCAG
>CAIXPS010000229.1 GCA_903921365.1 uncultured bacterium | reverse complement strand
GGAATAGTCCGTTCGGCCACAGGTTCTACGAGCGACACACGCCGTCAGATCATATTGGTGGCAACACAGGTTGTGGAGGTTTCCCTGGATATCGACCTTGATACGATATTTACCGACCCGGCGCCGCTTGAAGCGCTGATTCAGCGGTTCGGACGCATTAACCGCAGACGCTTGCAGACGACGCTGGCGCCCGTGTTTGTTCACAACCAACCGGCTGACGGACAGTACATTTATGATCCGGCGTTGATCGAAGCAACACTGGGCATCCTGACGCGCGAGAACAACCGGCCGATCCGGGAAGACCTGGTTGGTGTTTGGCTTGACGAAATCTATCAAGGCGATGTTCGGACGAAGTGGTTGCATGAGTATGACCATGCTGCGCGCGAGTTCACCGACACCTGCATCGCCAACTTGCGACCATTCAATAGTGACACGTCGAAAGAGAACGCATTCTACAAGGCGTTTGACGGTGTCGAAGTGCTGCCATTACGCTTCGCCGACGAGTATCTCGGCCTGAAAGAAAGCGATCCGGTTCTGGCACAAGAGTTATTCGTCTCAATTCGTTACGGCCAATATGCCCAGTTGCTAAAAGCCAACCGCGTGCGCAGCACGCAGTATCCAATCATCATCGATGCACCTTATTACGATGGTGATCAAGGTATAGGGTTGGACTTGAGCGCGCAGCGAGATTGATATTTGAACAGGAGATTATGACCAATCAGGAACAGCACACTATGTCCACATCTCCCATTACCCCGTTCACGGCTCACAGGCTTTACATCGAAGTTGAGGCGCGCGATGAGATCATCCTGGGTCAACACACTGGCAGTGCGTTGCGCGGCATGTTTTACCGCGCCCTGATGGCGCTCACTGGCGCAGTTCCCACTGATGACCCACTGGAGTTTCTGCCAAATGAGCCGGTGCGGTATCTACTGTCCAGCATGGATGAAGAAGGGGAGCGCGGTCGAGATATTCCACGTCCGTATACCATTGAGCCCATCATCCATGCAGCCAACGCCGGGGAACGCGTGGTCTATTCAGCGGGTCAACGATTCAGGTTTGGATTGACGCTCTACGCTCGCGCAATCGAGCTTTTCCCATATGTCATTCTGGCGCTCAAACGCGGTGAAGAGATGGGAATTGGCGCATCCAATAGAGACGGCAGGCGCGGGCGGTTTAACATCACGCGCGTATGGTGCGGCAACCCGTTGACGGGACAGGAAATGATGGTCTATACGGAAGGGGACAACCTGGTGCGCGTGCCTGACCTGCCGATCACGCATGAAGACGTGCTGGCTGCATCAACACCAGTGGGTCATACGCTGGCGCTGGAATTCCTCACTCCCCTGACGCTGCGCGAACAAAAACAGAGTGTAGGCACCCCGCGGTTCAGTATCCTGGTTCATCGGTTAATCGAAAGGCTGACCGAACTGAGCGAATATTTCGCCGGCGCCCGGCTGCCATGTCTGCCCCTCAGCCGGGAAGATCGCGCCGCGATGTTGCATCTGGCCGATGGGGTGATATTGGCGTACGACTGGACGAGCTGGGTGACTGTGCAGGGACATAGTGCGCGCCAACATGCGCCCACTGCGCTCAGCGGCATCATG
>CAIXPS010000228.1 GCA_903921365.1 uncultured bacterium | reverse complement strand
CGTTTGTACTGTGCAATCAACTCATCGATATAGGCGCTGTACTGGTCGGCGATGGCGGCGTTGTGAATCACCAGTGCGTTCTCGGCGTTCATCGTCGCGCTGTGCGACAGGTTGAAGCTGCCCATAAATACGCTGTCATCGCACACCACGACCTTACTGTGCATGAAGTTGTGCTTGCCGCCCGGCGAATACGGGATGCTGACCTTCGCTGCGAATCCAGCAACCACCTCGTGAAAGACATCCACCAGCGGCGCGTTGTGCGGGATGTTGCGCCAGTTGTGGATGGTCTGCTGCATTTGTGTCAAATCGTAAATGCCGTTAATCTCCGGCGCCTGCTGGTGCTGGATCGCGTCGCGCAGCGCGTACAGGATGTGCCGTGACGATATCAACATCGACGCGACCTTGATGCGTCGTCGCGCCGTCGCAATCAGTTGCGCAGCTTCCTGGTCGATGGTATTGCCCTCACCGGGCGAGAAGGCGACATCGATGCGCGTCCCGTCCTCCAGCGTCACCGTGCCGCGGTCGTTTGCGCCGGTCGAGTCGATGTTGCCGGTGTCGAACAGCTCCTGAAAGTCAGTTTCATAATAGCGCGCCAGTTCAGGTGACGACACGCGCAGCAGGTTATTCTCCTGAAACGTCCACGTGTCGTCTGTCCAGTTGGCCGAACCGGTCCAGACGGCGGCTGACTCAGACGCCCCGTCGCGGATGATGTACTTATTGTGCATCAGGCGCGGGTCGCCGTGTTCGGGGTGCATGTCGGTCACGGCTTTGACCTGGACAGGCGTCCCGGCGAAAACGCGTCTCAGCTCATCCCCTGTGCCTTCAGGCGCCGGGTCGCCGCCGGCTGCGGCTGCGCCGGGTTTGCCCATGTCGAAAGCGATCTTCACGTCCACGCCTGCCTGCGCGCGCTCCTTGATCGCGCCCATCACGATGAGGAACAATGCCCCGCTCTCGCGCAACCGAAAGTCGTAAATCGCCATGTGCAGGCTGGTCTGCGCAGCACTCACGAACGCAGCGAGTTGTTGCGCCACCTGCAGCGGTTGATCCGCTGCGCCGCCATTTTCTGTATCGCGCAGAAACGTCACATCGACACTCATGATCACACTCCTGTTACCTGGATTGTCACACAACCACTATCCGGCTCTGGTCGTTTCATGTTACAACATGCGAAGCACACACAAATGAATGGCGAACACAAAGCGAGGCTACCATGACGCTGCCTGGTATCTGGTTGAACGAGGATAACAGTCATTTCTTTTTCACGCGCGCCGGCCAACGGCTCGACGAGACAACGGTCAATGCGTTAGTCGATCAATATGCCGGCACGCAGGTGACGCACCTGCTGCTATGCCCCAATTGCATGCGCGCGAGTTACGCGAGCGACGTGTGGGATCCGATCTGGCGTGACTACGACCCGACCGGCCCGGACGATCAACCGCTGCTGGCGAGTCTGTCGCCAGAGGCGCGGACAGGCGCGCGCGGCTGGATTCACACGGCGTGGGCGCTGCATCAGGCCGGCATCGATCCGTATGCGCGCTGGATCGAACGTGCTCGCCATCACGGCATCAGCCCGTGGCTGTCGATGCGCATGAACGATGTGCACAACGTCGACGATGAGCGCTGCTACATCCACAGTGAATTCTGGCGCGGCAACCCGCAGTTGCGCCGTGTGACGCATGGCAAGTTCAGCGCGTGGGTCGACCGCGCCTTTGATTATGGTCAGGCCGAGGTGCGCGAGCATCACCTGCGGTTAATTCACGAACT
>CAIXPS010000227.1 GCA_903921365.1 uncultured bacterium | reverse complement strand
TTGCGGCGGTTGCGCCGGCACGATTCGAGCACGCCTTTTATGTCGGTGCGGACGAAGTCCATCAGGGTGCTCTTCACCGCGCCGATGTTGATCACCATGTCAATCTCTCTCGCGCCGGCCTCGATGGCCTGGTCGGCCTCGAACATCTTGGCGAGCGTGGTGGTTGCCCCAAGCGGGAAACCCACAACGGTGCAGACTTTCACGTCAGACTTCTCGACCAACTCGGCGCACACGCGCGTCCAGCACAGGTTGACGCACACGCTGGCGAAGTGATGCTCTAGCGCCTCGGCGCACAACTTGTCGATCTGCGCTTTTGAGGCGTCCGGCTTCAGCAGGGTGTGGTCGATGTAGCGATTCAATTCCATGATTTATTGCTCGGACGGGGCCGCATAGCGTTGATGCTGGATCGCGCCGACGCTGTCCGGCGGCCAGTAGATGAGCCATGCGCGCCCCAGAATGTCATTCTCTTGAATGGGTCCCCACGAACGGCTATCGTTGATCGACAGGCGGTTGTCGCCGAGGACATAGTATTCGGACTTCATCAACTGCATCGTAATCGTCGCGGTCAGGTTGTCGCTGAGGGTCAGCGGGCTGCCGATGTAGTCTTCAGGTAGCGGCTGGCTGTTGATCAGCACCTGCCGTCCGCGCAGTTCGATACGCTCGCCGGGCAGGCCGATCACACGCCGCACTACGGTTCCGGCGGCGTTGAGCGGATCGCGCATGACGACGACGTCGCCGCGCTCAGGAGGGAAAAGCATGTACGTGGCGCGGCTTGCCAGCACGCTCTGTCCTGCCTTCAGCGTGCCCGCCATGCTCGAACCGATCTGATCAGAATTGACAGTGAGGGTGTTGAGCAGGAAGATAACGATCAGGATGGCGACCACGCCTTCGGCCGCGCTGCGCCAGAAGGGGCGCGGCCGTGGGTTGACGACTTCACCCTCAACGGTTTCGCCGGCTGAGGGCTCGATGGCTAATTCAGGCTGTTGTGTGCTCTCCATTGCTCGGTGTTGGATTATAGCTTTTTACTAAAACGGTTGACTAGCGGGTTGGCGCCTGTAGAATCACAACCAGAAAACACCGCATGGGTCTGAAGGACGCATGCGGTGCTGCGAAAAAACTACATTCATAAAATCGAGAAACACTATGGAAAGATCAAACGGTGTGCTGGTGCATCCGACGTCGTTCCCAGGCAAGTGGGGCATCGGCGAATTCAATGAATACGCCTACCAGTTCGTGGATTTTCTTGCCGAAACCGGCCAGAAGTTATGGCAGGTGCTGCCGCTGGGGCCAACGGGCTATGGCGATTCTCCTTACCAGTGTTTCTCGGCTTTTGCGGGCAATCCGTTGCTCATCAGCCTGGATCAATTGGTGAAGGAAAACGCGTTGCCTGCGAGCGCGCTGGCGGATGTCCCCGACTTTCCGGCGAACGGGGTCGATTACGGGGCGGTGATCCAGTTCAAGTTTGGCGTGTTGCGGCAGTCGTTCGCGCATTTTCAGAAGCATGCCGCCGCGCAACAGAAGTCGGACTTCTGGGTGTTTTGCGAGCGCAACGCCAGCTGGCTGGATGATTATGCGTTGTTCATGGCGTTGAAGGACGCGCATGGCGGCAAAGTGTGGAATAGCTGGGAGAACAGTATCGCCCGGCACGAACCCTGGGCGCTGGGGCTGTGGCGCGGCAAACTCGAAAACGAGATTCAGGGCTACCAGTACCTGCAGTTCCAGTTCTTCAAGCAGTGGAATGCGCTCAAGCGCTATGCGAACGACAAGGGCGTGCGCGTGATCGGCGACATTCCGATTTTTGTGGCCTACGATAGCTCCGACGCATGGGCGCATCGCGAGTTGTTTTACTTTGATGAGAATGGCAATTCGACCGTGATTGCGGGAGTGCCGCCGGACTACTTCAGCCCGACCGGGCAGCGCTGGGGCAACCCGCTGTACCGCTGGGATGTGATGCAGGAGCAGGGTTTTGCGTGGTGGATTGATCGCTGTCGCGCCGCCTTTGATCTGTACGATATGGTGCGCATCGATCACTTCCGTGGATTTGAGGCGTACTGGGAAGTGCCGGCCAGCGAGCCGACTGCGATGCACGGGCGCTGGGTGAACGCGCCGGGGCACGAGCTGTTCCAGGCCATCCAGAACGCGCTGGGCACGCCCGGCGTGCCGATCATCGCCGAGGACCTGGGCATCATCACGCCGCCGGTCGAGGCGTTGCGCGACGCGTTCGGGTTCCCAGGCATGCGCGTGTTGCAGTTCGCCTTTGTGGCCGACACGAAGTCCACGTATCTGCC
>CAIXPS010000226.1 GCA_903921365.1 uncultured bacterium | reverse complement strand
GAAGAAGCTGCCGATGTCATATTGGCCCGTGATGATAGGCTGCACGGTGTTGCCGGTTATTGCTTCAACTGTCATAGTTTTATCGTGAAAATACAAAAAACCCCCGCGGTATTGAACCTGCAGGGGTTTGGATTTCCATCCCAAGTATAACTGATTCGCACTCCAGTAGATAGGGTAACAGGTGCGCGGCACACATGTGCACGGTGCACTGGCACCCTGGCACAACTACGATCGACGACTAACGGCTCTTTGCCGATGGCCTGGCGTCGTATTACTCTTCCGTGATCGTCACGCTGATCAGTGTCTCGCCAGGCGCGCGAGCACGACCGGGGTCGCGCTCGGGGATGGCGTTCACCACATCCAATCCCTTGACGACCCGGCCAAACACGGTGTGGTGGTTGTCCAGATGCGGCGTAGGAACATGCGTGATGAAGAACTGGCTGCCGTTGGTGCCTGGGCCTGCATTCGCCATCGACAGAACGCCGGCGCTATTGTGCTTGAGCGAAGGATGGAACTCATCCTTGAACCGATATCCAGGGCCGCCGCTGCCAGTGCCGGTCGGGTCGCCGCCCTGAACCATGAACGGCTTGATGACGCGATGGAAGGTGGTGTTGTCGTAGAACCCTTCGCCCGCCAGGAATACGAAGTTGTTGACCGTGATCGGCGCCTTGTCCGCATATAGCTCGATCACGATGTCGCCTTTGCTGGTCTTCAACGTGGCCGTGTACTTCTTCTTCGTGTCGATCTTCATCTCAGGTGCTTTCGAATATTGTTTTGACATTTATTAAACTCCACTATGTATTTTAACCGGCGCCTGTCAGCGCCTGGTGGTAGACATCATCCACGCGCTGGATCATCTTGTCGATCGTAAATTCTTCCATTACGCGCTGGCGGCTTGCCATGCCCATCTGCCTGCGCAGGAACGGACTGTTTTGCAGGTTGAGAATACTAGCTGCCAGTGCAGGTGGATCCTGCGGAGGCACAACATATCCCGTGCTATTGTGCTGGTTTATCCACGATGTCGCGGTGCCGATGTCGGTGCACACGATGGGCAGCCCGCACGCCATTGCTTCGATGATCGCCACGCCAAAAGCCTCTGCCCTGACATTGGCGGGCAAGACGTAGATATCTGCCGCCTGATAAAACGCCGGAAGATCGTCGTCGCTGACGTCGCCGACGAATAAAACGCGCTCCGACACGCCGAGTTCCTGCGCCAGTGTTTTCCACGGCACGATCATCGGCCCCGTGCCCGCGACGACCGAGATGGCGTCGGGCAGTTGGGGCATGGCGCGAATCAGGTCATCGATGCCCTTGTAATAACGCAGACGCCCTACAGTCAGCAGCACCGTCGTCGCCGCGCTGGTCGGGCTTGTGGCAAGGATACGCCCGCGTATCGTCGCGGCGCGGGAGCTGAGCATCACCGCCGGCTGGAAACGCGCGACATCGACGCCCAACGGGACGGCAACGTACTTGTCCAGGTGAGGGCTTAACCACGGTGAAGAGCGCGCATAGGCGGCGCTCGTCGGCAGGATGCGATCGGCGCGACGAATGACGCGCCGGAGCGTTGGCGCATAGAAACGCAGTAACGTCTTCTGCCGGACGATATCGCTATGCCAGGTGAGGATGGTTTTGCGGGCGCGCCCGAACCACAGGTTGGCGGCTTCGCCGGGCGGGTAGGGGGAGTGCACAT
>CAIXPS010000225.1 GCA_903921365.1 uncultured bacterium | reverse complement strand
TGCCTTTCCCATGCTTGTCAACCCTCCGTTCTCCTATTCTCCCCCAGTCGCCGAAAAGTTACCCACGAATCTGCGGTATACCCCTCTCCAGTGGGGGTATTTACAAAAGCCGGGATAACGGCGTGTCATGGTCGGAGATCATCACCGGTCTGCCTCAGTTGTGTCTCAATGAGGCATACCTTTTCCCGGTAGATCCGGCTGATGGAAATACGTTGTATGCCAGTGTGCCGGTTTCGGTTGGAATAGATGATCGCCCCAGCGGTTATGGCGTTTTTCGCAGCGATGATGCCGGTTCACACTGGGTTACAGCATCATTGGCCATCACACAGCCTGTATACGCAGCGGCGTTGAATCCAAGCGATCCTGCACAAGTGTTTGCGCGTTTTTACAACACATGGCACCGGAGTTATGATCGCGCGCAAACATGGCAAAGCATGGGGCTGACTGTAACCTGGTCCGCACCCATGGTTCATCCGCTATCTCAGACGGTCATGTATGTGCAGGCGCCATATGAGCAGAATTGCGATTTGCTGCGCAGTTCTGATGGGGGTGAACACTGGTTCTCTATCTGGGCTGGTCAGGGCATGACGCAAACACTGTGCTGGCGCGATGTTCAAGTGGATGTTTCTTCATCGGATCATATCTACGTGAGTACTGACAAAATATACCGATCTTTGGATGGCGGACAACACTGGCAGACAATGTTGCAGATGCTGCCACAAGGGCAATTTCTACATTTCACCGTTGCTGTTGCGGTCAGCAATGCCAATATGATCTACGCAGGCGCCAGTGTTGGAATACCCTCGCCATCTGGGGGTATTGCAACAGGAGGTTGTGGAGGCCATTACCGTGTAGCCGATAAACAGCAAAACTCACTGCCCTATGGCCCCGGCCGGCTGCATTCAATCAATGGCAATTCACCTGGGGCTGTGAACGATGGAATCACCGATCTCAGAAATGGCGTGTTCAAGAGTAATGACGGCGGAGAAAACTGGGTCGATGTTTCGACCGGATTGAAAGGACAGGATATTGTGCATGTTGCCGTACATCCACTCACAGCATCCGTGTTGTACGCCAGTTCAAGCGGAGTGAATTTACAAAGCATTGATGAAGGCAAGACCTGGCAGACTGCGACGTTTCAAGGCCAACCCGTTTATTCTCCGGGCTATGCCAGCGATCATACTCTATACACATTGCTTTATGTGCCAAAGCGCAGCACAGATGAGGGGCGGACATGGCAAACGATCACCAATGGCGTTCCGGCAAACACCGATGGTTATGTGTGGGCGCATGATTTCTCGATAGATCCAGATGCGCCGCAACGCTTAATGATGCTGGTCGACGGATCACTGTATCGCAGCAATGATTACGGTAGTCATTGGAGTTTTACGCCCATTGCGACGGGCACGCTTGGCAGTCTTGCCATGTCGCCGGCTAATCCAAACATCGTATATGCGTTGGAATCCTATGTGGCTGGCAACCGGTTATATCGCAGTGTTGATGGTGGATCACTATGGGGCGCAATTGGCGCCACACCTTCGTATATTCAGCGCAGTTATAGCGATAGTCTGGCGCCTGATCCGGTTGATGCGCGCGGGCTGTACCTGATTAGTGATGATTACCTGTATTCCATCAGAGATGCAGGTCTGACCTGGATAACCCTGACATTACCAGTTCCTGTAGACTCACATCGCTACTGGTGGTCAGTACCCAAACTGGTCATCGATCCAGACCGTCCGGATGATTTGCGCCTGATCTATAGAGCTGATCTGTACACCAGCCATGATGGAGGCGCCACGTGGTTATACGCCAGCGCGGCCATCACTACCGGCCAGGTGAACGATGCTCAATTAGTGGTGAACTCCGGCAGTCTTTCACAGACCATACGCGACCTGGTTGTTGTCACTCCCAACAGCGGCGTGTGGCGGCAGCGTGAAGTCACCCTTGGCGATGCCTACGAGCCCGATGACGCCTGCACCGAGGCCATCCCGCTGAGCGCCAATAACGCAAGTCAGCGCCATGGCTTTCTGGGTTCGGGGGATGTTGACTGGGTGCGCGTCGAGTTGGCGCCAGGCGCCAGCTATGCGCTTGTAGCCTCGGAGTTCAGTGGTAACGTATTGCCCACTTTCAGTGCGCGCGCCAACTGTACAGGGGTCTCGTTTGGACAGGCGCCTATCAGCTTTGGTGGGGAGGTTGTGTTGCCCCTGACGACCGAGAATGGTTTTGACCCGGGTGTGTACTGGATCAAAGTCTCCAACACGTCCCCTGACGGTAATGGCGCCAACTCCGGCTACAAGCTGACGTTGCGTATGACACAACGCGCCCGTTTAGCCATTCTTGTCGCGGGTCGTAACGCAACGGGGCAATACCAGCACGTCATCTCGCAGACAACGGATCTCGCTTACCAGGTGCTGCTGCGCCACGGTTTCACCCGCGACGATATCTACTACCTCGATCAGCAACTCGGTCGCGATGTGGACGGCAATGGACTGGCGGATGACATCGATGCTGTGGCGTCAGTCACCAATACCCGTTATGCCATCGAGACCTGGGCTGTGTCGCGCGGTGGATCTGGACATACGCTCTGGCTATTCATGGCGGATCACGGCGAAGCAGAGTCGTTCAAGGTGAGTGGTGATATGCCCTGGGACAAGATAAGCAGCACGGACCTCAATCAATGGTTGACGAGTTTTGAGGCAGCGACAGGCCCTGGTCAGGTGAATGTCATCATCGATGCATGCTACTCAGGATCGTTCATTAAGTTGCCCGAAAGCTTGAGCAAACCAGGTCGGGTTATTGCGACATCAACAAGTGACGTGCTGCTGGCATACGGGAGAGAAGCGGATGCTGGTATTACGCAACGCATGTTGTTCAGCGAAGCATTCTGGTCTGCACTCAATGCGGACCTTTCCATCATGCAGGCGTTCTCGATAGGGGTGCAGGCTACGCCTAAGATGCCGTACCGATATCAGATGCCCTGGCTGGATGACAACGGAGATGGGGCGCCGAACAGCGTCGCAGACGGGCTTATCGCTGACCAACGCGTTTTAGGAGGACCTGTGACATTTGGCAGCCAGCCGATAGTGACATGGCGTGGCGTCAGCCTGACGGGCGCACTCTCTGTAGATATCTATGGCGGCAGTATAGCCCGCACCTTGATAGAAGTGGCGCGACCGGATGGACGCGAAGTCGTTAGCCCAGGAGGACAAATTGCGTTGACACAAGTGGACACTTTGACGCTTGATTTGCGCAGTGGAACAAATTGGGACAGTTACTATGGCGGTTTCACCACGCCAGGCCGCTACCGTCTGGTAGCCACTGCCTGGCAGGTCGACGGCATGATGTCTGCTCCGGCGGCAGTTGATTTCTTCGTATATCGCGCGCATTTACCGCTTATGACAAAGTAAAAATTGTAAGAATCAACACGGTGCAGCTTTGCGACGGTGGAGTGGATAAGTGGTCAAGGACTTTATTGGGGTCATGTGGCAAGCGGTCTTGGTTTGCGCGGTTCTCAAGTAAAATAACTCCAATGGTTGCAACCTCCATAGTGAACCTGGATCGCCATTCCGCCGCCGAACTTGCTGGAAACTGCGCAGACAAGCATGATGACTATTCTCACGAAATCTACTGTCTTGAATTGTTTCGACGCGCTGTGGCGGGAAAGTCTGAAGAGTGCTGGCAGTTTATCGTGTCTGTGTACGAGCATCAGGTCGCCTTATGGATTCGGTTAAAGGCGCGCGGGCTGGCTGATTCAGAACTGGCCAACATGGTCGGCGAGAGTTTTGCCCGTTTCTGGCAGTACTTCACCCCCCGTCATCTGAATGCAGCAACCAGGTTAGGAGAGGTGTTGCAGTATATGCGCGCTTGTGCGATCAGCACCGCGCAGGATTGGGTGCGATCCAGCCGCCGCCAGAAGGAGGACACATTCAGCGATCTCAAAGTCGCAGATACCAACCCGGATGGGGACGATGCGGTGGAACGGCTTCCGACCCCAGCCAGTCAGCGCACCGATGCAGTCGCCGAGCGCGAACTATGGACGAATGAGTTGTGGACTAGCATCCACGCAATCCCGAATACGGAGCAGGAGCGGCGTGTGGCGGAATTATCATGGTCGGAGGGATTGAAACCAACGCAAATCGAGGCAGCCTGCCCTGGATTATTCAGCAGCGTTCAGCAGGTTTATGAAATCAAACGAGCATTGCTCGATCGGCTGGGTAAAGATAAACGCTTGCAGCAGCTTTACCAATCGCGCCCCAATGTGCGTTAGATTATGTAGAAACGACGACAAGCATCTACGCCTGACACTTAATGCGTTGTTGGCGCGCGAGGAGATGAATGGTGATGGCACGCAATATAGAGAATATCCCGGGCGACGATCCTGCGCAGGATGAGACACATTCGGACATTCTGACCGGTGATGCACTTGACGCCTGGCTGGGAGACAAGTTGCGTGATACACGGAAGCCAACACCCCGGCAGTTACTGGCGTTATTCTTCGGCTCTC
The DNA here is from genome assembly GCA_903921365.1 of uncultured bacterium. GTDB lineage: Bacteria > Chloroflexota > Anaerolineae > J036 > Brachytrichaceae > CAIXPS01. The sequence continues at coordinate 9,600 of CAIXPS010000225.1, read as the reverse complement.
TTGGACCGGCTGAGGAAGAGCGTGTTCGCGAGTTGCTGCGCCGTTCACCTGCATCGCTTGAGGAATATGCACAGCTCACCGGGCACCCGCTGGCGGATGTGACCAATGAACTGAATGCCGGGTTTCGACCCGATGATATCCTGGCGAATCTGGCAACCTCGTTGCGTGAGATCGTGAGAAGAATCGCTATTGCGGCGACCTTGCCTGGCATGGCGCTGGCGTATCGTGGAGACACGCCGGCAGTAACTGTGTACGAAGTAAGCGGTGAGCCAGAAGTAAGCATCATCATCGAGCAATCGCTACAGTCGCTGCGGCGCTACCGGGTCACGGTGCAGGTCATTATCGTCACTGGCGATTCTGCCGGATCAGGCGAGTACCTGCTTTCACACGACGGTGTGCCGCATGCTAACGGCAACATCGGCCCGACAGGCACATTTGACCTGGGCGTTCTCCAGGCTGGAATCTATCGCCTTGAATGCTTAATCGGCGATGGAGTAATTGAGTTGCCAGCTCTGAGCATTGGCGCAGACACTGGGCAGCCTGGCGCCTGACTTACAGCCTGGGCAGCTCTCATGGTCGGTAATAGCCATGTATCCAGATGCACAAGCAATTTCGCAATTAAAGGACGAGTCCGCATCCTATTACTACAGCGATCCGGCTCGTGCTCTTCAAATCGCGTTACAAGCTCGTTTGCTGGCTGAGCAGATCGGCACACCTGAGGCGCACGCGATCGGGCTGTGGACCGAGGCCAATGCGCGGGCATTTCTCGACCAGTGGTCCGAAGCCGTAGTGCTCTTTGATCAGGCCGGCGCGCTGTTCGATCGAGTGAGCGATCCTGTGGACAAGGCGCGAATGCAGGTAGGGCTCGTCTATGTGCTTGCCTACCAGGGGGAAGTCGAACGCGCATTGCATATTGCCAGCGAAATTGAGCCTGTACTGCAACAATGCGCAAGACGCAATGAGCGGGACGCAGCCCGGCTGGCCAGCCTGATTAACAACATCGGTATTGCCAACGATCTTGCTGGTCGCCCCGACGCCGCGCTGTCAGCCTACGACCGGCGCCTGCTGTTGGTGGAAGGACAGGATGATCTGATAGAGATAGCGCGCACACAACAGAACCGTGGGATTGCATTACTGGGTTTGAACCTTGATGATGAAGCGCTGTATGCCTTTGAACAGGCGAGGGTGGGTCTGTCGACCGCTGTCGGGACAAGCGATGACGTGGATCGTGAAAGCAGCGAAGCCGATCTTGCGCGCCTCGACCTTAATATTGCTATCCTGCATATGAAACGCCGCCGCTTTCCTGCGGCGGCGGCTGCCTTTCAGACCGCAGAAGACCGCCTGAAGCGCCTGAGCCATCTCGATACACAACTGCTGCTTGTAGAGTTATATCGCGCGGTATCGCTCATCATGAGCGAGGGTGGGTTGGCAGTTGCGCAGGGGCTGGCGCTCCTGACCTCACGCATGGAACAGATACAGGCATTTGCGCCCGTCTTTGAACAAGGGATGGCGTGGCTCGGGATCGCCAGGGCGCGTTTGCTTCAAGGGGAACTGGTGCAGGCGCGCACCGCCGGGTATGCGGCATTAACCGTCGCCGGGCATGCCGGCATATCAGCAGAATCGTTTGCCTGGTATACATCCTATACTCTTGCGCAAATCGAGTATGCTTCCGGCGACCTGGGGAGATCGATTGACTTCTTACAGCAGGCAGTGGCAGCGATTGAGGTGTTGGACAGCGACGTTCGAGTTGAGATGTTGCGCGCAAGTTTTCTTACTGACAAGCTGGACGTATATCACACCTTAGCGCGGCTGTATGCTCAATGCGGTAATGTGTGGGATGCTTGGGAGACAATTCAGTCAGCCAAGGCTCGCGAGTTAACACGCAGGCTGGAAAATAGTTCTTCGGACAATCTGCTGCGATCTGTCCGGGAAACAGCGCCAGAATCCGCAATGGAGATTGAACGCTTACAGCAGGAATTGGGCAAGCGTTATCGTAAACGTCGTGTGCAGATGCTTACCAGCGGCGACGTGCTTCCCATTCCCACCCTGGACGTAGACGATCAGAAGCCGACAGCTGTGCTGGAGCATCGCTTGCACGAGGCGCTACGCTCAGCCGAGCGTGTCGCGGGAACGACGGCATCCCAGGTTACCCGACGGCTCGTGGATGGGATATCCGACTCGTTATCTCATGACAGTGCACTCATCGAGTTTGTGTGGACTTCGGCAGGGCTGGATGTGATCACTATGACAGCGGGTCATCCACCGCGCTTTCAATCACTGGGTGCTATTGCCACAGTGGCGGCACTTTGTGAGCAATACCATGCCGCGGTGGAACGAGCCCTGGGCATTTATCCCACGCCTTTGCGCGACCGATTGAGCACGGGTTTACTGCGCGACGTGGAGTCTATAGGACTGCAACTATTCAATCTCGTTTTGCGCCCGCTCGATTTGGCGGAAGTAACAACCCTGATCATTGCTGCTGACGGTCCTCTGGCGCAAGTTCCCTTCCATGCGTTACCGGGCTGGGATGGTGCGCCATTGTTGATTAACAAGCGAGTGCAATATGTGCCGGGCGCTCATTTCCTTCGAAAACCATATCGCCACAGTAACAGGCGATGTGTGGGCATAGCTGCTGCTCAGGAGCATGCACAACAGGCCCGATACGAATTAGAGGCTTTACGCAAATTTCATCCACAGGCGCGTTTGTATTCACATGAGGACATATCGCCCGATCTACTGTATGAGGTACTGCTGGATTGTGACTGGCTGCATCTGGCTACACACGCAGCGTTCAACTCGGTGGACCCGATGTTGACATCTGTCGCGATTGGAACGCGCGATGTCACCCTGAGCGAGTTAAGGGATTTACCGCTCAATGGCGCATGCGTCGTGCTGAGTGCCTGTGAGTCGTTGCGCTCGTGGCACGCTGGCGCTGATGCGTTCAGCGTTGGTCGCGCCTTTCTCGCTGCCGGCGCAGCGACGCTGGCGACCAGCATGTGGCGAGTGAGTGATGAGATCACCGCAACGCTTATGCGGTCGTTCTACAAGCAGTTATCGCAGGGAGCATCGGTTGTCGACGCGTTACGGCAAGCACAACTGGATTGGCTCGCAAGTGCGAGCGGCCTGGCGCGCCATCCGGCGCTATGGGCCTCGCTACTCGTAATGGGCGCCGACCAAACCCCGGTTCCATGAGGATGGGCAACAACGCTATGCAGGCTATACACGTCTCGCGTTTCAAAATCATCTGCATACTGGCGGCGTTCGGCATAGGAGGCGGCTGTCTCCTGGCGATATGGCTCACGCCGGTGATCGCACAACCGCAAGGCCGACACTGCGGCGGCGTAGGGCCCTTGCCTTTCGGCGATTACTGCGGATGTACATGGGGCACAGTGTTATTCCACGGACAGCCAGTTCGCGGGGCGACTGTTACCCTATCGCTGGGTTCCGCATCTCTCTCAACTGTTACGGCGCTGGATCAGGAGTCCTATCCAACATTTGGCTTCGAAGGATATGACAGCGGCGTGCGGTTGAACAGTATCGTAACACTCACCAGCGCTTATGATGGCAAAGTAATCAGTCGTACGTTCCGGGCCGCGCCTGATCTTGGAAACCCGGAGGTGGAGCAACAAGTCAACCTGGTCATCCCCAATAACGAAAAATGGATGCCATTTGTCAGTGCAGTCTCGATAACCACCGTGAGAGTAATCAGCGGGCAGGTATGGATGGGCGGAGCTGCTGGCCTTGTGCACCGGGATGTGAACGGCGGCGCACTAGTTAGCGAATCGACTGGTTTAGACAGCGATGTGGCGGCGATCGCTCAGGACACGCACGGACGCATATGGGCGCTCGCGCGTTATAACGAAACTGCATTGCTGATGGATGGCGGCTGGGTGACGATGACTACCGGTCTGGTCGGACGGCAGCGCACCATGGCCGTCGCCAGGGACGGCATCGTGTGGGCCGGCGGCGATAGCGGGTTAAGCCGATACGACGGCTCATCCTGGCAGCCGCAACCAGACTTCAACGGTTCGCTGTCGAACGTCACTATGGGGCTGCTCGGCGCGACCGACGGCAGCTTATGGGTTGCTACCTGGGGTGGCGGTGTTGCCCGGCGCGCTCCTGATGGTGTGTGGACCATTTTTACTCACGGCGCCAGCGGCCTGAGTTCGAACCGCGTTGCAGATGTTGCCGAGGCGGACGCAGGTATCTGGTTCGCGCTCAATGATGGCTCCCTGCCTTCTATTGAACAAGGTGGATTAAGTTTTTATGATCTCGTCCTGGATACGTGGCAGACATTCACACAAACACATGGGCTGCCCGCACGTAATATGCGCGCGGTGAGTGTAGACAGTCACGGGCGTGTATGGGCATCCGGTGTGGACACCAGCGGCAACGGGCAGGGCATTGCGCGTTCGATCATCGGATCGCAGCCATTGTCATTTACTCCTTACACAACCACGGATGGTTTGAGCGCCATGCTGGTCTCCGACCTTGACGCCGGCGAGCACATCTTCGCTGCGACGGCGGCAGGGTCGGACGAGTTCATCGAGACCGATACGCCCGTCGATATACCATCGGCGGAAATACAAATGATCGCTCCAGCGTCAGTGACATTGGGTGTTCTCCCAGTTCAAATGGCTGGCCAGGGCGCTGATAACACGGGCCATCGTGTTGTTGGGTACGAGTGGATAGGACCGCAGCAGGCGCCATTATGCACATCGGCAGCTTGCAGCGTGGACTCCAGATTATTGAGCCTGGGCCTATACACCATCACATTCCGCGCACAAAACGATATCGGCGCGTGGTCTGCGCCTGTGACGCAGACCATCACAGTGGCATCGTCTCTACACGTGTTTATACCCGTGTCCATGAGATAAGGAGAGCAGCCATGTCACAACATTCTGCTGGTGGTCGCGCGATCAGTGTGCTTGCTGCAGTTTTGGCGGGCATCGTTATGGGGTTGGGTGTGATTAGTTTTAGTCTGGCGCCTGCCGCAGGACGCACGCCAAACATACCGGACATACCGAGCGGGATGGCGGACCTGGTCGGGTTTGTCGAATGGTCTCCATTACACCCTTCTCCAACCGATACCCTTGTCATTACTTATGGGGTGTCGAATATTGGCACTGCCGCAGCCATCCCACAGGTGGAGATCGTCGCCGGTTTGTATTTCGGGTTGCCAGCCACTCCAACAATGTCAACCCCATACTCACATTCAGGCGGGACAGGTGTGCCAATTGCTGCAGGTCAGCGACGGATCATGGCCGTTCTCACCGGAGTTTTCGCGGTTACTGGCACGGTTGATGTGCCATTGTGGGTCTGGGCAGACGTCACAAACGATGTCAGTGAATCCAACGAGAGTAATAATGTGTCACGCAGTGCGATTCAACCATCTGTGCGCGGAGTCAGCGACGCATATGAACCGGATGACGCATGTGTGAATTCACGCAGTATTCTGCCGGGTGTGCCGTATGCACACTCCTTGTGGCCGGTGGGCGACGAAGACTGGGTGCAATTCCAGGTTGTAGGCGGCACGGAATATCGCATCCTGGCTGAAGCAAACGGCGTTGACTCGGCGCCGTCTGCGCGCGTGATACTGGATTGTGACGGCCCTACCACCATCGAGGACGCAGCGTCCATCAACGGTACTCAGATATTGTGGACGGCCTTGACGAACGGCAACGCCTACGTGAATGTGCATCATCGCCTTTCGAATTACCGCCCGAATACTGCCTACACGCTGACGATAACTGCGCTCAATGATTGTGTGGCCTATGATGAGCCAAACGACCAATGTGAGATGGCAGCACAAATCAGCGTTGGCGACGCATCCAGTGTGGGGCGGCTTGGAAGTTTTTGCCGCCCAAATGATTCGGACTGGCTCAAATTTGACGGCAAGGCGGGTGTGTCCTACCATATACGTGTGCAAGGTGTTTCAGGATCCAGCGCACATCCAAACATCAATGCGATTGAACGGGCTGATTGTGGCAGCGCTCCCGCTTTTGGTGATGGCAGTGATATGGTGTACCCGGTTGATTCGGACGGGCCGGTTTTCGTGCAGGTCGGGAATCGCGACGCTACAAGTTATGGGCCAGGAACCGATTACACCTTGAGCGTTACTGTGGAAGGATGCGGCCCCGATATATATGAGCCAAATGACTCTTATGCGGCTGCCAGGTCAATACCCATTGGCGCTGCTGTGGAATCGCTGAATGCGTGTCCTGTTAATGATCAGGACTGGTTTGCATTCTCCGCACTTCCTGATGTTGTCTATTCCATTGAGACATCGCCTCAGCCTGGTAGTGCAGGCGACGCCACCGGAGATACTGTGTTATGCCTTTATACGGATCAAGCGACGGCGCCGCTGCGTTGTGACGACGACAGCGGACCGGGACTAGGAGCGCGTCTCAGTTACTCAACTGCAACATCTACGACAGTGCATTTGCAGGTTCGACAGTACGATCCGCGGATCGCCGGCCCCGCCACACGCTACGCGTTGAGCGTGCGCACAACCCCCTGCGACCCTGATCGTTTTGAACCTAACGACGCCATGCTGGCTGCTACAAGTATTGTCAGCGGCACATCGCTTAGCAGCACGCTTTGCCCTGCTGGCGATCGGGATTGGTTCACCTTTACAGTTCCGACTGGCACATATGCATTGTTAACAAGCGATCTGGGTTACGGGGCGGACACAACACTGAGTTTGTTTGACAAAAACGGTGCGTTACTGGCTTACAACGATGACTATAGCAAGACACTGGCATCGCGATTGATTATCAGCGCGACACGCGAAAGTCATTTCTACGCGATGGTCGCGCCAAGACTGGGCGCATCAATCGGCGGCGGAGCGCAATACTCATTTACCCTGCAGGCGTATGACTCGACGCCTGACGAGCAGGTGACGCCTGATCAAGTATTGCTGAACCCTCCGACAGCCAGCAGCCAGGTGAACACGCTGATTGTGACCAATCGCGCTCGTCTAGCGGCGCTTTATGGCGAAATATCAGCCACGCTGGTCATGAACAAGTTGACTGCGCTGGCGCATCACCCTGAAGTCAATGGTGAGTTAATCGATGTTGATCTTAATGAGACAGTTCGTCAGGCTTATAACGAGTGGGATACTGAATCGGGGTCGCCAGTACGAGCTGAAACGGTTGCTACGGCCATCAGTAACTTGATTCTGACCACGCTGGCAACTCGCCCCAGTATCCAATATCTCATCATCATCGGAGACGACCGTGTCGTGCCGTTCCATCGCGTAAAAGACCCCTCGCACCGGTTCCCGGAAAGTGAATATACACTGGCGCCCTCCGGAACACCGGCAGGAGACTCGTTGCGGGCCGGATACTACTTGACCGATGACTGTTACAGTCCTGTGCGCATCCAGAATCTGCGCGCGCATCACTGGTGTGTTCCACAATTGGCCACTGGGCGACTGGTGGAAATGCCGGCAGACATCACTGGTTTGATCGATCGTTTTCTAATATCGAGCGTCGTGACACCTACCAGTGCATTGGTGGGCGGTTACGACTTCATGGGCGACTCAGCACAATACACCTGTCAACGGCTGAAGGCTGATTTCACCCCAGTGTACGGGTCGACAAGCGTCAACTGTGCTCTCATCGGTAACAATTCAGCGCTCAGCACCCAACGCGAACTGCAGTTTAATACTCAGCCGCCTTTCTTGCTGCAATCGTTCCATAGTCATGCCGACCATTTTCAACAAGGCGTCAATATCACCAAAGAATTTGTTTCTGCGGTGGAAGTAGCCGGAGCGCCGGCGCCGCCAGAAGGCGGAGTGGTATGGTCGCCAGCGTGTCATTATGGTTTAAATCTGCCGCCGAATGGATCGGCTGACGAATTGGATTTCCCACAGGCCTATGCACATGTGGGCGCCAACCTGATCGCCAATACCGGTTTCGGGTGGGGAACGTCGGGTGTGCTGGGATACAGTGAAGAGATGATGCAATACATTGCAGACGGCTTGGTAACGGGCAACGAAGTGCGACTTGGCGCAGTATTACGACGGGCCAAGGTGCGCTACTATCAGCAACACCGCGCAGCCAGCGGCCTGGACTCGAAAGTAGCATCGGAGTTAACGCTGTATGGCTTTCCGATGTATCGGATTCGCACACCTGGCAATGCAACACGCGTTGCGAATTCAGGCAATCCCGAGGATGCATTTCCAAGTGTGGCCGCAAGCTTGCCAGCGCCTTCATTTGGTCCTACTCCGTCGTTGGTCAGCGCAGTGTTTGCATTTAACCTGCTTCATGGCCAAATACCCACTGCAACTTATACACTCACCGGATCAGATATGGGAATGCTCTACATGCTGGATGGTCGAGCATCAGTGGAATCCGGCGAATCGATACAACCACGTTTCTATTACGATATCAGCGCCAGTCGACCATACGCTTATCCAGCGCGCAGCGTGTGGGTGCTTGCATCGACTTACCAGCAGGTGAGTGCGTTTACAAGCACGTTACCCACATTGGTGAATGAATACACCTCCACACAAGTCGCACCTGATGCTGGCGTCTGGGACAACGATATTCCCTACATAGTGGGAACGGTGGGTGACAGGGAGTCCCTGGTTGCGGTAATGGGTCAGGCGAATCAGGATGAACGATTGGTGCGGCTTACGCGCGCGTTTACAGTAGAGGTTATCTACTCTGATGATGCCGATCGATCCGGGCCAATATTGGATCGGGTGATCTTAGCGTCCCAAGGCGCGACACATGAAGTGACCATAAAGCTAAAAGCGCATGACGTCCATGGCGTGCAACGGGCAGGCGTTCTGTACACGGATGGGCAAGGTGACTGGAAATCGGAGATACTATCGTATGACCAGGTCAATCAGAGCTGGGTTGGCACGGTCGTCGCCAACGACAGTGTGATCTTCGCCGTGCAGTTGCTGGACGAATCCGGCAATACATCGTTGTGGACTAACAAGGGGCGCTATTATGTGCCACTCAAAACCACACCTACTGATCCCTGGCGAGTTTTTATCCCAGTGGTGAATTAATTTACGGGACTTGCTACCTGAGCATAGCAAGCTCTCTGCTATTGAGTTTTACGATAATTCGCAAGCCGTTCTCTCCACGGCAGAAGTCATGACCATTGCTCTGGCTGCTGTCGAGTGGTTTGGCAGTTGCTTTGAAGATGCTCGCAAGTACATGATAGAACTTCGCATCTCGCGCTTGTGCCGCGGCCTTTCGCAGCAAAATCAGCAGCAAAGATCGCTATTTCTATGGCCTGCGTATCCATCTGGTTGTAACGGCTAGTAGTCCATCATGATTGAATCTTATGGTAGAGATGCTTCAGCTTAATCCGAGCATCCTTGCAAGTGAAACGCCAGTCCACGGTAGCACAATGAGTATTGCGTTCAGTAGACCAAGCGGCAACCTCGCGCGTAAGCAAGTCGGTGTCGGGAATGCGACGATTCAGACATTGCCGACTCAATGCGCTGAACTCAATCTCTGCCATGTTGAGCCAACTGCCGTGTTTAGGTGTGTAGTGCAAATCGATCTTGCGGGCAATCCGATGGGCTTCAGCCGGTTCAAAAGCCTCATACAGGGAGGCAATCGTGTGTGTATTAAG
>CAIXPS010000224.1 GCA_903921365.1 uncultured bacterium | reverse complement strand
TGTCATCAGAACACTCCACCACCGGGCGACTGGCTGTGCGCAACACACTCTGGCTCACTACGCTTTCGGTTGCCCTGGGACACCGCAAAGTCAATATCCTGATTACAGGGGCGCAGGCAGCGACTCTAGTCCTTATCGGCACACCACTGACATGGTGGTTTGGTGCGCCTGGCACCATTCTGGGTGTTGGCATCACAATCGCTGTCGGCTTTACGATCAGCATCGTGTATATATTCCGGCATGTTCAGTTAACGATACTATCTGTATTTGGCTCGGCATTAGTAGCATTAGACATCGCGATAATCACGAGTGTTCTTGTCCCGGAGATTCCATCGTGGAGCACTTTACCCCCCTTGCTACGATTGATCGGCATCGGTATAATGGTGCCCAGCCTGTACTTGGTCGCTCTGATCGCCCTTCGTCCGGGCGAGATGATTGAGAGACTGCGCTACGTGACCAAAATGTTCAGACGACCTGATGGAAATACAGAGCTGTTGTGAAAACCATCGCCTTGGTTGCTGCTGACAGCAGCGGTCACCATGAAATGTATCTGCGTCTCTTAACAGTCATTTCTCGTAAAATTCCGATCCAAAATCGTATTCTGCGCCCATATATTGAGTCTTGTATAACCTGCTATCAGGCCATAATTGACAAATGGGGTTACTATGAATGAATTTCTGACGATTGCACTTGGCGTAACGATTGAGATGGTGCGCATTCCTGCGGGCGAGTTCCTGATGGGCAGCACGGATGCAGATAAGAGTGCTGATGGCAATGAAAAACCGCAGCATAAGGTGACACTAGATGAGTACCTGATTGGCAAGTACGATGTTACGAATGCGCAGTTCGCGGCGTTTGCGAAGGCGACCGGATACAAGACGACAGCAGACAAAGAAGGGAGAGGATACGCTTATACCGGAAGCTATTGGGGAGATGTGAATGGCGCTGATTGGCAGCATCCAAAAGGGCCATGGAGCGACCTGAGCGGCAAGGATAACCATCCCGTGCTGCAGGTGAGTTGGGATGACGCCGTGGCATTTTGCGCATGGGTCAAACAAACGACTGGCAGACAGGTGCAGTTGCCGACCGAAGCACAATGGGAAAAGGCGGCGCGTGGCACGGACGGCAGAATTTATCCGTGGGGCAATGATGCGTCGAACGCGAGCCTGCTCAAGTGCAACATGAACGCCAAAGACACAACAGAGGTTGGCAAGTACAGCCCGCTGGGTGACAGCCCGTATGGTTTAGCGGATATGGCAGGGAACGTGTGGCAGTGGACAGCGGATTGGTACAGTGATACTTACCACGCCAGTTCGCTTGCGAGTAATCCACAGGGGCCAACTACGGGATCAGGGCGCGTGATGCGCGGCGGTGCGTGGAGCGGCTATCCATCTCTCGTGCGCACGGCAAACCGCGCCTGGAGTAAGCTCTCGTACCACAACGATTACGTCGGTTTTCGGGTGGTGGTTGTGGCTGCTCCTGTTTCTTAGCCCCAAGCACTAGCCATGCCTGACGCCACCCTTCGCCACGCCACCGCTGAACGCCTACGCCGCATGGTTGATCGCGGCTGCGCGTGGCCCGACGAGCGCGGCGACATCAAACTGGCGTTGGATGCGTTGAAGCTCGATCCCGCCGATCCCGATGTCGATCACCCGCTCATAGACCTATACAGAGCATTACTTTTGTCGGCCAGGACGAGTGAGATGATGTACCTGAGTGCGGAGCACAAGCGGCTGCTGACGGATTGCGTTGATTTGATGACAAAGCCATAATTGACGCATGGGGTAACTATGAATGAATTTCTGACGATTGCACTTGGCGTAACGATTGAGATGGTGCGCACTCCTGCGGGCGAGTTTCTGATGGGCAGCACCGATGCGGATACGAACGCACAAAGCCGTGAAAAGCCGCAGCACAAGGTGACGCTGGATGAATACCTGATCGGCAAATATGATGTGACGAATGCGCAGTTCGCTGCGTTTGTGAAGGCGACGGGATACAAGACGACGGCGGAAAAGCTGGGGAGTGGATGGACTTATGACCGCAGCCATTGGGTGGGCATAAAGGGCGTTGACTGGCAGCATCCCAGGGGGCCAAACAGCGATTTAAGCGGCAAGGATAACCATCCGGTCGTGCTGGTGAGTTGGGATGATGCGGTGGCGTTTTGCGCATGGGTCAAACAAGCAAGTGGCAGACAGGCGCAATTGCCGACCGAGGCACAATGGGAAAAGGCGGCGCGTGGCACGGACGGCAGAATTTATCCGTGGGGCAACGAAGCGCCTAACGCCAACTTACTGAACTTCGCTATGAACGTGACGGACACGACAACGGTAGGCAAGTACAGTCCGGCAGGCGACAGTCCATACGTCGTGGCGGATATGGCGGGAAACGTGTGGGAGTGGACGAGTAGCTTATGGGGCAATGATTTCAGCAAACCGACCTTTGGTTACCCGTACAATCCCAACGATGGGCGTGAGGATCAGAAGAGCCGTGATTTGCGCGTGGTGCGCGGCGGGTCTTGGGGCTACCATCGAGACGGCGCGCGCTGCTCGTGCCGCTACTGGGACTCTCCCGACTCTCGTTACGACTGCGTCGGTTTTCGGGTGGTGGTTGCGTCTGCCCCTGTTTCTTAATCTGTTCTGTCCTCTGAATCTGCTCTGAGCTCGGTACTCTGATCCTGCCGGGGTCTGAGATATCCCCAGTGGAAAATCACAAGGCAGAGGTTTCGACCTCTGCCACTTGCACAATACCACCCCAAGCCTACAATCAAGATTACTCGACGCAGTAGGCTTGGAAGTGGCCGCCGTGAACAAGATCAAATATCTCTACCTTCTCATCGTCATTCTATTAGCAGCTTGTGGGGCGAATGCCGCACCAACGCCAGCAACGAACACGCCTGTTTCAACCAACAG
>CAIXPS010000223.1 GCA_903921365.1 uncultured bacterium | reverse complement strand
GTGGGCGGCAATGTCTTCGTGCGGCATTCCGCAGGATCGAAAAAATGCTTCTTCATTCTTGAAGTGCGCTACGACCTGTTTGCCAAAGCTATTCAAGAAGTCTGAAAAACGCTCCGACTTCAGATTTGTGCTTGGATCATAGATAAGTTCATCTAAGAGCGTGACAAGACTGTGATGCTCCATGTCGATGGACGGAACACCAATTCGCAATTCAGGGGGAAGGCTAATCATGATGAAACCTATCAAAATCCACTTCGGCAAAGTGTCGAAGCTACTCGTCGCACGCCATCCTGTTACGGTTACCTCGAAGCTGGGGTCTTCATTTCTGCGCTAACTACTCGCAATCGGCGAATCCTACATCAGAGCCACGTTCCACCGGGCGGTGGCATAACACGCACGCTGTCAGGGGCGCCTTCAGGGAGTCAGGATCAGTCAATTCACCGCAGCGACGTCGCGGTTCGAGTATCCGCTTTCAGTCTGGGCCCGTCGGCAGAACCCATCTGAACGCGACGCGGGTGCGCCGGAACGTGTTACTACATATCAGGCCGAACAATGGGTGAAACGATGGGTAGAAAGCAGAAACGGCCCGAAAGGGCCGTTTCTGCTTGATACGTTGGCGGAGTGGACGTCCGCGAAAAGGCATTCCCCACGCTTCCCTAGACTTCCCGTAGCACATTGTGCCACAAGGCTTTCGGCGCTTTTTTCTTCCACACTTCTCCCTTGACTTCCCCTAAAATCCCGCCATAAGATATGGGCTGAGATATGGCACGTATTGGCGGAGGGATAAAATGGGATTTACGAAACCGGGGAAACTGAGTCCGCTACAAGTCGCCAGCCTGAAAGAGCGCGGCTACTTCGGGGATGGCGGAGGGCTTTACCTCCGGGTCACAGAGGGCGGCACAAAGTCATGGGCTTTTCGATACGTTCGCGGCAGGCTACGCGAAGTCGGCCTAGGGCCGCTATTCGATGTTCCCCTAGCCGACGCCAGAGACAAAGCGCGTGACTTACGGAAGGCGCTGCGCGATGGCATAGACCCGCTGGAAGCGAAAAAGAAGGCGGCGGCTGCTCGTGCTGTAGCCGACGCCAAAAGCGTTACATTCGAGTGGTGTGCAGAGCAGTACATCGCGGCGCATCGGGCGGGATGGCGCAACCCGAAACACGCCAGCCAATGGGAAAACACTCTGGCGAAGTACGCCAGCCCTGTTATCGGCGCACTGCCCGTGCAGGCAGTCGATACAGCCCTAGTGCTGAAGATTCTGCAACCGATCTGGCAGGCGAAATCCGAAACAGCCAGCCGGGTTCGAGGCCGCATCGAATCCATCTTGGATTGGGCTGCTGTATCCGGACATCGCACTGGCGACAATCCTGCGCGATGGGACGGACATCTCGTTCATAAGCTGGCGCGGCGCGTGGCAACGGTTGAGCATCTTGCCGCGCTGCCATTCGATCAAATCAATGCGTTCGTCACTGACCTACGGAAACAGGAAGGCATCGCTGCACGGGCGCTGGAATTTCTGATTCTGACGGCTGCGCGAACCGGCGAAGTCATTGGCGCGGAGTGGAAAGAATTTGATCTGCATAAGGCGGTATGGTCTGTGCCAGCCGAACGGATGAAAGCCAAGAAACCGCACACGGTTCCACTGCCGACGAGAGCAGTTGAAATACTCAAGGAGTTGCTTCAAGAAAACGGCGGTCAGTTCGTTTTCCACGGTGGCAAGCCGGGAAAGTCGCTCTCCACTGGCGCGATGTTGATGCTGTTGCGGCGCATGGGCCGCACTGATGCCACCCCGCATGGCTTCCGCAGTACCTTCCGCGATTGGGCCTCTGAGCGTTCCACCTTCCCGCGTGAAGTATGCGAGATGGCTCTGGCACATAACGTCGGCAACGCTGTCGAACAAGCCTACAGGCGCGGCGATCTGTTCGACAAACGGCGCAAGCTCATGGAAGCATGGCAGGCTTACATCGAAAAGGAGCAGAAGCAGGCCAGCGCTACCAACGTCATTCCCATGAAAAAGAGCGCGAAGTGACAAAGCGCAAGCGCACCGAAGAGCTACAGAAGCGAGGCAGGCCGAAAGGCTCCACGAAACCTGTTGAACAATCCCGCGCCGCTGAACATCGCGCCG
>CAIXPS010000222.1 GCA_903921365.1 uncultured bacterium | reverse complement strand
GTGCGAATCACTCGCAGAAGCGTCTAAAGAAGCTGTCGCGATTTGACTCGCGGAGATATAACCAGTTTGTTCTTCCATTATAAGTAGTGAACGGAATTCTAACAAAAACAAACGTTAACGCGCTTTCCGTTGAAGCAGTCCGCGTAGAAACGCTAATTCTTTAACCTTGAGCAGTGTCGTCATGAGCAGGTACACGCCGAAACCGATCAGGGCGGCTGTTACAGCCGTCACGGCATTGGCCAGGAACTGGACACTTCCCATCGCCTGTTGAACCGTGACCATGACGAACCAGACTGCCAGACCCATCAACCCTGCGGCAATGCACACCTTGATGACGACTGGGACAATGTCGAAACCGCGCATACCGCCCACCTTGCGCGTCAGGAAAATAGCCATCAGACACGCATCCAGGCCGGTCTTCAGCGAGTTTGCGAGAATCAAGTCGGTCAGGGTAAACACGTGCAGTCCGTACTCCGACAATAGTGACAACACGCCTAGTAATATCAGATACGAGACTGTCGAGACAAGCCCGATCAGGGTGGGGGTAAGTGTGTCGCTCCGCGCATAAAAGGCGTAAATGAGCGGGGTGTCTATTGCAGCGAAGACCAGACCCGGAATAGCAGCCCGCAATGCCAGCGCCGTGTAGGCCGTGCTCTCTGCCGTGAACGCGCCGCGTTGGAAGAGGAGCGCTACGACAGGTTGTGCCAGCACATACAAGCCGACGGATGCCGGAACGATCAAAACCCAGACCAGGCGCATTCCCTGTGTCAGCGTGCTTTTGAAGGCTTCGAGCGATTTTTCGTGGCCGTGCATCGACAACGCCGGCAGGATTGCGGAGGACACTGCGACGACGATCATCCCTAACGGAAACTGGATGACCTGGGCGGCATATCGCATGGTCGCCGGCCCCTCGCTTCCGATGTGACCCGCGATGATGTAACTCACCACTGCCGCGATTTGAGCCAGCGCCAGGCCGATGACCACGGGCAGGAAGAGCTTGATGATCTGCGCGATGCCTGGCAGACGCCAGTTGAGCGACAAGCGGATTGGAATGCCGCGCATGCCGGGTATTTGCATCAGCACCTGCAGGATGCTGCCCGCGAGCATGCCGATCGCGAGCGCTGTAATACCCAAACTACGCTCGAAAATAACGACGCAGGCGATCATGGTCAGGTTATAGGCGGTCGCGGTGAAGGCGGTGAAGATAAACCGGCGCCGGGCATACAGGGCCGCCGTCAGAATGCCGCTCATATTGAGGAAGATGATGGAAGGTATCGTGATCCGCAGCAGCGATGAGACCAGTGACAGGTCTTGAAGCGGGCCGCCCGCCAGCACCAAGGCAAGCCCCTCGGAAAATATCCAGAGGAGCGCCACCAGCGCCGTTAATCCGACCGTGGCAAGACCGATCAAAGCGCCGATCAGCTTGCCGAACTCCACCATGCGCGCTTTATCGCTCTCATCGGCAACCAGGCCGCTGAATGTGGGCACGAGCGCCGATGAGAGCATTCCGCCGATCAGCAGATCGTAGAACAGGCTGGGCGGATTCGAGGCCAGTTCAAATGCGCTTGCGCTGCGCCCATTCCCAAAGAAATAAGACTTGGCGACTTCGCGAAACAAACCGACAACCCGGCTGCTCAGGTTTCCCGCCGAGATGATTGTCGCGGCGCCGGCGATGGATTTCTGTGAGTCTCGCGGCGCCTGTTCGGGATCGGCCGGGAGGGGTGCAATGTCGGTTGTTAACATGTCATGTCATTGTACCCGTGCAACGTGCCTGCGCAATCGGGCGACCGTCGTCATGCGCCGTGTTCCGCTGTTATGCAAAGTAGGCCAGCGCGCGCCGGATTTTTTCCTCCAGATCCATCTTCTCACCGCGCGGCAGTTGACCCAGCGCCGTCTGTGCCTCGCTGATGCTGTATCCCAGGCTTGTCAGCGCACTGATAACCTCGGCGTCCAATGCGCTTGTCGGCATCGCTGGCGCGGCGTCGAGCCCGCCAAGTTTGTCTTTGAGCGCGAAGATGATCTTCTCGGCAGTTTTCTTGCCCACGCCAGGCACGCGCGAAATGATATCCGCCCTGTCGTTGATGATTGCTGCGCGCAATGCCTCTGGCTGTAGCTTGGAGAGCATGGCCAGCCCGGTGCGCGGGCCTATCCCCGATACGCCGATGAGCGTCTGGAAGAGGGCAACCTCCTCTTCGGTCGCAAAGCCATACAGCGAGAGTTCCTCTTCACGAACGATCAAATGCGTATGAAGGTCAACCGTCCGCCCGGCTTCGAGCAGATCAAGCGCAGCCTGCGAACATGAAACCCGAAACCCGACGCCGCTGACATCGATGATGGCGGCCGGCGGCTTCACACTAAGGACAGTTCCGCGCAAACGTGAAATCATGGTAATCCTTGTCGCCTATCCATTTCAGATTGGCGACGCTGCTTCTTCCTGGGCGTATCGGTCAGTAACGGCAACCTGATGCCCATTGCCAATGGACTCAAAGATGGCGCGCGCCTGTTGAAACGCATGCTGCGCCATATCTGCTTGCGAAAGCGCGCGGCAGGCGCGACCGCACAGGCGCCAGCACAAGGCTTGTTCGAACTTGTCGCCGGTCGAAGAAAAGACTTGCAGTGAATTTGTGGCGAATGTCAGCGCTTTATCCGCCTTTCCCAGCGTCAACTCAAGCAATCCCTGGATCGCTTCCACGTAAGCTATCATCTCACGCGAGCCGCTGATCTGAGCAACAGCTCGCGCCTGCTCAAATAATGACGCGGCCTCGCTGGTGCTGCCGAGTTCGCCGAGTGTGGCGGCGCGCAGCACCAGAATTTTCTCGCGCACGGCGAAATACCTGGATATCTGCATCAATCGCGCGGCTTCAGTCAAACTGATCAATGCGTCAGAATACTTTTCAAGGTAAAAGAGTGCGCGCCCTTTAACCATAAGCCCGTCAACCAGTGCGCTCTCGCTGCTGATTTGCTCGGCATATTCAAATAATTCTTTGACATACTCTTGTGACTGCTCATACTTGCCGAGCACAAGGTAGACTTCAGCAAGGTTGACGAGTGCTTCAGGCAGAATCTCGGTATCGCGCAACTGTCGCGCAGTCGCGCAAATCCGTTCGAGCAACTCGGCAACCTGAGCATAGTTGCCCTGTGCTTCTTCTGCCAAGGCGAGGGCAGTGTTCAGCCGGATGTAGATATGGTGCGTCTCCGCCGTTCTCGTGAGGTGCGCCAACCCCTCAAGACCATCGCGAGCGAATGCGATTCCTTCTGCGGGTCGGTCCAAACGCGTCAGCGCCGCGCATAGCTGAGCGTGCAGGTCGTATGCCTCATAACTGTCTTGTTCAGCCTGGTTGGCATCAAGAACGTTGTGTAGTTGCTGAAGCAATGAAAGCGACTCAGTAAACTCTCCCTGGTCGTCAGCCAGTTTGGCGGCGCGCATCTTCAGTTCGGCGTATTTGCGCCATCCCAGCGCCTCGCTCCCAGCCGCGAGGGCGTGTTCCAGCCGCATCCTGGACTTATCGTAAGCGCTGTCGACTTCATACAGGTAACTGAGATTGTCATCGATCTCAAACTGAACGTCTGATGGGGTCTGCGGGGTTTTGGCCGCAAATCGCTCGGCGGTCTCAAACAGGGCGATAGCCTGCGGGATTGCACTCGCGGAGCGCGCTTGTTTTCCTGCCAGGATATTGTAGTGGGCGGCCTTGTCCCAGACGCGGCCTTTTTCATAATGCACTCCAAGTTTCGGCGCGAGATCCTGATTATCAGCGCCCCACACTTTCTCCAATCCCTCGGCTGTTTTACGGTGTGCCATTAAAAGCTGTTTGCCGCGCAAGGCGTCGACCAGTTCGCGCTGGATCAAGCTGCTGGCGAAGCGATAACGCGAAGTAATATCGTTTGGCAATTCGATGTCGCCGATATATTCGATCACGCTGTGGACTTTTTCAGCCGGTTCGAGCAATTTCATTACGGCCAACTCGTCGCGATCAAGCACATGCGCCAGCACGGCAGTTTCAAAGGTGAGACCCTGCACTGCGGCCTGCGATAGTATTTCAAGGAGGTCTTTGGGCATGCGTTCGAGTCGCTTCCGAATGACTGCTTCGACGCTGCGGGGCAAGTCTTCTTCGTTGATTTCGCGAACCAGCATCCATTTGCCGTCTTTTTCGTCACGGGTGATTTGCTCGCGCGACTGCATCAATCTCAGCGACTCAACGATAAAGAATGGCGACCCACCCGTATTTTTGTAGAGTGCGGATGGCAGGCTGGATGGGAACTTATTGGCAGGATAAATCCTGGTTAATAGCGCTGCGGCGCCTTCCAGTGATAATGACGGGAGAGCGATTTCTGTTTCTGTGTCGTAGCGCAGCAGCTCGGCAATCAGTTCATGAAGGGGATGCCCCTCAACGGCGATGTCAGACGGGCGATAAGCGACGACCACCAGAACGCGCATCGTCAGGATATTGCGTGAGAGAAGAGACAGCAATTTGATCGAACCGGGGTCGCTCCAGTGCAGGTCGTCGATGAAGATCAACACGGGCTGCTTGTCGGCGACCTTCCTTAGCGCTCCGACATACTCGTGCAAGAGTTTGTCGGGATTTGGGAGATTGCTTGTGCGTGTGCGGTTGCGCACGGCCTGCGCCGTCTTTATCGAAGCGCCAACGACGCCGCCTGCCACCGGGATCATCATGGCCCAAGCCGGCGCAAGATCGAGCACTGTATCGAGGATGTCGCTGGTGATCTTCCTGGTGTCGGACGCGGCAAGCTGGCCAATGACCTCGGCAAACGGCCAGAACGGTTCATCGCGGCCGGACTGTGCCGAACACGCTGCACGAGCGGTCTTGTGGGGTAGTCCATCAGCATCGATACTGCGGAGGAATTCGTCAGCCAGCGTCGATTTGCCTTGTCCAGCTTCGCCTGAGAGTAATACAACTTTGCCGTGTCCCTCTATTGCGGTGTGCCAGTACTTATACAAGCGCTCAAGCTCCCGCTCGCGCTCAACCAAGCCTACAGGAGGTTGTTTTATGGCGCCGCCTTCTGGCGTCAGGGTGGCATCGGCCGGCGCACCTGGCGCCGCGATGATGCTGGTTGCTGCAATAGTGGCTGCGTCGGATGAAGTCGAGTGCTCGTTCTTTGGTCGTTTGTTGAGCCTGAGACTGAACATAGCTATCCTTTCCGGATCTTGCGGATCGAAATCAAGAACCAGACATCCGCCTGTTATGCCTGGGATTCGAGCCGGTTGTAACGAGAGGACTGGATATGGGTAAACGCAATCGCTAACGCATCGGCGGCATCGTCAGGTTTTGGCAGTTTCTCCAGCGAAAAGAGCATTTTAACCATCGACTGCATCTGTTGCTTGTCTGCCTGACCGTAACCGGAGACCGCCTGTTTTACCTGCAGCGGGGTGTATTCTCCGATTGGCAATCCCGCTTCATGCAATGTAACCAGAATGACGCCGCGCGCCTGCCCCACAATCATCGCTGTCTTGAGGTTTGTGGCAAAGAAAAGCGCCTCGACCGAGGATTCGGTCGGGCGCCATTCGTTAATCAGCGCAATCAACTGATGCCGCAGCGATAAAAGTCGCTCTGGCAGAGAGTCGGTCTTGGGCGTCAGCAATACGCCATAAGCCAGGGCTGTGTATTGCCCATTGGCCTCCTCGCGCACCACGCCATACCCGGTTGTTGCAATGCCGGGATCGATCCCGAGCACAATCATGCAGCTTCGAGAGCCGCCATCACTTCATCCGAGATTTCAAGGTTGCTGTAGACCTGCTGCACGTCATCGAGTTCTTCGAGCGCCTCAATCGCGTTCATCACCTTACGGGTATCCTCGGGGCTCAGTTTGCTTTGCGTCGTCGGGATCATCGAGATTTCAGCGGTGGAGGGTTGCCAGCCTTTCTTGGCGAATGACTCGCGCACGGGACGGAAGGCGTCGACTTCTGTGAAAATCTCAATGCTGTCTTCACCCGTGACTACATCATCCGCGCCTGCTTCGACGGCCACCTCAAAAACCTCGTCCGGATTGATGGCGTCGTTGCGTTCGAGCACGATATAGCCTTTGCGGTTAAACTGCCACCCGACGGCGTTTTGTGCGCCCAACATCCCGCCAGCGCGCTCTACAGTGCGCCGGACTTCGGAAACGGTTCGGTTGCGGTTGTCCGTGAGCACCTTGATCATCATCGGCACTTTATGCGGCGCATAGCCCTCGTACATGAGCTCTTCATAAGTGATTGCGTCCTCACCTTGACCCGTCGCGCGCGCAATAGCTCGTTCAATGTTTTCCTTGGGCATGTTGGCGGCGCGGCCCTTATCGATCGCAAGACGCAACCGGAAGTTAGCTTCCAGGTCGCCGCCGCCTTCGCGGGCGGATACGGTGATTTCTCGCAACAGACGGGTAAACAGAGCGCCACGCTTGGCATCATTGGCGCCCTTGGCGCGTTTGATCGTGGCCCATTTTGAATGACCTGACATGGCTCCTACCTCTTTAAAAAACTTCGTGGTCCGCTGGACTCGTAAGTGAATAGCGAATTCTGCGACTTATAATTATATACTGTAACGCTGATTTCTGAGTGTCAAAGCCACAAGGCAGATCCGTTTTCTTCAACCGACCCGGCGAAGATATTTGCATCCAGTCTCAGCCCGAATCCCGGCAGATTGGGGACATGCACATGGCCTTCTTGAATCTGGTACGCTGATGCATCCAGACCAGCGATTTGTGCTTCATCCCACTCCACAAATGTAAACCGCCTGATGGCGCCAGCCAGGTGACAGGCGGCATAATTGCCATAGCAGTTGCCATACGAGTGTGGCGCGGAGCGCACGCCCCATGAATCCAGCTTGCGGGCGGTCTGCAGCCACTGCGTAAAACCATATCCAAAGATGT
>CAIXPS010000221.1 GCA_903921365.1 uncultured bacterium | reverse complement strand
GCCTCTTCGACCAGCGACCCGCTGCACAATCCCAACGCCTGAGACGCCCTCATCGCGCATACCGTCCCCAGCGACACGGCTTCGCCATGTTTGACGGCGAACTTGCTCCACACCTCAATGCCATGCCCAAACGTGTGACCCAGGTTCAACAATGCCCGGCGACCCTTCTCAAAGGGATCCTCTTCGACGACGACGCGTTTCAACTCAATCGCATCCAGCAGACTGACAACGAGTTTAGCATCAACGTCGCCCGAGGGTTGCGGCTGCAATGAGACGCCGGCGCTGACGCGTTGATACGGTTCACCGCCAGCGATCAATGCGGCTTTGATGATCTCCGCATAGCCGCAGCGCATCTCAACGGGCGGCAGCGTGCGCAGGAACTGGGTATCCATCACCACCAGGTCGGGCTGTTTGAACGCGCCCACCAGGTTCTTGCCGAAGTCTGTGTCCACGCCCGTCTTGCCGCCGATGCTCGAATCGGCCATCGCCAGCAGCGTAGTGGGAATTTGCACAAATGGCACGCCGCGCAGGTAGGTCGCGGCGGCGAACCCGGTCACATCACCGACGACTCCACCGCCCACCGCGATGACAGCGCTGTCACGTTCAACGCCATGTGCGGAGAGCGCGCGGTAAATGTCTTCCACGATATGCAGCGTTTTGTTGCTTTCACCGGCAGGCATCTGATGAATGAATGAATCGATTCCTGCGCGGCGCAACGCGGTCTGCACACGCCCGGCATGCAGCGGGCCGACCCTGTCGTCGGTCACGATGGCGAACGGCGCCGACCAGCTGCGCCCGGCCAGCGCAAAGCCGACCTGGTCGATGACCCCATCGCCAAAGAGGATGTCGTAGTTTGCGCCGGCCATGTGCACCGGAATGCGCGTCTGTTCGGCGTGATAGATCGCCAGCACCTGGGCCACCGTTTCCCGGGGTGTCGGGATAGTCGTATCGAGAGTGTAGTGAAGCTCGCGGTAGGCGGGCGCGCGCTCTTTGAGTAGCAGTGCGACGCGGTTGCGCGGATCGTCGCCGCGCAGCATCGGACGCGTGCCCGCATCCACGCGCCCCAGGATCGCATCGGGCGTGGCCGTCAGGCCGACGCACACACCGGCGCGCAGCAGTGCATGGCGGTTCGTTGGATCGACGATCATCCCGCCGCCGGTTGCAATCACCACGTCGCTGCGTTTGCACAGTTCCTGCACCAGATCGGCTTCGATCCTGCGGAAATAGGCCTCGCCTTTCCGCTCGAAAATAGCCGGGATGCTGACGCCTTCGCGTTCGACAATGACGTCATCCGCATCAACGAAGTCATAACCCAGTTGCTGTGCGCACAACTGTCCAACGGTGGTCTTGCCGGCGCCCATAAAGCCGGCCAGGATCAATGGTTTCGACATTAGGGGATATTGTAATGGTTTGCGACTACTCGTAGCCGAACTTCCACGGTGTGTTGTTCATGGGAAGCTGGTCGAGCCGCAATTGCCGCAATGTTTCAAAGCGCGGGCGCATCTCGGCAATCGAGTCGCCGCCCAGTTTCTCCAGCAACGCCTCAGCCAGCACATGACACAGCATGGCTTCGACAATTGGCACGGCGCGCGGAACCTGGCAGAAGTCGCTGCGCTCGTACTTCGTATTGACCTGCTCGCCTGTGGCGAGGTCGATGGACTGCAACGGGTTGAGCGTGGTCGCGATTGGCTTGAACGCGGCGCGCACGACGATAGGCGCCCCGTTGCTGATCCCGCCCTCGATCCCGCCGGCGTGGTTAGTGCGCTGGATGATCCGCCCGCTCGAAGCGTCAACACTGAGTTCATCCTGTGCGCGCGTGCCAGGCAAGAGTGTCTCGGCAAAGCCGTCGCCGATCTCCACCCCTTTCACCGCGTGGATGCTCATCACCGCAGCCGCAATGCGCGTCGATAATTTGCGATCCCAGTGCACGTGACTGCCCAGCCCGGGTGGTATGTTCAGCGCGACGCACTCCACCACACCGCCAAGCGTGTCTTTGTCCTGCATGGTCTGACGAATAGCCGCGCGCATCTGCTCCGCCGCGATTTCGTCATAACAGCGCACATCGGAGGCTTCGGCGGCGGCGAAGCGCGCCTGATAGGAGGAGATTGGAGATTGGAGATTGAAGATACTGACGGCGCCGATGCTTGCGACGTAACCGCCGACGAGGACGCCGAACTCGGCGAGTAACGCGCGGCAAGCAGCCCCGACGGCGACGCGCATGGTCGTTTCGCGCGCGGAGGCGCGCTCCAGCGACAGGCGCAACTCGTGGTACCCATACTTCACCGCAGCGGTCAGATCGGCATGGCCGGGGCGCGGAATCGTCATCGGCTCGATCTCGCGGTCACGCCACTTGGCGTGGTCGAGGTTTTCGACGACGAATGCGATAGGCGCGCCGGTCGTCCGGCCAGTCATGACGCCGGACGTGATGCGCGCATGGTCGCGCTCGATCTTCATGCGCCCGCCGCTGCCGTAGCCCTGCTGCCGCCGCGCCAGTTCGTGGTCGATGTACTCAGACGTCAGCGCCAGCCCGGCCGGCATCCCTTCCAGGATCGCTGTCAGCGACGGGCCATGTGATTCGCCGGCGGTTAAAAATCTAATCCCCAATCTCTAATCTCCAATCTCCCGTATCCAATCTCTCTTTATGCAGACACTGCTAAAGATCCCATCGGGTCCCACGGGTGCAGATGGACGGGTTCGGTGTCAAGCAGCGCGAGCAACTCGGGCGCGACGAAGCGCTTTTCGACCACGACCTCGTACATATACTCGTCGAACCAGCGATCAGCCATTACCAGGAAACCCTTGTCGCCAACCTTGTCGCCGTGACTGTTTTCCACGCGCCACTGGGTCGGCTTGCCATCTGCATCCAGGTTCACGCCCGTGAAGACCATCGCGTGCGTCATCTGGCTCTGGCCGTATTCGACGCGTTCGGCCTTGTCTGCGTTAAAACCGGTGCTGTAGGCCAGCGCATAATCAAACACCTCGGTGTCGAGAATGCCCAGGTCGCGCTCGATGCCCCGGCCATAGTCGCAACCGAACCACACCGGCGTCCCGGCAACCACCTGTTCTTTGGCGGCCTGTTTAAACGTCGCATTATCCACATTGATGTAGCGGATGATGTGACTGCCCACACAGTTGCCCAGATAATCCACGGTGTACAGGGTGTTGAACGGTTTATTGGAGGTTGGGCAGTTGATCAGGCACACCAAGCTTTCGAGGTCATAATGCACGTAACGCCGGAAGAACTCCTGCGGGGTGATCAACCCGTCACGGTGGAACTGGTCGTCCTTGTCGCGCCATTGCCACGCAAACTCAGTCGGCGGCTCGCCCAGGTGGATAACCAGCATGCGGTAAATGTCGCTCATCATCTCGACTTTGCGAGCGCCTAACGCCTGCGTGCTCGCGCCGGCAGCGTGCATGCGGCGCAATTCGGCGGCGTCCTCGCGCAGTTTGACGGTGACCAGCCCGACCATCCAGCGCGTGTTGCTGCTGCTCTCGGTCTCAGGCATGAAAGCTTTTGGCAGCACGCCATATTTCTCGACGAGGTTAAGGAACATGTCCCATTGACCGCCATCCTGGATTGGGTTTTGCAGCAGGAACATGATTAACCGCCCGTCAACGGGCTCATCCAGCGTCTTCAAAATAGATTCGAGGAAGTAGTTGGCCTTCTCAAGCTTGTCCCAGAACATCTGGTAGTTCTGCGACAGCTCAAACTTCTCGACATTGAGATGCTTCATCGCCTCGACGCGGAACAGATTCAAACCCGCGAATAGCCAGCATCTGCCGCTGGCCGCCTGCGAGGTGATGTCATTGCTCTTTAACAGATGTGAGAATGTGTGGGTGGTTTGGGTGACGACCGTATGGTTCAGCACCACTGTGTTGATCGAGTTGCGGGTGACAGCGTTCAATGCGAGGCGGTTTTTAGGGTCGGCCTCAAACGATCGCTGAAAGCTGGTCACGAGTTCGGGGGTAATTGGTTGCGATGCGCCAAAAATGATAAAAATATGAACGTACTCGTAGCCTGTGAATTTTCAGGTGTC
>CAIXPS010000220.1 GCA_903921365.1 uncultured bacterium | reverse complement strand
GATCGACAAGTTGTGCGCCGAGGCGCTAGAGCATCACTTCGCCAGCGTGTGCGTCAACCTGTGCTGGACGCGCGTGTGCGCCGAGTTGGTCGAGAAGTCCGACGTGAAGGTCTGCACCGTTGTGGGTTTCCCGCTTGGGGCGACCACCACACTCGCCAAGATGTTCGAGGCCGACCAGGCCATCGAAGCCGGCGCGAGAGAGATTGACATGGTGATCAACATCGGCGCGGTGAAGAGCACCCTGATGGACTTCGTCCGCACCGACATAAAAGGCGTGCTCGAATCGTGCCGGCGCAACCGCCGCAAGCAGGCCTTGCTCAAGGTGATCATCGAAGCCTGCCTGCTGACCGACGACGAGAAGCGCGCGGTGTGTGAGATCGCGAAGGAAGTCGGCGCGGACTTCGTCAAGACCTCCACTGGATTTTCCACCGGCGGCGCGACCATCCCCGACGTCAGGTTGATGCGCGCGACGGTGGGATCCGACATGGGCGTCAAGGCCGCCGGCGGCATCCGCTCACGCTCCGACGCGATGGCGATGATCGAGGCCGGCGCGACGCGCCTGGGAACAAGCGCCGGCGTGGCGATCATGAGCGCCGACATCAACAAGCCTGCTGCCGGCGCCTATTGACTTCTGGAGTTGCATTGTCGATCACGATCATCTCGTGGATGAGGGACAGTTCATGACCCACGCCAACCGTTATCGCGCCTACAGTGATGGTGAAACGACGATGTGCGTGCCGGTGGACGCCGCACTCTATGATGCTTTGCATGCCCGCGCCGAGTCGATCTTGAGCGAATCGCGCGAACGCGTCACCGATCCTCTGATGCCGCCTGACACGTTTATCTATACGCCTGGGCCGTTCTACCGCGCCGCCGGACTGTTTGCGCGCGACCTGCTGTATCAACTCGAAGGGTCGGGGCGCGAGTTCGGGACGGCGGACGAAGTGAAGCGGGCGGTTGATCTGCTCGCGCTCAAACAACTTCGCCAGAACATGCGCGTGGGCGCATACACCTATCCGCGCGGCGCGATCCCCGATCACGTGTACCCCGATGGGCGGTTCTGCTGGGGTCCCGGAGCATTCTACGGCGACGACACTGCCCACTTCCATCGCCCGTCGATGGACGCCGCCATGTGCTTCATCACCCTGGGTTGGCACTATGGGCACAAGTCGGGATGGGATGCCGCGTGGCAGGCCTGGTTCGCGGACAAAGCCGCGCGCTTTGCGGATGCGTGGGACAGCGTCCCGCGCAATTCCGCCAGCGGGTTGATCACGCAATGGACGACCCCGGGCCATATCGGCGCGGGCGGGATCAGCGAGATGCATGACGCCGGCGTGATGTGGGGCTTTCACGATTCATATGGCTTTGGCGGCGACGATCTCGGCGTGTCGGTGCTGGCCTGCAATGCAGCGCGCGCGTTGGCCGACATGCACACGCGCGCCGGAGACGACGCAGCGGCAGGACATTGGAGCGCGACCGCCGCTGCGATGCGCGATGTCATTCGCGCCCAGTTCAACCCCGCTGGTTTTCTCCCCTGGGGCGCCGGCGCGCACGCGCCTGCCATGGCCTCGCCCGATATAACAGGCTATGCCGTGTGGTCAGGCATACTGACCAACACTCAGTCCGATGCGGCGTCAGACTGGTTTGCGGACTGCTACCGAGCTGATCGGGCCGCTGGCGGCCCCGCCGACCTGTTCCATATGTCACCCGGCTGCCGGGGCGCGGTGCGCATGGCGCGCAAGTCGGACGATGTCAGTCCAGGCCGGCACGTGTGGCCGGATATGACGCCGCCACACTGGGAGAACTTGACATACGGTTACGACGCGTATCAGGATGGCGGCTACTGGTACACCATGAGTCTTGGCATTGCGACGGCGTTATACCGTTGCCATCCTGCAGAAGCCATCGAGTGGGTGCGCAATACCTATACCGATGTCATTGCCAGCGGCGCGGATCATCCCTATGAACGCATCGATGGCCTGACAGCGGTGAACAGTCGTTACAACGCCTCGATCGGGCCGCTGCTGGGGATGGGGATGCCGATGATTGCTTATGGACATACTGCGCCCGCTGAACATGCCGCCTGACCCCCCTGCGCAAATTCTAAGCATTCTGTTATAATTTCCTGCGTAATTGCTGGCTATCAATCAGTCATTTGCTGACTCTGTGCGAGGTAATAACATCATGTTCATCGGGTTGCTTAACCAATTACGCTATCCGCATCAGCCCCAGGCGGCACGGTTGTTCCGCGAGTTGCAGCCTGGCCAGCGTGAAATCCTTTTGCGCACACACCTGCCAGTGCGCAGCCAACTGGGCATTGGCGCCGAGATTGAGGCGCGCCTGCGCGAGGCTGATCGCATCGGCCACATGCTGGGGCAGCGCTACGTTCATGCCTACAAAGCGGAAAAGCACGGGCGCATCGCTGAAGCCATCGGCTTGTACGAGCAGAACGTTGCTGACAGCGACCTGAGCACGATGTCGTATGAGCGGTTGCGCCAGATTTATCTGAAAATGGATCGCCGTCGCGACGTCAAGCGCGTGTGCGAGGCCTATTTGCGCGCGATTGACGAACTGATCGAGCGCGACCCTGGCATCCCGCAATGGGCAACGGCTCATCGCCGGCGTTTTCAAGGGTACCTGGCCGAAATATTGACGGAGACACAACATGACAGATTCGCCGGTGGTTCGGCTTGATGCGCGTGGGCGCGAGTTAATCGATCGGCACACCGCGTGGTGGCAGCGCAAGGCATCGCTGCTCACGTTTGTCCAGGGCGCGCCACTCGGTGACCTGTGGCTGCCTCTTTCCGACGGCACACTGGCGCATGAGGATATGGCCGTCACCCCCGATGTCCTCGATCTCGACCGCCTGGCTGGCCCGTC
>CAIXPS010000219.1 GCA_903921365.1 uncultured bacterium | reverse complement strand
GTCATCCCGTTCTCGCCGCGCGATCACAACGGCGAACACATGGGTTCGCATCTACGCGTAATGACCATGCCCACGTGTTATCTCGTTCATCGTGCGAGCACACTGGTGTGCATACGTAGGGGATGATCCGCGTGTCATCCCATTCTTCGCCTCGCGACCACAACGGCGAACACATGGGTTCGCATCTACGTGTAATGGCCATGCCCTCGTGTTATCTCGTTCATCGCGCGAGCACACCCGTGTGGGTACGTAGGGGATGACCCACGTGTCATCCCGTTCTCGCCGCGCGACCACAACGGCGAACACATGGGTTCGCGTCTACGTGTAATGGCCATGCCCGCATGTTATCTCGTTCATCGTGCGAGCACACCGGTGTGCATACGTAGGGGATGACCCGCGTGTCATCCCGTTCTCGCCGCGCGAGCACATCGGCGAACACATGGGTTCGCGTCTACGTGTAATGGCCGAGTGTCAATACTTCGCATCCGGCGAGGCCAGCGTCGCCGCCCGCGACAGATCCACCTGCGCCTTGACGTACATCGGCAGCCCGTACAGCCGGATGAACCCCTCAGCGTCCTTCTGGTTGTACACGTCCTCGTGGTTGAACGTCGCCAGATCCTCGCGGTATAGCGAGTAGGCCGCCTGCCGGCCCACCAGCGTCGCGCTGCCCTTGTACAGCTTGATCCGCGCCGTCCCGGTCACGTCGCGTTGCGTTACGCTGATAAACGCCTGGATCGCGTCGCGCAACGGCGTGAACCACTGCCCGCCGTACAGCAGGTCGGCATATTTCAACGCGACGATCTGCTTGTAGTGCAGCGTCTCGCGATTGAGCGTCAGTTCCTCAATCCCCTGGTGCCCTTCGCGCAGGATCGTGGCGCCCGGCGCCTCATACACGCTGTGCGACTTCATCCCCACCAGCCTGTTTTCCACCAGATCAGTCCGCCCCACGCCGTGGCGCGCGCCCATCGCGTTCAGTGCGATGATCAGGTCGGCCCCGCCGAGTGCGACGCCGTTGACCCGCTTTGGCACTCCGCACACGAAGTCGATTTCGACGTATTCCGGCGCGTCGGGCGCCTCCGCCGGAGAAACCGTCTGCCGGTACAGTTCCTCGCCCGGTTCGCGCCACGGGTCCTCCAGACTGCCGCCCTCGAAGCTGCGGTGCCACAGGCTGTGATCCCCGGAATAGATGCCCCCCGGCGCGCCCAGCGTCTGGCTCATCGGCACGTTGTGCGCCTGCGCATACGCGATGGCGTCGTCACGCCCGCGCAGATTCCACTCGCGCCACGGGGCGATGACCCTCAGGCGCGGATTCAGCACCATATAGGTGAGCTCGAAGCGCACCTGGTCGTTGCCCTTCCCCGTCGCTGCGTGCGCTACGGCGTCGGCGTTTTCCTGGTTCGCGATCTCCACCTGGTGCTTGGCCATCAGCGGACGCACGATGCTCGCGCCCAGCAGGTACTTGTTCTCGTAAATCGCCCCGCTTTGCACCAGCGGGTAGCAGTATTCCACTGCAAACTCGTTGCGCAGGTCCATCACAATGCACTTACTCGCGCCGGAGTGGATGGCGCGCTGCTTGATCGCCTCAAAATCCCAGCCCTGCCCCACGTCCGCGACGAAACACACGACCTCGCAGCCGTAGTTCTCGCGCAGCCACGGCACGGCGCACGCGGTATCCAGCCCGCCGCTGTAGGCCAGCACGACCTTGTTCACCGGCTCGCGCACGATGTTGACGCCGCGCGCGCCTTCGGTCTCCATCATGTACTGCACCGCTTCGACCGGGATCAGCTTCTCGCGGTTCCCCAGCGTCGGGAAGCGCGCCGGCACGACGATCCCGTCCGGCGCCAGTTCGATCGACATCGCGACCTCGTCGCAATTCAACAACATCGGGCATGACACGCAATCACGGAACACCTTCTCCGGGAAGTTCTCTTTCGACGTCGTGGCAAAGCCGCACTTCTCGAAAAAGCGCATCGCGCGCGTCAACGCAAAGATCGTGCTGAACTTGCGCTCACGCGCCTCCGCCACCAGCGCATTCACGAGCTTCTGCCCGACCCCGCCGCCGCGCAACGTCTCATCGACCGCCAGTGAACGCAGTTCGACCAGCGCGGTGCTCATCGGCACGAGCGACCCGCAGCCGGCCACCCACGCCGGCGCCTCCGCGTCCGCGCCTGGCAGCACCGCGACGAGCATATTCTTCAGCGAGGCGCGGATGTTGGTCGTGCTGCGCGGCAGCAGTCCCCCTTTGCGCGCATTGCTGGCGATCAACTCCGAGATGCGCGGGACGTCGTCCAGGATAGCCGGTCGTACGATCACTTCCATAGGTGTGCTTATCACTGCTTGAAAATACTCATTCATTCATTCACTCAGTCACTCAGTCATTCTGCTTTGTGACTTTGTGTGCTGTGTGAGAGTCTTATCCTTCCAGGTCGATCATCCACTCACCGCCGGCAGGAAGTTCCTCTGCGGCTTCGGCGGGTTTTGGTTGTGCTTTCGGCGATTCGATCAGCCCGAGCTCGCCGCCGCCCTCGATCTGCAACACGCCAGCCTTGGCGTAGACGGCCAGCTTGTCGCGCGAGTCGGCGATGTCAAGGTTGCGCATGGTGAGTTGACCAATGCGATCCAGCGGGCCGAACTCGCCCTTGCCACTCTCCATCGTCAGGCGCTCCGGCTTGTACGTCAGGTTCGGGCCGGTGGTGTTCAGGATCGAATAGTCGTCGCCGCGACGCAACTCGATGGTCACGCTACCAGTGACGGCCTTGCCCACCCAGCGTTGCAGGCTTTCGCGCAACATCAGCGACTGTGGATCGAACCAGCGACCCTCGTAAAGCTGTCGTCCCAGCCTCCTGCCCATCGTGCGATAGTTGTCAAGGGTGCCTTCGTTGTGAATGGCATTGGCAAGCCGCTCATAGGCAATATAGAGCAATGCCATTCCGGGGGCCTCGTAGATGCCGCGGCTTTTCGCCTCAATCACGCGGTTCTCCACCTGATCCGACATGCCCAGCCCATGTTTACCGCCAATGCGATTCGCGTCGAGCACCAGCGCGACCATGTCCGTGTATTCGCGACCGTTGATCTCCACCGGGTACCCCTCGAAGAATGTGACCTTGATCGTCTCCGGCTCGATCTTCACCGCCTGATCCCAGAAGCGCACGCCCATGATCGGCTGGACGATGTACATGCTCGTGTCCAGCATCTCGAGGTGTTTGGCCTCATGCGTCGCGCCCCAGATGTTGGCGTCGGTCGAGTATGCCCGCTCCGTCGCCATGCGGTATTGGAACCCGCGCGTCGCCAGCCATTCGCTCATCTCCTTGCGCCCGCCCAGCTCGCTCACGAACAGCGGGTCGAGCCACGGCTTGTAGATATACAAATCGGGGTTCACCAGCAACCCGTAGCGATAGAAGCGCTCGATGTCGTTGCCCTTGTAAGTCGAGCCGTCGCCCCAGATGTTGACGCCGTCTTCCTTCATCGCATTGACGAGCATCGTGCCCGTCACCGCGCGACCCAGCGGGGTCGTGTTGAAGTACGTTTTGCCCGCGCTGCCGATATGAAAAGCGCCGCACATCAGCGCGACCAGCCCTTCCTGCACCAACTGCTTGCGGCAGTCGATCACGCGCGCCTTCTCGGCGCCGTGCTTCAGCGCGCGGCGCGGGATGTCGTCGTAATCCGTCTCATCGGGCTGCCCCAGGTTAGCCGTATACGCATAGGGGACGCCGCCCTTCTCGCGCATCCAAGTGACTGCCGCGCTCGTGTCCAGCCCGCCCGAATAGGCGATGCCGATCTTCTGACCTTTTGGTAGTGACTCAAGAATTCTGCCCATGGTGTTTTGATCCTCTTTCAGGTGTTTCAGATTAGCGTGTTTGTGTAAAAGTGGTGCCTGTTCCGGCGCTCACGCCGTCCAGGTTGGTAATACGCACTGAGTGAACCCCGCCGCCGAGCGCTTCGAGCGCGGTGCGCACTTTGGGAATCATCCCGCCGGTGATCGTGCCATCGGCGATCAGCGCTTCGGTTTCGTCCAGCGTCAGGCTCTTGATCGCCGCGCCATCTTTCCCCAGCACTGCCGTGACGTTGGTGATGAAGGTCAGCATACTGGCATCAAGCGCGGCCGCTACCGCGCCGGCGACGTGATCCGCGTTGACGTTGTAGATTTCGCCATCCTCGCCCACCGACATCGGCGCGATCACGGGGACGATCCCGCCATCAAGCCAGCTATGCAACAATGGCGCGCGCACGCTCACGGGTTTGCCGACGAACTGCAGCGCCTCGTTCAGCTTGCGCACCCGCACGAGCCCGCCATCCACGCCGCTGACGCCTATCGCATCGATCCCGGCTGCGAGAAACGCCGCAACCAGCCGCTTGTTCGCCAACCCGCTCAAAGTCATCAGCGCAGCATCGCGCGTGCGCGCATCGGTCACGCGCAGGCCATCCACGAAGCGGCTCTCGATCTGAAAGGCGCTCAGCAACGCGGTGAGTTCCTTGCCGCCGCCATGCACCACAATCGGGCGCGCCCCGGTCGCGCTCACGGCGGCGATGGCATCGGCGAAACGCCGGCTAAACGTAGGATCGTCCAAATCGCTGCCGCTCACCTTAAAGACTTGAACCGGTCGCAGCGTTAGCTCCATGTAGAGCACATCGTCAAACGGGTTATAGCGATAAGGGGCGGTCTCGATAAACCCCAGCGACTGGTACAGCGCGCAGGCTTCCTTGAGCGACCGCAGCGTGTCCAACTTCATGCTCTTATACCCGATCGCGCGCGCGTCATCGATCAACCGCTGCGCCATCAGCCGGCCGATGCGCTTGCCGCGATGACCGGGCCGGACATACAGGCGCTTCATCTCGCTGACGCCGGGCCCATAGGGATGCAGCGCAATGCACCCGGCCAATTGCCCGTCATCCAGCGCCAGGAAAAGTCGCCCCGCCGGCGGCGCATAGTCGCCCGGCAGCCCGGCCAGTTCTTCGGTAAAGCCCTGAAAGCACAGATCCACCCCGAGAAAATCAGCATATTCGAGGAACATCGCCCGCGCTTGTTCGATCTGTTCGCCTGTTGTCGCCTGTATGATCTCAACCACTTAAAGCAGTCCCTCCGTCTCATCGATGCCAAACATCAGGTTCATGCTCTGCACCGCCTGTCCAGACGCGCCCTTCACCAGGTTATCGATGCACGAAACAACTACCAGCGTATTCGCCAGCGCCCCCGATTGTTGATGCACTGAGATCGTGTTGTAGTTCGTGTGATTCACATGCGCGATGGTCGCAATCTGCCCCTTTGGCAGGACGCGCACGAAGGGTTCGCCAGCGTAGCGAGTCTTGAAAATGTGATGCCAGTCCTGTTCCGCGGCCTGCGGCGTCAGCTTGAAATACATCGTGCTGAGCATGCCGCGAGAGATTGGGAGAAGATGGGGGGAGAAGAGAATGGAGATTGGGGATTGGGGATTGGAGATTTTCGGATCACCGCCCCAGGCGTCGTTGAGGAGTTGCTCGATTTCCGGCACATGGCGATGAACGTGGCCGATGTTGTAGGGCGCCAGGTTCTCGTTGACCTCCACGAAGTGCGTGGATTGCGATGGCTTGCGACCCGCGCCGCTCACACCGGACTTCGAGTCTGATATGACCACCGGGTCGGCCAGCGCAGCCAGTTCGAGCACGGGCAACGCGCCCAGGATGATGCTGGTGGGATAGCATCCGGGGTTCGCCACGAGCGCCGCATTGCTGATCCGCGCCCGGTACAGCTCAGGCAGGCCATAGACCGCCTCGGGCAACAACTCTGGGCAGGGGTGCTGGTGGCCGTAATACTGCGCGTAGAGCGCGGGATCGCGCAGACGGAAGTCCGCCGAGAAGTCCACTGCGCGCTTGCCCGCCTTGAGCACGCCCGCGCACAGTTCCGCCGAGGGCCCGTGCGGCAGGCACGAGAACACGATGTCCACGTCCGCTAACGGCGCGTCCGCAGCCTTAATCAGCGGCGTCTCGTAGGCGCACGGGATCACGTCCGACAAGCGCATGCCGGCGCTATTCTCCGATGCCGCGAACACCAGGCGCGCCTGCCTGTGCCGGCTGATCAACTTGACCAGTTCCACGCCCGTATATCCCGTTGCGCCAAAAATACCTATATTAATCATGTCATTCCTGAAAATTAAAAAGCCCCCAACACTCTAGTGTGTCAGGGGCTAATAGTCATTACCCGCGCCGAGCGACCAACGTCACAGGCTCACTCACCCATGCAACGTCGCGCCCAGACCAGACACACAGTCCAGCGAGCGCAAACGACGGGAGCGAAGCTCAAACACGTTCTGCAACATGGAGGCCATTATATGGGCGAGTCGCGGTATGTCAAATCCACTCATTCGATTTACTCACGGAACTGATGGCGAACAAGCCCGGCCAGCGCAGTGTGGTCATCCACCTGGATCAGATCGACTTTGGCGAGGTGGCTTTCGAGGCATACAACGCATCCCCATGTCCGCAAACGGCGTCATGGGGTGGGAGGTGAAGTGCGACTGTGGCAATACGTGGTGGGTCGCCATGCAAAGCCTCGTGGCCGGACTCACCCGCAGTTGCGGCTGCCTGTATAAGGACAGATCGCCCAGGCGCAAGTGATTGGGGTGGGCGATTGGCCCTCGCTACAACATCTATTATCTGCTCGCTGTTTGACTGTGTGCCAGGGCACGCAGGTTGAGTTGTGATGGTGGTTAGTCGATGTGCTACCAGCATAAGCAGTTTGAGCTTACAATTGGCTAAATAGGGTGGT
>CAIXPS010000218.1 GCA_903921365.1 uncultured bacterium | reverse complement strand
AGCAGGATATTTTGCTGGTTTGGCGCGAAGTTACGGTGAGTTTTCCAGTGAATTATCCTGAATTCTGTGGTAATATCACTGTCAGTCGGGGAGTAGCGCAGTCCGGTAGCGCGCTGCATTCGGGTTGCAGAGGTCCCGGGTTCAAATCCCGGTTCCCCGACTTTTGAACTGTTGTAGAGATGCTTACCCCAGAAGAACCAACCCGCGCGCGTAAAGAGAAAAAGCCGTTAGTGTTGCCTCCCGCAAAGTGGGATGCGTTCGTTGAACAACACCCCTACGGTCATTTCCTGCAAACCAGCTTGTGGGGCGACTTGAAGTCAGCGCATAGCTGGCAGTCCGCCCGCGCCACTCTGGTGCACCCCGGCACAGAACTCGTTGGCGGCGCGACAGTGTTGTTTCGCCAACTCCCCTATCGTCTTGGCAAGATCGCCTATGTCCCACGCGGGCCGATTGTTAACTGGGATGATCGCGAGCTGGCTGTGGCGGCTGTGCAAAGCACCAGCATTCTGGCGCGATCGAACGGCGCCATCGGCATGGTGCTGGAACCCGGCCTGCTTGACACGCCATCGGATCAGCGCACACTCATCGAGGCGAAGCTGTTTCCAATCGACCTCAGCGTGCAGCCGCGCCGCACGATCTGGATCAATCTCGACGTTGAGGAAGAAGTGGATATCCTCGCGACGATGAAACAGAAGACCCGCTATAACATCGGCCTGGCCAAACGCAAAGGGGTGACGGTGCGCGAAGGGGGAGTTGATGATCTGCCGATGTTCTATAACCTGATGCAGACCACCTCCGAGCGCAACGAGTTTGCGATTCATTCGCTGGAGTATTACCAGACGTTTATGAAGACGTTTGCAGAGGGCTCAAATCGCGTCGCCAGCCTGTTAATCGCCGAATATGAAAGCCGCCCATTGGCAGCGATGATCGCCGTGGCCTACAGCCGGCGCGGCACGTATTTATATGGCGCCAGCGGCAATGAAGGCCGCGACCTGATGCCCACTTATTTGCTGCAGTGGGAAGCGATGCGCTGGGCGCGCGCGCGCGGTTGCGTCACGTATGACCTGTGGGGCATCCCTGATGAGGACGAGGCGACACTTGAAGCGAACTTCAAGGATCGCAACGACGGCCTGTGGGGCGTATATCGTTTCAAGCGCGGTTTTGGCGGTCAGATCGTGCGCCACATCGGCGCATGGGCACAGATTTTCAACCCGCTGCGCTGGTGGGTATGGAATCAGGCGCGTCGAATCAGGAAATCGTCGGGTCTAGGCGC
This sequence comes from uncultured bacterium, assembly GCA_903921365.1. Taxonomy (GTDB): domain Bacteria; phylum Chloroflexota; class Anaerolineae; order J036; family Brachytrichaceae; genus CAIXPS01. Next base: position 4,416 of record CAIXPS010000218.1, on the reverse strand, counting down.
CTGATGCATGACGCTGCCTTCTACTTTCCCGATGGCTTCAGGTGGGGCACTGCCACATCTTCCCACCAGGTGGAGGGACGGAACACCAACAATCAGTGGTGGGCGTGGGAGCAGACGCCGGGTCATGTTAAAAACGACAACAAGTCGGGCAATGCCTGTGACTGGTGGCGCAACACCGAAAGCGACTTCGACCGCATGGTCGAGCTCGGTCTGAACAGCCAGCGACTCTCCATCGAGTGGAGCCGCGTCCAACCCGCCGAGGGCTCGTTTGACAGCGCCGCCATCGACCGTTACCGCGCTATGCTGCTTGGCTTGCGCCGGCGCGGGATAAAACCCATGGTTACGCTGCATCACTTCACCAATCCCATGTGGCTTGAAGAGCGCGGCGGGTGGGAGAACCATGACCTCGTTGTGCCATTCTTCCGGCGCTATGTGGCGCACGTGGTGAAGGCGCTTGGCGATTTGTGCGACCTGTGGTGCACGATCAACGAACCGAATGTGTATGCGATCCTCGGCTTTATACAGGCGGGCAGCATGCCGCCGGGCGCGGTTGATCAGATGGAGCGCGCCATCCGCGTAATGTGCAATATGCTTTTCGCGCATGCGGCGGCTTATGAAGCGCTGCACGAACATCAGAGCCTGGCGCAGGTGGGACTGGCGCATCACATGCGCTACTTTGAACCTTTGCACAAGGACAATGTGCTTGATGCTGCCGTGGCGCGTGTTCAGGATGGCGTGTTTAACCAGGGCATTCTCACGGCGCTGTTGCATGGGCGCTGGAACGTGCTGATGCAGCGCGGCCGGCCTGCCAGCGCGGCGAAACTGCGCAATACGCTCGATTGGATCGGCTTGAATTACTACACGCGCCAGGGCGCCGCGTTTGACGCCAGGGCGGTCAGCACGTTGTTTGGCCGGCTGGTCGACATACCAGGTGGGATCACCAGCGACTACCACTACGGCGACATTTACCCCGAAGGCATCCTGCCGCTGCTCAACCGGCTGGCGCGCGCGAAACTGCCGATCTATATCACCGCGAACGGGTTGCCCGATGCCGGCGACAACCAGCGCCCGGCGTTTATCGTGCGCCAGTTGCGCGCGCTGTGGTCTGCGGCGGCGTTTATGCCCATCCAGGGCTATTACCACTGGTCGCTGGTCGATAACTTCGACTGGTCGGAGGGATGGCGCATGAAGTTCGGGCTGTATGCGCTGGACCCGGTGACGCAGGAACGCACCGCGCGCCGCAGCGCATCTCTCTACCGTGACATCGTGCGCCTGAACGGGATCAACGGCGATATCGTGCGCCAATACACGCCGGAACTGGCCGAGCGCATTTTCCCCTGAATCCTGTATTCCTGTCGAATGAATCATCCCAGGCTACTCAGCCTCAAAACCCTGGCTGGTGAATTTTAGTGATCGGCAGTTTTCTGTGACGGCACGCACCACGTTTTCCGGTGCGCCGGCGGGGATATCGGCCTCGATCTCCAGCGTCACCGTCACATTTGCGCCGAACAGTCCCGCCAGGTGTGCGACGACTTCTTCGCCGATCTTGCTCGCATCGCGACCTACGCGTGTCGGATCGAGTGTGACCGTGGCATGAAAGCGCTTGGGGCCAGTGGGTTTCTCAGTGTGTTGTGGTTTCGTTACGCGCGAAGCACCGCCGCCATCAGCCGGTTTTGATGTTTCTGGTTCGTTGCCACTCGGTGGCTGCGGGGTGGGGGGTTGTGGCGTTGGTTTGGTTTCAAGGGTTAATTGCGCCTCGGCAACCTCCGACTTCACAAGCAGCCCTGTGGGATTTCCCTCAGACAATCGAACTTGCTGGCCGGTCACCAACCCCTGGTAACGGCACTTCACATCATCGAAGCTGTCCGCATAGGCGAATGAGTCCTGCCGCCACAGCATCAAGCCAACACCGGCGCGCGCGGCGTCGATCAGGACAGAAGGGTCTTTCAATCGCGGCAGATACAGGTAACTGGAGAAGTCGTCGATGAGTTGCTTAATAGACACATGCGACCCGCGCCACAATGGCACGCGATCCAGTTCCATGCGCAAGCGTGTGGGGGCGAAACTGGTGATCAGCATTTCATCGCTGCGAAGCTTCTTGCTGACGCGGACAGCCAGTGGGTCCTGCGCCGTCAGCCGCTGCGCCTGCCATGTATAGGTTGCCTGGGGTGTTTCCTGCACGGGCACGAGCAACCACTGGTAGGTTTCGGGCAACCGGGCGGTCACAGTGGTATCGGCGGACGCCTTTTGTGCCTCGGCCTGCGTCACCTGTTGCGGCCCCAGGTTCAAGTCCTCTCGTTCCTTCAGGATGGAATCCCAGGCGAGATATTTGCGCGCCGCCTCATCCAGGTCCTGCAGCCGGGTCTTGTCTGCTGCGAGAAAGACCAGCATGTTACGGAGCAGGCGGGGTTGGTTGCCGCGAGATTCAAGGATTGCGCGCGCCGCCGTTTCGGCTGCACTTCTATGATCTTTGCTGTAGGGTTGATCGATCCCGAGCACGACCAGCCGCGTCTCCGGGTCGTCGGGCACGTCCTGACTGGATTGCGGCATGGGATGGATGCGGTTGAAGTCGCCCTTGCGCTCCAGCTCTTTGCGCAGGCGTTTGTCTAGTTCCTTCGCCACCCTATCCGGGTCGCGCTTATATTGTTCGGCGCGATCCTCTGCCAGCTTTGTGACAGTGGGTTGGGTTGAGTACCAGTAGCGCGGGCCATCCTGATATAGGTAGGTTGCGGCGCTTGCCAACCGGCGCAGTGCATCGCCAAAGACGGCCGGTGACTCGCCCGGCACGACGCACCCCAGCTTGATCCGTCGATCCTCGATGCCGCGATGCGCAGCCGTGGCTGTGGGCGCAGAGCCGAGGTAAATGGCGCGGGCCACACGCCGGCAAGCGGCGAATTTTCCGAGGTTGGGCAGTGTGCTATCGAGACGCAAGGGCAACGAGTTTGACCCGTCCACATCGCTCTCGATCACCGGAACCCAGTTGTCCGACAGGTAGCGCGTCAGTTCAAACTGGATGCGTGGATCATCGATGGCGACGTTGGCGGGCAGGATGAGCGGGTTCTTGTCGCCCTTTTCCCACAGGCTGTGGATGACGGCGGCCATCAGGCGCAACACGCCGCGCGTGCGTTGGAACTTCACCAGCGTCGACCAGTCGTTGTACAACCGGTCGAATATCTCCGGGTGGATTGGATAGGCTGCCCGGATGCGTTTCTCGTATTCGGCGTCGTGGCACTCGGGCGGGAACTCGGCCTGTTGCGTCCGATACAGGTCGGCAAAAGCGCGCGCCACCACATCGCGATCTTTGAACTGATCGGCTTCAACCAGTGGTTCAAACAAGCGCCGGCGCACGATCTCGAAACCCTCCTCTGCGCTGGCAGGTCGCCAAGAGGCCTCCACACGTCCTACGACGTTGCGCAACCGATCCAGGGCATCGCGCCCGCGCTGACCGCCCACCTCGACATCATTCGCCAATGTATGCGGTGAGCCGGTGGTGTCCGATGCCGGCAAGCTGATGACGAGCAGACAGTTGTTCGCCAGCTTGGCCGACTCGGTCAGCACCTGGGCAAAGGTGAACTGCGTTTCGAAGCCGCCTGCGGGTAAATCGCTCTGGTCGTGAAGTTGTCGCGCATAGGCCACCCATTCGTCGATCAGGATCAGACATGGGCCGTACTCTTTGAACAGTTCGCGCAACGCGTCGCCGGGGCTGGTTGCCTTTTCGTCGTCCGCCTGGATGCGCGCAAAGGCCTTCTTGCCGCCAAGTTGCCAGGCCAACTCTCCCCACAGTGTGCGCACGACTGTGCCATCTGGTTTGACGACGGGATTTCCGGGTGATATCTTATTGCCCACCAGCACAACACGCCGGACTGCGGGCAGCTCATTCGTGACGCCGGCTTCACGCATCACAGTGTCGATGCCGCTCAAGCTGTTTGGCGCTATGCCGGAGAACAGGTGATACAACGCCAGCATCGAGTGGGTCTTGCCGCCGCCGAAGTTGGTCTGGAGCTGCACGACGGGATCGCCGCCCTTGCCGTTGAGACGCTGTATCGCGCCGATCAGGATGGCCTTCAGGCTCTCGGTGAGATAGGTGCGCCGGAAGAACTCGACCGGGTCGCGGTATTCGTCCGTGCCTTCGCCCAGGTGCACCTGCCACAGATCGGCGGCGAATTCCGCCTGCTGATAGCGCCCACTGGCCACGTCCTGATGAGGGGTGACCACTTCGCGCCACGGTTTCAATCCACTCGCAGACTGGCTCTCGATGGCCGTTCCCGCCGTCTTGCGTTTCTCATTGCGCACCTGCTCGTCGAAGCGCAGGCGCAGCAACTCCATCTTCATTTTCTCGATCTCGTCGGCCTGGGGCGCGGAGACGGATGCCAGGAGGCGGGCAGCCGAGTCGAGGGCGCGGTAGGCGTCATCGGT
>CAIXPS010000217.1 GCA_903921365.1 uncultured bacterium | reverse complement strand
AGGTAAGAGCGATAGGGGGCGCCGTCGCCGTTCACCCGAATTGACGTTCCATTTAGGCCGTCGCGTATAAAGTTGCCAATCGCGTAACGCCCGTCCAACGGCAGATAGGGCCCGACAAACGCAAAACACCGCGCGATTTTAACGGGGAGTCCGTACCGGGACTGATACACCGCGCCTTCCAACTCCGCAATGCGCTTGGCTTCACCGTAGGCACTACCGGGTGTTGTGGTTGATGGGGCGCCGGCATATGTTTCGGGGATGTGCGTTAGTTCTGACGGCGGTTGCCCATAAACGGCGCCAGAGCTTGTCAGCAGGAACCCTTGTGCATCGCACCGGCGAGCCAGTTCAAGCGCTCGGCGCGATCCTTGCACGATGATGTCCATTACTGTTAATTCGTCATGGACAACCGTGTCCGCCTCGGCAGCAGCGTGGATGACATGTGAGAAGTGCTGTTCTGGAAATTCAAAGGTGCGCGCGTCGCCCGGCCACAAGCCGATGCTTGGGTGGTTGGCCAGATGCGGGACTTTATGGCGAAACGCAGCGGGGTTGCGCGTGAGGACGCACGCGTTTGCATTCAACCCGAACTTGTCGTTTGCCCAGATGAAACTCTCTAACAGCCAGCAGCCGAAGAATCCAGTTCCGCCGGTGATGAAGATGTGTTGTCCGCGAAGCTGTTCCCATAAGTCGCGGGTGTGCTCCAGTATCAGATCTAGATCACGCGCGAGTGGATTTGCGACTCGCATATTATTCCCAGGCGTCGATGCGAATGGCCTCGGGCGAAATACCGCGCTCGCGCAAGTCATGGGAAAACGCTTTGAGCATCGGGGGCGGGCCGGATAAGTAAAAGTGCTTTTGTGATGGCGCCGGCACATTTTCCCAGACGGTCGCGATGGAAAGACGCCCGACCTGTATATCAGGGGAGATGAGGTCGTCGCTGCCTGGCGACTGTTCCACGTAATACCGTGGATGAAAATGTGGAATCGTGTCAGCACGCTTGCGCACCAGTTCCTGGTATATTAAAAGCTTAGGGTTGCGCGCGCCATAGAAGAGGTGAATATCGTTGCCGTAACCAGGCGTTAGTCCGGCGATGAATGCCGTGAATGCTGTGACGCCTGTGCCGCCCGCTACTAACACGATATCGCGCGCATCCTCGATGACAAACTGGCCATAGGGCAGCTTGACCCAGACCCGTTTACCCACCGCAAGTTCCTGCTCCATCCGCGCGGTAAAACGGCCTTGCACCGCGTAGGCGATCTGCAAGTGGTCGCGCTGTATGGGAGAACTGGCAATTGAGAACACCCGTGACTCGGGCCAGAAAGTGCTCGCGTCGTATGGATCGAGCGCGAGATGCAGGAACTGGCCGGGGCGGAAACGGGGCAAGCGCTCGATCGGATGCAAGTCCACAGTGTAGACATGTCCGCCATAGTCAGTAATACGCTCCACCTGACACCGAATCTTCTGGACTGTTGCCATGGGTTACACGCGCTCTCCGCTCATGAAACGCTTGAACACGCCTTCGATATAGGCCAGGTGCGCATCGCCGATCCCGGGGTATACCCCAATGAAAAAGGTGTTGTTCATCACGGTGTCGGTGTTCTCTAGATCGCCAATCACCCGGCGTTCGATATTCTCGAAGGCGGGGTGGCGCAAGAGATTCCCGCTGAATAGGCTGCGCGTCTCGATCCGATTGAACTCAAGAAAACGCGCTAACTGATTGCGTGTAAAGCCGGCGCCATCGCGAACGGTGATGACATAGCAGAACCATGAGGGATCCGAGTGTTCGGTGGCTGTGTGCAGGATGAGCCTGTCCTCGTAGGGATGCAGCATCTCGGCTATTTTGCGATGGTTTGTCTTGCGGTGCTCAATGAATTCACTCAACTTATCGAATTGAGCACAACCGATGGCGGCCTGCATGTCGGTCACTTTCAGGTTGTATCCGATATGGCTATAGACGTACTTGTGATCATAGCCATACGGGAGCGTGCCAAACTGCTGCCCAAATCGCTTGCCGCAGGTGTTGTTTTCGCCTCCGGCACAATAACAGTCACGCCCCCAATCGCGCACCGACCGCGCGATGCGCGCCAGGGTTTCATCATTCGTGACAACGCAACCACCCTCTCCCATTGTGATGTGGTGGGCAGGGTAGAAGGAGACCGTGGACAGTTGGCCGAATGTCCCGGTAAGTTGTCCATGATAGCGAGACCCCAGGGCATCACAGTTGTCTTCGATCAACCACAAGTCGTGTTTCTTCACCAAATCGAGCACGGCGTCCAGGTTAAACGGCACACCCAGGGTATGAGCCATCATGATGGCGCGCGTGCGCGGGCCGACGGCTTCGGCAACTTGTTCGGGGATAACAGTGTAGTCGCCCAGGTTGACATCGACAAAAACAGGCACTAACTGGTTCTGAACAATCGGCGCAACGGTGGTTGGGAAACCGGCTGCCACGGTGATGATCTCGTCGCCGGGTTGCAGTCGCCGGTCACCGAGTTTGGGCGACGTAAGCGTTGTGAGAGCCACTAGATTTGCCGAGGATCCTGAGTTCACCAGAAGCGCATCAGACACATTCAGATATTCGGCAAACTCAGCTTCGAACTTTTCGGCATAGCGATTTGCGGTCAAGTAGAAGTCGAGGCTGGCGTCCACCAGGTTGCAAAGTTCATTTTCGTCAAAGACGCGCCCGGCGTAATGCACCAGATCGCGTGAGGGATCAAATTCCCTGGCGCCGAATTTCTCCTGATGGTACTGTTTTACCAGCGCCAGTATCAGTTCGCGTGTGTTATCCATGTTTTAGAAAATCCCGATACCATTGGGTTGTATTATTCAATCCCTGATCAAGGGTGAAAGTTGGAGCCCAGCTTAACACCCGACGCGCTTTCTCTGCGCTCAGATATTGATGACGGATCTCATTGTTTGCTTCATTCCGAATGTCTGGCTCAAGCGTCGACTCCAGCGCATTCAGCAGCAGTTTGACAAGCTCAAGAACGGTGATCTGCAGTTCGTTGGAGAAGTTGAAAGCTTCACCGCGCAAGGCGTTGTTGGCAGCTAGTTTTTCGGCCAGGAGCATATAGGCGGCTGCGCCATCCTCGACGTAGAAGTAGTCGCGGATATAGTTCCCGTCTGAGCGGATAACAGGGCGCTCACCGCGCAGGACAGAACGGATTGTCCCAGGTATTATGCGGTTCCAGTTCAGGTCGCCGCCGCCATAGAAGTTCCCGCAGCGTGTAATGACCACCGGCAATCCATAGGTAACAGCATAACTGTGTGCGATCAAGTCTGCGCATGATTTGCTGACATCATAAGGATGCTGCCCCTGTAACGGCGCATCTTCGTAGTACGGGAGCTGTTCCTGGTCGCCGTACGCCTTATCCGATGACGCCACGACAATCTGTTTGACCGTGGGGCTTCGCCGGCAGGCCTCAAGGAGGGACCACGTGCCCTGTATATTGCTCTCGAAGGTGGAGATCGGATTGCGGTTGGCAACACCCACAATGGTTTGCGCGGCCAGGTGAATCACCGTGTTGCTCTCGTGTTCTCCTAGCGCGCGTTCCAGCAACGCCTGATCACGAACATCGCCGCGCACAACCTTAACGCGCTCAATGATTTTGGCGCGCATGAGTTCTGATTGTGGAATCCAGTCGCGCACCAGGCAGGTGACATCTGCGCCGGCGGCAACCAGACGCTTTACAAGCCAGTTCCCGACAAGTCCGGTCGCGCCTGTAACCAGAGTAGGGCGGTCAAGCCAAAAAGACGGCAATGGTCTTACTCCTGAGCGATCTTGTGTCACTCCCATATTTTCCACGGCGCCTTTCCGGCGTTCCACAGGTCATTGAGGTAGAGATACTCGCGATAAGTGTCCATTGCATAGAAGAATCCGTTGTGCTGATAAGCCATAAGCTGACCTTCCCGGCACAGGTTTTCGATGGGTTCCCGCTCCAGAATACACGCAGGATCGTCGCTGATGTAGTCAAGCACCTTGCGGTTGAATACAAAGAACCCTGCGCTTGCCCAGCCGCTCATGCGTGGTTTCTCAGTGAAGCTGGTCACCTGTCCCTGTGTGTCCACGTCCAGGACGCCGAAACGTGAATGCGGCTGCACAGTTGTAACTGTCGCAAGCCGGCCGTGGGATTTGTGGAATGCAACGAGCGCACCGATATCGACGTTGCTGACGCCATCCCCATACGTGACCATGAAGATGTCGTCGTCCATGTAGCGCGCGACGCGTTTGATGCGCGCGCCCGTCATGGCGTCAAGCCCGGTATCTGCCAGAGTGACCTTAAATTCCTGCTCGCGATGTTCATCGTGATAGTCGATTTTGCTCTGCCTGCCCAGTGATATCGTGAAATCACTATTCATGGCTTCGTAATTCAGGAAGTAATCCTTTATCATGTTGCCGCGATAACCGAGGCATAGCACGAAATCTCTGTGGCTGTAGTGCGCATACAGCTTCATGATGTGCCAAAGGATAGGCCGGCCGCCCACATCCACCAGCGGCTTTGGCCTGTATTCGGTTTCCTCGCGCAAGCGCGTCCCCTGACCACCACACAAGATGATAGTTTTCATGGTTGTTTACCTGCTGGACTTAATCGATTTGTTTGTTGATGTCATGCCGGCCTCTGGCACTGCGCAATCCCATATCGCAACCGGCGTGTCCTGATATCGCGACGCCAGAAGAGCATCCAGATCCAGTCGTGATTCTATACTGCGGGCAATCATAATCGCGAATCCGCCGCCGCCGGCGCCACTGAGCTTCCCACCATTGATGTAGGGTTGCGCCAGCGTGAACAACCTGTCGATAAACGGATTCGTGCAGCCGGGATCCATGCGCTTGTTAATCTGCCAATGCCTGCCTACCAGTTCGCCGAAGCTGTTGATGTCGCCGGCTTGGAGGGCAAGGCTCATTTCACGCGCCAGATGTGCAATCTCATGCAATGACTGCGCGACATGCGGTTCGCGGGACATCCATTTCGTTACCATCATGCGAAGTAGGTTTTTAGCCAGCCGCTGCTGCCCGGTGTACACAAGCAACAGCCGATTGGCCAGTTCCTCTGTGGTCTGCGCAGACAGGTGAAGCGGCTGCGCGCGGATGATCTGTGGAAAACCGGGTTCTGACGTGACGAGTTTTATGCCGCCCAGCAGCCCGCCCACCTGATCCTGCCAGCCGCCCCCGGTGGTGAGCATCTGTTCGAGCGCTAATACCTCATCGTAGAGCTGTTCCTGACTTGCCGGGTTCCCCGTGATCTGGCCGAGGCATGCCAGTAAAGCGCCAGCCAGGATAGAGCTTGTGCCTAATCCAGACCCGCGCGGGATGAACGTCTGTGTTTTGACCTGGATGCCATAGCCGATTTCCCGCATCAGATCAGCGACCGGTCGGTGCGGATCGGTGTTACCGGGCACAATTTCCCGCATCACGAGCGCGGCCTTGTGCAGCGCGAATGGGTCCGCGGGATTGGCATAGGCCAGCAACTCTCCGCAATACTCTGGCTCAATCGACATCTCAATGTCAAGCCCCTCGATCACAAGCCTGGGCTCATCGAGCATGATCGCTTCTGCCGTGATTGGGTGGCGCAATTCTTGGCTTCGCGGATCCCGCAGCAAAAGAGCGGCATTCAACACGGTTCCCCCGCGTTCGATGCTGTAAGGGGGTGTATCCGTCCATCCGCCGCCGAAGTCGATCCGCGCAGCCGCGTCAACCCGAACGCGTTGCCCCCTCCGCTCCCGCTTGGCGCCTCCCCCTCTCCCGCTTGGCGGCTCCTCCGCTCCCGCTTGGCGGCTCTGCCTTGACCGGACTAACGTTGCCAAAGTGGCGAAAGCGCGCTCCTGATAACGCGGCTGCCCAGATGCAACCGCGAGCGCCTGGTAACTGCGCAATTGTGCCACTGGGTCTTGTCGCTCCAACCATTCGCTTACAAGTTCGCTTCTGCGCAAGATCGAGGACTTCATGACGCCGAGTTTTTTGCCGGCTTGAGCCGCGGGCGTCTCGCGCAGGATAGCGGTATAAAAACGATGCGCCGCTACGAGGTCCTCAACCGCGCTGATATCCTGCAGAACCGCGTCGTTATCGGCGCAGGCGAAACTCTCACGGAGGGACATGCGAGGCGACGCTAACCATTCGGCTTGCGCAGCCAGTGCGGATGGAGTTTGCAGGAGCAGGGACAAGCGCAGGCTGTCGTCACGATTGGCACAGACGGGGTACAGTCTGGCATTCCAAAGCGCGCGCTCTGCAGGTTGCAGGCCGTCGGACTCAGGCCACAGCACAGCGGGATTTTTGTGGAGTTGAGCCTGGGTCAGCCATTCAGACCAGGGTCTGTTCATAAAGGACCCTGTGGCTGCGTCGATGGCGCGTTTGGGATCGTCGCGCATTCCGTAGACGCGCGTGACGAACCCGTTTTTCAGAACAGTCTGATGCACCACGGTGTCGGGAAGCAGAGAGATTGGCACGCGCGCGCATGTGTTGGCGATCATTGCTGCGCCCTGGCAAATGAGTCGCCCGCTCACATGGCTGTCAATGAGCAGCACAGGCTGCGTGAAATCTGCAGCGATGTCTGTGTCGTCTGTGTCGTCGTCGAGGGCTGAGTTAATCAAGATGAGACGATCAGAACCGGTTTTTTCAGGCCATGATGAGGTGCGTGTAGTCCATCCACACACTTCTCGCAGCACCGTATCGCCGGCAAGGGTCTGCCAGTATTCCTGACTCGAACCAAAATGCGCGAACATCGCCGGTTGCAGTTGTTCGGTATTGAAAGACAAACCGCGCAGGCGCTCCCAGAGCACCTTGCGCGCCGCTTGTGCGTCTGGTGATGCCGGTCCATCGGTGGCATCTGTCAGGTAACTTGAGAGTTGCGTCGATTCCGCCAAAGGGAGCAATAGATCGCCGTAGAAATTGAGCGTTGATTCTGACGTTGCTGACGTTCCGTCAGTTGGGCCGTCATTTGCACGAGGATCGCATATTCTCGCGATACTCTCGTGCTCCGTCAGTGCGGTGAATAGCCATGTTGCTTGCGCATCCAGCCAGACTAAACCTGTGTCAACCTGAACGTTGCCGTCAGGCGCTAACACTTCCCATTGCTGCATCTGATTCAGTGTGGGCTTGTGAAGGTAGGCGCGGATACGCTGGCTGCCGGAGTAGCGCGCGTACACCCCGTGTTGCATCCCCATTTCGACAGATGCGCTGGTCGTAACACCTGTTACGCCGCGTCGCCGCAGAGACAACTGCAGACGATCGAATATCAACAGCACATCGCCAGAGGCGATCAGGACTCCTGGTTCCAACTCGCCGACCAGCCCGCTTAAGCTGATTAAGAATTCATCAAACAGCGTCGATGCTCGCCCATCCGGTAGTTCACGCGGGAGGCGCGCAAACAGCTTGCCAATGACGGAGTACTGCGGCAGACGGCGCGAGTCTCCACCGGACTGAATGATCAAAATACGCGATGAACCAGACAGGGGAAATTCCGCCTTCAGTTTTGCCAGCACGCGCAGTATGGCTGTCCCCGATCCATTGCGCCGGCCATCCGGGTCGCTCACCACGAGAAAACTGGTGTGCGTTGGCAACAGGCCTTCTTCGCGGCGCCGCTCCAGTTGGCGACGGCACATCGCAGCTTGATGTTCGTCACCCGCCGTTAATACACAGATGTCCCAGGTGTGGGGGTAGGCTGGCTGCAGTGAGGCAAGGTAGCTTTGCCAGTTATTGGCATAAGCCTGTTTCAAGAATTCTGCGCTACTGGTTTGGCTCATTTGTTAATGTGTGCGCGAATGGGTGCTGTGGGCGTGATCACCCCACGGAACACCGGCATCCCTGCCCGTTCTGACTGCTTACTTCTCAATCTTTGGCAGTGTAATGGTTTCCTGCCCCTGGTACTTGCCCTTCTTGTCCTTGTAGCTGCGCTCGCACTCACCATCCGCGCCCAGGAACAGCAACTGCGAGATGCCTTCATTGGCGTATACCTTCGCCGGCAGCGGGGTGGTGTTGCTGATCTCGAGCGTTAGGTGCCCCTCCCATTCCGGTTCGAGCGGCGTCACGTTGACGATCAATCCACAACGGGCATAGGTGCTTTTCCCCAAACAGATAACGAGCACATCGCGCGGGATGCGGAAGTACTCGACCGTGCGGCTGAGCACGAACGAGTTGGGAGGGATGATGCACACATCGCCCTTGTAATCCACGAACGACGCCGGGTCGAAGTTTTTAGGATCAACCACCGCCGAGTTGACGTTAGTGAATATCTTAAACTCATTGCTGATGCGGATGTCGTAGCCATACGAGGACAATCCGAAGCTGACCACGCCGCTCCGGACTGAGCCCTCCACGTAGGGCTCGATCATGCGGTGCTCCAGCGCCATGCGGCGTATCCAGTGATCGGGTTTGATGCCCATTACATCTTCTCCGGGGCGCTCATCCCCATCAGCGCAAGGGTGTTGGCTAGCGTCGCCTGGGTCGCCCGCACCAGCCTGAGCCGGGCAGCGGTGACTTCGGGCGCCTCGCCGAGGACGTGACAGTCGCGATAGAACGCGCTGAAGGTCGTCGCCAGGCTCTGTGCGTAGGCCGGCAGGTGATGCGGCTGCAACTGTGTCGCCACCAGATCCACCACTTCCTCAAGTTCGAGCAGCTTGCGGATGAGCGCAAGTTCACTGGGATGCTCGTAAAGAGAGGTTTGAGATTTGAGATTTGAGATTTCACCAGGGAGTTTTGAACCAATCTCTAATCTCGATTCTCCAATCTCCTCTGCGGCTTTGCGCAGAATGGAGCAAATGCGCGCGTGTGCATACTGGACGTAATAGACCGGGTTTTCGTCGGACTGTTTTTTCACCAGGTCGAGATCGAAGACGATCTTGGTGTCAATTGTGCGGGACAATAATACGAAGCGCGTGGCGTCTGCGCCGACTTCGTCGACCACGTCGTCGAGTGTCACGATATTGCCGGAGCGCTTGCCCATGCGCACTTCCTGACCGTTGCGCATCAGGGTGATGAAGCGATAGATCAGCAGCACGACCCGGTTGGCATCCAGGCCGAGCGCCTTCGTCACAGCCATCAAGCGCGGCACATCGCCCTGGTGATCCTCGCCCCAGACGTAGATGGCGCGGTCAAAACCTCGTAACACCAGCTTGTTCCACACATAGGCGATATCGCTCGCGAAGTAGGTGGGGCGTTCGGCAGGCTCAGCGATGACCCTGGGCGACCGGATCACGACGACTTGCACAGCTCCCTTATTGTCATTCACGACCTCGTCTGTCTCCGCGGGCGCGTCGGTGGAGTCATGTCGTGGTTTGCGGGTTTCACCTTTCCGGATCGGGCTGCCGTCTTCGCTGAACCAGAGCGCATCGTCGTATTCGACCAGCAGGTTCTTCTCGCGCAGGATAGGCAGCACGCGCTCGAACTGACCGCTTTCGTGCAAGCTGCGCTCTGAGAAGAAGTTGTCGTGGCGAATGCCCACGCGCAACAGCGAGGCCCTGACGCTGTCCATGATGGCGTCGATACCGATCTTGCCGAGTGTGCGGCGCGCCTCGTCGCGGGGCAGGCTGAGGTGCTTGTCGCCGTCCACCTCGATGATACTCTTCGCAATGTCGCCGATGTAGTCGCCTTTGTAGCCATCTTCCGGGAATGGCTCGTCGCGCCCGAGCTGCTGCGCATAACGCGCATACACGCTCTCGCCGAAGTGGCGGATCTGGTTGCCGGCGTCGTTGACGTACCATTCGCGTTGCACGTCATAGCCCGCTGCGCTTAATGCATTGGCAAGCGTATCGCCAATGACCACATTTCGGCCCGCGGCGACAGTGAGCGGGCCGGTGGGATTTGCGCTGCCATGCTCCACCTGGATGCGCTTACCAGCGCCGATGTCGATGTTGCCCCACTGCTTGCCGGCGTCAAGGATCGCGGAAACCTGTTTCGTCAAATACTGCGGTGACAGGCGGAAGTTGATATACGGACCGGCCAGTTCCACCGTGGCGGCGCCCTCGAGTTCGAGACGTTTGACGATGGCCTGGGCAATCTGCGCCGGAGGCAGCTTCGCGATGCGCGCGAGTTGCATGGCAATTGACACGGCGTAGTCGGCGACGTTGGCCTGGCGTGGGTGATCGACCGTAAAGGCGGGTATCTCAAACGGTGGCAGGTCGCCAGCGGCCTGGGCAGCCTGGATTGCCCGCGTGATGTGGCTTTTAAGTTGTTCCCGGATCATAGGGCCAGATTATAGCCGGGGAGCCGCGGGCGCTCGTTGTCGCAATGCTTCGTATAACGCTACGGCGCCTGCTACGGAGGCGTTCAGCGATTCCACATGTCCGCGCATGGGCAGCCTGAGCAGGTAGTCAGACTTGTCACGCAACAGACGGCTGACCCCGTCGCCCTCGTTACCGACAATCAGCGCCAGGGCTCCGCGCAGGTCAGCGTGGTAAAGGTCTTGCGCGCGAGGATCGTCCTGCAAGGCGGCCGTCCATACGTCGCGCTGTTTGAGGTCGTCCACTGTTCGCGCCAGATTGACGACGCGCGCCACCAGCAGGTGTTCCACTGCGCCCGAAGAAGCATTGACGACTGCGGGCGTGACTGCCACGCTGCGCCGTTCCGAGACGATGACGCCGTGCACGCCAACGGCATCGGCGGCGCGGATCAAGTTCCCGAAATTCTGCGGATCCTGCAGTGTGTCCAGGATCAGGATGAACGGCGGCTCATTCCGCGTCTTAGCCAGTTCGAGGATGTCATCCAGGTCGCTGTAGACGTAATCGGATACTTCGAGCGCCACGCCATGCGTGTGATCCGAAATCGCGTCGAGTGTCTGGCGCGGAACGGCGTCGACGCGAACGCGCTGGTTTTCCGCGAGCGTCACTATCTCGCGCAGTGTGGGCGACTGGCGCGCGCCATCGGCGACCAGAAGTCTGGTGATCGAACGGCGTTGCGCGCGCAGGCATTCCTGCACCGCGTGACGCCCATAAAGTCGTTCCATAATTATTTGACCTCTTTGGCGGCTCAGCGTGGAAGTATTGTAACGGTCTGTGCCAGCGCAGCGTCGCCAATAGGCTGGCCCGATGCGTCAAAGCCCGGCATGCGAGCGCCATCTGTCGGTTTGTATAGCCCGTATTTAATCGTGTATTCCCCTGGCGGCAGCTCAGCCGGCAGGTCGAAGACGTGCGTGTCCTCGACCTGGTCGCCTCTGCGCCACCAGCGCGCCGAGAATGTCCCGCCGGCAGCCCTGCCATCGGCTTGTGCTACCTTCTCACCCTTGTTGTTGAACAGATGCATAAAGACGGTGTAGTCCTCACCGAAATCAAACGTGGCCGTCCAGTTCACTGTGACAGCCAGCTTTGAGCCTGCCTGCTTCATGGCAGTGATGGCAGCCGTTGCGCCCGCCAGGCGTGGCTGCGCGGGCGCACTGGCAGTCGTTGTCGGTTGGATGGATGCGAGAGCCCCAGCCTCATAGCGTTGCCGCCCCGTTTGATTGCCGTTCCCATCATAGGTCTGCAGAAATTCCCTGGTGTCAAAATTCCAGTAACCGGCATCGAGCCACAGCGCGGTTGGCATCAACTGTGTGTTGGTGACAGTGTCAGGAATGCGCAGGCGATAACGATCAGCGATGATCTCGCCCGGCTGCCAGCGCGACGTCTGCCACATGCCGCCGCCGGGGTAGGTATCCAGGAGAACCACCTGTGTGTCACCGCGCCCGTATAACCGGATGAAAGCGCTGTAGTTGGCCGTCATCGGTTTCAGCCCCTGCCAGTACAGCGTGACGATGAACTCCTCGCCGGGGCGCGCGCGAGGCGTCTCCACTTTGTAGCCGATCCAGCGTATCGCGTCTTCGAAGCGTAGTTCGGTCTTTACCATGTTCGCAGGCAATTGGGTTTCGTTTTGCAGCAGGGTGGGGGTGATATATGCGGGGCGGATGTACAACCACGGGCTGGCGAGTGTGAGGACAGCCAGACCTCCGCACAATGCAATCACCACCGCATTCATGGCGCGACGCAGGGGCACACTTGCCAGCCGTCCGAGTCCAAGCGCGATAAACGTTGAGATCACCGCAATGACCGGGAACAGCAGGCGCCCCTGGCTGGCGAGCGTGATCGATGTCCAGCGGATCAATGCCGCGAAAGCGATGACAAAAGCGCCAAAGCACATTAGCGCGCCGATTGTGAGGCCGTGCTCGCGCTCGCGCTTGCGAGAAACCCAGTCGCGAATGCCGTTGGTGAGCAATCCCACGCCCGCCAGCACAAGAACCGCATCAAATGCATGGTACGTCCATTCCGCCATTGGGATGTTTACCGCGCCGAACAATCCCAGGTAGGCTTTGCGAAACCCATCCCATTCGTTAATCAACTCCAGCGCTGTCGGCAACCGGTCGCGCGGGCCTGCGATGACGGCCATCATCGTTGTGCCGGTGAAGTCCCCGTTGTAAAGTATGGCGTTGCGCGCGTACCACCAGCCTGCGGTGACTGCGACGATGGCAACCATCAGGAGCAGAGGTGGCAGCGCCACGCGAATAGCGGTGATGACTCCCTTCGCTTCTCCTCCTGTTCTCCCCTTCTCCCGCTCGGCGTCTCCTCTTCTCCTGCTGGTTGTAGTCGTCTGTGATCGCAGGCGTAGCCATTCGCTCACAAAGATGGCCGGGGGGATGACGCCCACAAGCGCTAACGCTGATGACTTTGAGAGCGCCGCAGCGCCCATCACCAGCCCAAGCACAGCAGCGTTTCGCCATGTCAGCCGATGTGTGATGATCCGCAGCGCCAGCAGGAGGCCGAGCGATCCCAGCATTGTCGCCAGCGTGTCATTGTTGACTGACGCCATGATGAACACGAACATCGGATTAAACGCTGTTAATGCCGCGGCTACCAGCGGGATCATCGACTGTGCCGGGCTTGCGCGAGGACTCACTGCGTCCGCGCTGGTGACGAGACCGCGCGCAATTCCATAGGCGCATAAAACCGTGACCGCGCCCATCAGAATACCGAGTAGCCGCAGCACGTGAACCACAAGCACCGTCCCATGCCATGGAAAGTTTTCCGCTGCGGTATGGATCACCTGATTGAAGTTGTTCGTTGCGTCAGCGCGGCCGAGTAGCGCGTGCGGGTTAAACTGTGCCAGTTGCATAAAGTCGGCGCGGTCGAAGGGTAACGCGATGATTGCCATGATCGCGTAATAGAGTGGGGGTTGGCTGCCCTCCTGCTCATAAAACCCATGATGGGCGGGGTCCTGTTTTGGCAACCCCAGACCCTGCGCCAGTTGCTCAACCATTGCATAGTGGCGCACTTCATCAGACACGTCCAGAAATGGGGTGCTGACGCTATAGACGACGCCTGCGCAGATATAGAGGATGACTATTATGGCTAGAACAACGCGTTCGGCAGGTTTGGCTGGTGTCATGTCCGGTTTCATTTTTGCGACAATTACACTACCACACTACAATGGCCCGCAAGGAAGGGAACAACATGGTAAAGATTGTAACGGACTCAACGTGTGACCTCTCGAAAGACCAAGTGCGACAGTATGGCATAACGGCAGTTGCCAATCTCCACGTTATATTTGGCGCGAAGACTTACGAAGACGGCGTCACGATCACCAAACAACAGTTTTATGAGCGCCTTAAGACAGACCCGAATTTTCCGTCTACCTCACAGCCGGCAGTGGGCGACTTTGTGTCCATCTACGAAGGGCTGAAGGGGGAGGAGATCATCTCTATCCATGTTTCCCGCGATCTGAGCGGCACGATTGCCTCGGCAGAAGCTGCTCGCGAGATGGCAGGCGGCAATATCACAATTATCGACAGTCGCAACGTGAACGCCGGTTTGTCGTTATTGGTCATTCATGCTACTCGTATGGCGCAGGCAGGCGCGACCGTGGCTGAGATCAAAGCCGAAATTGCGTCGATGATTCCGCGCACACGGCTGGTGTTTACGCTCGAAACACTTGAGAATCTACGTCGGGGCGGTCGTATCGGCGCCGCACAGGCTTTTGTTGGCAGTATGCTCCAGTTCAAACCGATCATTGCCGTAAAAGATGGCCGGCTGGAGCCAGTTGAGCGCGTGCGCACATTAAACAAGGCAATACTGCGACTGCGTGATATCGCGGTGCAGGATCTCGGGGGAAATACTGAGCGCCAATTGGGTTTTATGCACGCTGCTGCGCCTGCCGCTGCGAATGACCTGATGACCGCCTGCGGCCAGAGTTTGAAACTGAAAGACCCCGTTGTCATTGAAGTCGGGCCAGTCGTGGCGACACACGCCGGGCCTGGCGCGGTCGGAGTTGCTTATACAATCTGAGACACTTTATGCGCACAAAAATTGTCTGCACACTTGGGCCGGCGAGTGATTCCGAGCCAATTCTGCGTGAGATGATTCGCGCCGGCATGGATGTGGCGCGCGTCAACTTCTCGCATGGAACACACGACGAACATGCCCGTCGCATCGCATTGGTGCGACGGGTGGCGGTTGAGGAAAATAGACTGGTCGCCGTTATGGGCGATCTGCAGGGGCCAAAGTATCGCGTCGGAGATATTCCCGATGGCGTGAATCTGGCGCGCGATCACACCGTGATGTTCTCTGCAACGCATGCCTTCACTGGTTCCTATGAACTTACAATTATTCCAATGCCGCACGCAGATCTCATCGCGGCCATGCAGCCAGGATACCGGGTGCTGATTGATGACGGCGCCATCGAGCTGTGTGTCACAGGAAACTATGAACAAGGAGGCGTGTTGTGCCGCGTTGTAACAGGCGGCATGCTCACGTCGCACAAGGGTGTGGCTGTGCCGGGCGCGAAGTTGTCCGTGTCATCCCTTACTGACAAGGATAAAGTCGATGTGGCCTTTGCCGTTGAACAAAAATTGGATGCACTGGCGCTGTCCTTTGTCCGCTCAGCGGCCGACGTGCGAGTCCTGAAGGCAGTTCTGAACGATCTGCACGGCGAGCAGTTCATTGTCGCCAAGATCGAAAAACCGGAAGCTGTGGATGACCTGGCAAATATCCTGCGTGAAGTGGATGTCATCATGGTGGCGCGCGGCGACCTCGGCGTTGAGGCGCCTGCAGAGGAAGTGCCTTTCTACCAGAAGAAGATCATCCATAGTTGTCTGCGCGCAGGGGTGCCGGTCATCACCGCGACGCAGATGTTACAGAGCATGATCCACGCGCCGCAGCCGACCCGCGCCGAGGCGAGCGATGTGGCAAATGCCGTTCTTGATGGAACAGACGCTGTCATGCTCAGCGCTGAAACGGCGGCGGGCGAGTATCCGGTTGAGTCGGTGCAAGCGATCGAGCGGATCGCCACGCGCGCTGAGGCTGAAGGCTGTGAGGCGGCGATGATGTCGGTGAACCGCGTCGACACCGCATCGGCGGATATCCCGTCGCCTGACGCCATCACGCAGGCAATCACGACTGCGGCGGCTGAGATCGCGCGCGACATTGGGGCAAAGGTGATTGTGTGCACTACGCGTTCGGGGTTTACCGCCCGCATGGTGGCGCGTCACCGCCCGGCAACGCCGATTGTGGTCGTCACACCCAGCCATCGCACGCACCAGTTCACGGCGTTTATCTGGGATGTTCGCGCCGTGGAGATGCCGACTTATATGACTGTTGATGAGATGTTCGACGCAGCCACAGAATACGTTGTCCGCGCAGGCTACGCCAAACCCGGCGAACGCATCGTGATTACCGCCGGCGTGCCGCTGGGAAGCGGTTCCGGCAAGACGAACCTGATCAAGGTTCACACGGTATAGAGCAACCGGCGCATCTCGTTCTTGAGATGCGCCGGTTTTTCTTGCGGTGACGGTAGCGATAAGCGGATTATTCCGGACATTACTCCAGGGGCTCTTCGCGACTGATGAGTGGTTTAATGGGCACTGTCGCTCCCTTGCTCATTTCGGGGTTTGTTTGAGTGCGCGCGTATAGCGGCGTAGAGACTTGCCCGGTTTCCTCCTGAAGAGGCTGGG
Organism: uncultured bacterium; assembly: GCA_903921365.1. Classification (GTDB taxonomy): domain Bacteria; phylum Chloroflexota; class Anaerolineae; order J036; family Brachytrichaceae; genus CAIXPS01. The sequence continues at coordinate 79,081 of CAIXPS010000217.1, read as the reverse complement.
TATGCTGAGTTTGCGCGCTGCTTGAGCCGCGCGAACTGACACGATCCAGCAGTCCTTCAATCGCGCCGCCGACTTTATCCAGCATCCCCGTGAATCCACTTGGGGCGCCGTTGCCGTTTGAGGCGCCGTTGCCGTTGCTGGCAGGATTCATCGTCTCTGGAGCGTCTGTCATGGATTGTGCCTGCGCCGGTGGCAGTGTTGTTGCGACACGGGGTTGAGGCGCCTGTACCTGGCGCTGCTTGCGTTTATTTATTACTGGTATTTCAGGCTGGAGTGTTTCACTACAGTATGGGCAAAGATCCCACGATAGATGCACCGCCCGGTGACAATTCGGGCATGAGTTGCGCAAGGTCGTATGGCATTTGGGACAGAGAACCATGTCGGTGTCAACCCGGCGTCCACACGACGGGCAAAACTCCTGATGTTCAATGCTGGCAAGCAGCGATTCCTCTTCGAGCGCGCGCACGTAGGCTTCGGCCAGCGTTTCACGCGGGCGCAACATGAAATAGACCAGGATGCCTGCAATCGGCACAACACCGACCATCACGGTTGCCAGAATCTGTACGAGAATGTCTCGTGAGCGCGAGCGTATGTCGCGAAATGTCCAGATAGTAAGACCGCCAATGAGTGCTGCAGTTATCGCGCCAATGACTGCGACGGCTGTGACGATCAGATTGCTGATATTCTCCATCAGGCGCGATTATACTGGACGAAGCAATTGAGGATTTCAGCAAGCCACAATGGCCTGGCATCCTTCAGGACGGTTGACATCATGAGCGAGACATCCTCCGCTGCCGGCAGCGAAGAACTACCTAAAGCAGAATATCATGTATTGATCAGCGACATCCCGGAGGGTGAGCGCCCGCGCGAACGCTTTTTGGCAGTCGGCGCCAGCGCGATGTCGCAACGCGAACTGCTGGCGATTCTCATCCGGATGGGGCCGCGCGGCGTCGGCGCGCTGGCGCTGGCTGATCAAATGCTTAAGGAGTTTGACGGGCTGAGCGGGCTGGCGCGCGCGGATGTCAACGAACTTCAGAATGTGCACGGCATTGGCCCGGTTAAAGCGATCGAGATCAAGGCAGCGCTTGAACTGGGTAAGCGCATGATCCTGAGCGCACCCGACCAGCAGCGAACGCAGATTAAAACGCCGAGTGACGCGGCACAGCTCTTGATGCTTGAGATGGGGATGCTCGAACAGGAGGAAGTGCGCACCTTGTTGCTGGATACGCGCAATCGCGTGCTTTCGGCGCACCAGGTTTACAAAGGCAGCCTGAATACGGCCAGCATGCGCGTGGCAGAGGTGTTCAAACAGGCCATCCGGGCAAATTGTGCGTCCATCATTGTGGCGCACAATCACCCGTCGGGTGACCCGGCGCCATCGGCAGAAGATGTAAAGGTAACAAAAACGTTAGTTCAGGCGGGCAAGTTGCTGGATATCGATGTGCTCGATCATATTGTGATCGCTCAAAATCGCTATGTAAGTATGAAAGAACGCGGTTTGGGTTTTGATGAGTAGATGGGTGAGGGCCTTAGCCCTTCCTGGGCTGGTCATTCTGCTTGGCTTCCTGTTGCGCGCCGCCGGGTTGTCCGCGCAAAGCATCTGGTTCGATGAGGGCTGGTCATGGCATTTGGCGCGCTTACCGCTGGGCGAGATGGCGACGGTGACCGCTGCTGACCGCAGCCCGTTCCTGTATTACGCGCTCCTGCACTTCTGGATCGATCTGACTGGCGAAACCTCATTTGCCATGCGCTACCTGTCCGTGTGCGCCGATGTCGCCACGGTTGCGCTGGTGATGGCTCTGGCTCGCGCCCTCTTCAAAAAGACCGGGTCTCTACCGGTGGCCGGGCTGTTGTACGCCGTCTGCCCATTGGCGGTCTGGTATGCGCAGGAAACGCGCATGTATGCGCTGGTGGCGATGTTTTGCATGGCTGCGAGTTACTGGCTGTGGAGATGGTTGCGCGATCCTTTACGTTTGACACCGCTGCTGGTTTCCGCCAGCCTGCTTGCACTGGCGATCTATTCACACTACTACGCCATTTTCCTGTTGCCCGCACATGGTCTAGCTGTACTGGTCATTCTTGTGCAGAGGTCGGGCAATTGGCGGGCTTACCGCATGACGGCGCGAGACCGGTTGCGTAAGTTATTCCGCTCTGTCGGCAGATGGATGCTGGCCGCCAGCGGCGTCATCATCGTATTGTTGCCCTGGCTGCTCTTTGCGTCGGTCGGATTTGCCTACGATGATGGTTTTGTCTTCCCGCTCAACACGATTGATGGTCGTTTCGGCGAGTGGATCAGAGCGTTTGCAGGTGGTGGACTGGCGCGACCATTACCGGACTGGTGGCCCATCGCGCTGGCTTGTTCTGTCAGCATTGCCATCGGCGCGCTGGCGTTGAGGAAGCAGTGGCGCGCGCTCGTATTTCTGCTCGCCCTCTCACTGGCCTCACTTTTAAGCGCAATCGTAGCTGTGCGGGTGATATATCCATACAGGTCCGTGTTTCACCCGCGCTACTTGATTTACGCGGCGCCGTTCGTCATTATTCTGATCGGCGGGGCGGCGCAGTCGCTCCCAGAGGGACTTGGAGCAGTGTGGGGGACGCGCTTCCATGTCAGTAAACGCGCAGGTCTACTCGCCGTGGCCGGCCTTGTTCCAGCCGCGTTGCTCGGATCGTTGTGGTTGCCTGCGCTCGCTGCAAACTATACCGACCCGGCTGTGGCGCGGGACAATGTTTACGCGGCTATGGCGCATGTTGTCGCGGCGCTTGTCCCGGGGGACGTGGTTGTGGTGACGCGTGATAACTACGCTGTGCAGTATTATCTACACACCAGATTCGCGGAGGAGACTGGCCGATTCATCGCCGTTCCCTCAGGATTGCACGGCGTGCTCAAGAGCGATGCAGACTATGTCGCGGCATTGAATCAGCTCAATCCAAATCGTGTGCGTCTGTTTCTCTGGCAGGATGGCGTGGTTGATCCGCAGAAGCTGGTTGAATCCACCCTGTGGGCTAATGGATACGAGATTGGTGAACTCAGTTTCGGGCAGATCCGATTACCGCTGTATCAGGTGCAGCAGCACCCTCTTGTCGCCGTTCCATCTGAGCCAGTTGACGTAAGGTTTGGGGACAGGCTCAACCTGGCGGCGTTCTGGATACGGCAGGAAGCAGTTGCCGGAGACTGGTTCTATGCCGTGCTACAGTGGCGGGCAACGCAAAAGCTCGATGTCAACTACAAGGTCTTCGTGCATGTGTTAGCGGCAGACGGCAGCACGGTCTTTCAACGCGATAAACTTGCCTTGAGCGATATGATGCCAATGACGACGTGGAAAGTGGGAGAAACCGTCCGCGATGCGTATGCGATGGTGACGCCGGCGAACCTTCCGGCGGGAGAATACCGTGTTGTGGCAGGCGTGTACAACCCTGATGCAGGGGCTGCGCGCTTGCATGCCCAATCAGATAGCCTTCCGATCATAGAGGATTCCGTTATTCTTGGCACATTGCGTGTTCATAAACGATGAAAACCAAAAATCAAGACTTGTGGCTCGTGACAGCTCTGACGCTGCTGGCGACGGTGTTGCGCATCGCTGATCTGACAGGTCGCAGCCTGTGGATTGATGAAAGCCTGACCCTGTCGAGGTTGATTGGCTCGTGGCAGGACATCTTTGCCAACGTAGTGGTCATGCAAGGCGTGCACACCATCGACCTGCACCCGCCTTTGTACTTCGCAGTTCTGAAGGCGACGGGCGTTCTGCTGGGCGAGAGTGAGTTTGCGTTGAAGCTGGTTGGCGCATTCGCGTCGATATTAGTCGTCCCAGTGACCTATGTGCTGGGGCGCCGGTTGTTCTCCAGTCGCGTCGCCGTTTTTGCCGCCGCGATTGCATTTCTGTCGCCTGCCTATCAATGGTATGGCCATGAACTGCGCATGTATACGGTTATCCCATTGCTTGCCGGATTGAGCAACTATTTTCTCTTCCGGGCAACACAGACGCGCAGGTTGGCGGCAGGAGTGTGGGCGCTGTGGCTTGGCATCACCGCATGCGCGCTATTTACACATTACTCCGTCGTGGGATTATTTGCGGCGCAATTCCTTTTTGCTGCAGCAGTGATCGTGTACAAGCGCCCTAAAATTTCGCGTCGCGACTTTGCCATTCTGGGCGGTGTTGTCGGCGTTATCCTGGTCGTTGCATTAGCGGCGGGAGTTGGCGGGGATATTGCATTCCGCTTGCGCCCGTTTTTTGATGGGACGAAAAACACCGATGTGGTCATGGACCCATTCGGCGACATTGTGCAGAACGTGTTCAACACCACGTTGTTTGGCATGAATTCCTCTGACCCATCGGAGGGAATCTTCACATGGTTTGTTATCGCCGTCTTTGTCCTCGGCATATTCCTGCCCAAATCTCTCGCCACAGGAGAGGTCGACAGGACTTACTCCAGGACATCACGGTTGTTCCTTGGGTTAGTGTCTGTGTTCCCAATGGTCTTTGTGCTGGTTTATTATCTGATCGACCATCACCCCAGCTTTCGATATTCGATACTGATCCTCCCTGCCGTTCATGTGTTGTGGGCGCGAACGTTTAGCATTGGGGTTTTGCAATTCAGATTGCTCGCAGGACACTTCAGGCGATTTGTCCGATCGAAGCCGTGGGAGACAGTGGCGCGCAGCGCGAGTGCAATTATAGGCGTCGTCGCACTGGTGAGTATCGTGGTTGCACAAGTCTATGGTATGGCGTATACGTTTATTCACACGCCATCGTGGCAGGATGACTGGCGCGGCATGGCGCAGTACATTCGCGATAACTGGCGCCCCGGCGATGTGTTTGTCATCACGCTCTACACACCGGAAGAGGAGCTTAAAAGACTCCTGTACGATCTTCCGATCGAATTGATCCCTGCGCGAGTTGTGTCGGATGACGAACAAGTGCGCCAGCAACTGACCAGCCATTACAGGCGCATCTGGTTCGCGAACACCGGCGGCGTCGATCTGGATCCGAACAGCAAGATGGGGCAACTGTTTCTATCGTTGCATCGACGGGACCGGCTTTCATTTCCCAGCCAGACAAACATCCTTGATTTGATGTTATTTGAGGTGTCGCCGGCAGTGATGACTACTCTGCCGCCGACTGCGCATAAGACCGATCAGAATGCCGCCGGGCCGGAGGTTCCTGATGTGGTTGGCTATGACATCAGTCCTGGCAATCCCTATCACCGCTATTCAAATATGCAACTCAGCCTGTACTGGCGCAGACCCGCCGGCAATCTGAAACTCGGCGCTTATAGTGTTGCGCTGCGCCTGAAGACTCTTCAGGGTTCCTCTGGGACAGCGGATCAACGCGTCTGGGCGGACTGGTTCCTGCCGGCCAGGCTCGATCGCGCGCCACTCTTATGGGGGTCAGGCAGTCTATATCGGGAAGACTATGTTGTTCCGTTGCCGGTGGGGTTGCCAAATCAGCCGTATATGCTTGAGCTTGCGCTTGGCGCAGGTGAGAAGGCGGAGGTGTATCGAACCATCTTCCAGCCGGTCGATGATGCAACGCTTGCTTGCTGCATCCGTATCCCGCGCTGGCCCCCCAGTGCGGACGATCCCAGAGGGACTCCGAGCAGTCAGTCCGCTCCCAGTGTGTGGCAAACAAGCGGGGTGATCCTGCAGAAAACCGAGTTCCCCGCAACGATCACCCCAGGGGATATCCTTCCCGTCATACTGACCTGGCGACTGACGGCGCCGCCAACCGTTGAGTGGGGAACAACCTTGCGTCTCGAAGCCATGCTAGGCGGAACCGTTGTCGAGTCGCCGCTACAGGAGCTTAACAACGATCCACCTGTGACGACCTGGCCCGTGGGTGAAGCCATGCGAACAATACAGTCGTTGCAACTTCCCTTTACGGTAAAGCCCGGGCTCTACAGGCTGTCTGTCGCGCGCAAGTCCGCGCCTGGCGCAGGCAATAACGGCGTTGTCGTTGCGGATGGAACCTTCCTCGGAATTATCCAGGTGAATGATTTCCCGTTCAGCCCGGTCGCGCAGACGATTCCACAACCCGTCAGCGGCAAAGCCGGCGAGATGGCGCTTCTTGGATATGCGTTGGATCAGCCCTTCGCGCGCGCCGTCACACTGCGCTTCCAGTTGTACTGGCGCGTTGAATCTCAGCCGGCGCGTGATGGGGTGCTCTTCCTGCACGTGGTTGGGCCGGATGGCAAGATGGTTGCGCAGGACGACAACCCTCCAGAGCAGGGCAAACGCTCAACGATCACCTACCGCCCCGGCGAAGGCATCAGCCAGATTCATCGCCTGGTGATTCCCAAAGACGCGCCGGCAGGGCAATATATGCTGTACGCGGGTGTCTATGACCGTGCCGGTCAACAAGCGCGCTGGCCTGCGCAGCAAAACGGCGTGGCTGCGCGCGACGACCTGTTGTTTCTTGGAACGCTGACGTTGCCCGAATTGCCCAGGCGGGATTTTCACGCGTTTGTCCCACTGGTAGAGAGGGGGAAGTGACGCTGCTATGAAGCGACGAATCGTCTTCACGCAGGCGCTAGTCATGGTCGTCTGCATCATGCTTGGCTCATTCGTGAGATATCCGCAGCGCGCGCAAGCGCAGACTACTGATAAGGCTTCGATATTGCTGTCGTTAAACAGGACGAGGGTATCGAGTGGATTGGCGCCATTGGCTGTCAATCCAGCACTGGAGAAGGCTGCTCAGACGCACAGTGATGACATGGCAGCCCGGGGATTTGTCGATCATACGGGTTCAAGTGGGTCGATTCCGGTCGAACGGATCAGTGCTGCGGGTTATCCCGCATGGCAGCAAATGCGCGTGTGGGCCGAGAATGTGTATGCCGGAAGCCATGGATTTTCTGAAGCACTTGACTACTTTCTGAAGGATGAGACGCAGAGCCGCAGTATCCTGAGTTCGCGGTATCGCGAGGTGGGGATCGGCGCGCAGACAGCAACCAACAACGCCGGGATACAGTTGACCTACTGGACGTTAACCTTTGGCTCTCAACCTGGTGTGCTGCCGATATTTATCAACGATGGCGCGATAGCGATCACATCGCCGCAGGTTGCAATACACCTGACCCAGGAAGAGGCGGTCGCAGGCGGCGAAGGCAACACCATCGGCAGCGTCATCGAGGCGCGGGTGAGCAGCAGTCCGTCATTTCAGAATGCGACATGGCAACGTTTTGAGCCGCTCATCCCGTTCACGTTTGATTCCCTGCCCGGGCCAAAGACCGTATATGCACAGTTACGAGATGCCGGTGGTCGCACTGTCGCCTCAACAGCGAGCGTTCAATATGACCCCAACGGCACACCTCAGGTTGCGTTGGCGGCGCCGGTCTCACGGGCAACCTCAGGAACCCAATTCGACGCAACGCGAGCGGTCTCGCCTTCTCCTTATAACACTTCGGTTCCAATACACACTGTGCAGCCGGCGGCGCTGCCGGGAAGTGACAGCACAATAAGGCTGATTGCATCGCCAACAGCGGCATTCATTCTGCGCACCCCGAATCCAATCAAGGCGTTGAACGCGCAGCCAGGGGCGCAAACTACAGGCCTGCCGCCCGTGCTGATCAACAGAACCGACGGACTAATACCAGACTGGCTGCTGCCGGCATATCTGCTGGCACAAGGCGGGGTGCTGGTCGTAGGCGTGTATTGGTTTTTATCGCTGAAAGGATCACCCAGACAATAGGACGGAGAAAATCATGAATGTTGTTGTATTGACCGATTTTAACGATGCCGCGGCACAGTTAATCAAAGATGCCGCGTCGAACGCAGTGTTTCACTTTTACCCGACTGCCAGCCTCAGCGAGATACCTGCTGATATCCTCGCAGCCATGACGGTGTTCTACACGCATGGGCCGTTGCCCGCATCTGAACAGGCGCCCAACCTTAAATGGGTGCAGGCGCATTCTGCGGGCGTCGATCATCTGGTGGGGAATTCATTATTCAGGCGTAACGTCGCCGCCGGCGCCGACATAGAATTGACGACTGCAGCGGGTGTGCATGGCATCAACATCGCTGAATATATCGTAATGATGATGCTCGGCCTGGCGCATCACTTGCCCGCAGCGTTCAGGATGAAGCAGCGGGGCGAATGGGACGGCAATCGCGCGCGGTTTGTGCCGGCTGAGTTGTATGGCGCGACTGCCGGGCTGATCGGTTACGGGGCCATTGGCAAGCGAACTGCTCAGGTCTGCAAGGGACTTGGCATGCGCGTGCTGGCATTGCGAAATGCAGCGCCGGCGCACCATGGAGATTCTGAAGGCGTGGTATTTTACAGCCGCGATGAGTTGTTCAAGTTTCTGGGCGAGTGTGATTATGTGGTTCTTGCCGCGCCACTGACGCCGTCGACTTACCGTATGATTGATGGCGCGGCGTTGGCTGCCATGAAGCGCTCAGCCTGCCTGGTGAATATCGGGCGCGGCGATCTGGTGGATGAAGAGGCGTTGATTGCTGCATTGATTGACGGCAGGATTGCGGGCGCCGCACTTGATGTGTTTGCGCGTGAACCGTTGCCTGTGGACAATCCGTTATGGCGCATGGATAATGTGATCATGACGCCGCACATTGCCGGTATCACGCCAAACTACGAGCGCAGGGCGGCTGAGCTATTTGCGGAGAATCTGCGACGTTATCAAGCCGGCGAGTCACTGATTAACCTGGTCGATTTTGCGAGAGGATATTGAATAACAATTATGAAGTTGTCCGTCATCATGCCCGTCTATAACGAAGCCGAAACCATCGCTGAAATTCTCCAGCGTGTTTCCGACGTGCCTATCGAAAAGGAGATCGTCCTGGTGGACGATTGTTCGAAGGATGGCACCAGCGATATCCTCAAGCAGCAGGGGCACATCCCGAATCTGCGCATCTTCTCGCACAAAGTGAATGGCGGTAAAGGGGCGGCTATTCAGACTGCATTGCAGGAAGTGTCGGGTGATATCGTCATCATTCAGGACGCCGATCTTGAATATGACCCGAACGATTATTCCAAACTGGTCGCGCCGATATTGAGGGGGGAGACGAAAGTCGTCTTCGGCGTGCGCAACCTGGGCACTCAAAAGTGGTATATGGCGCTGGGCAACAAGTTCCTGTCGCTTGCCACAAGCATCCTGTATGGAGTCAGAATCACCGATATGGAGACATGCTATAAGACCATGTCGCGCGAGGTGGTGCAGGGGATGAAACTCGAGTGTCGCCGCTTTGACGTGGAGGCCGAGATTACAGCGAAAATTGCCCGGCGCGGTTATCGCATCGTTGAAGCGCCGATTTCGTACAACGCGCGTCACGAGCAAAAAAAGCTGTCGCCGCTCGATGGCTGGCCCGCGATACGGGCTTTGATCAAATATCGCTTCATAAAGTTATAAAAAAAGCGGTAGTCGTCCAGGACGACTACCGCTTTTTTGTGGCCTGTTCACCGGAGGGATTACAGCTCGTAGTACAGGTAGAACTCGTAGGGATGCGGGCGCAGGCGCACCGGATCGACTTCGCGGCTGCGCTTGTAGGCGATGTAGACCTCAAGCAGGTCTTGCGTGAACACGCCGCCTTCGAGCAGGAAGGCATGATCCTTTTCGAGAGCCTCCAGTGCTTCCGGCAAGCTGCCAGGAACAGTCTTGACGTGCGTCTTCTCTTCTGCCGACAACTCGAAAATGTCGACATCCAGTGGGTCACCCGGATCGATCTTGTTCAGGATGCCATCCAGGCCGGCCATCAGCATCGCGCTGAAAGCCAGGTAGGGATTGGCTAGTGGATCGGGACAGCGGAACTCGACGCGCTTGGCCTTCGGATTCTGGCTGTACATCGGGATGCGGCACGCGGCTGAGCGGTTGCGCTGTGAGTATACAAGGTTGACGGGCGCCTCATAGCCGGGAACCAGGCGGCGATACGAGTTGGTTGTCGGGGATGTCAATGCCAGCAAGGCGGGGGCGTGCTTGAGCAGACCGCCGATATACCACTTGGCCATTTGCGATATGCCTGCATAGCCCGCCGGATCGGAGAAGAGCGGCACGCCGGCCGTCCACAAGCTCTGGTGAACGTGCATACCGGAACCGTTGTCTGCGAACAGCGGTTTGGGCATGAAAGTGGCCGTCTTACCGTTGCGCGCCGCCACATTGTGGATCACATATTTGTAGGTCAACATCTGATCGGCCATTCTGGTGAGTGTGCCGAAGCGCATGTCAATTTCGCACTGACCCGCCGTCGCGACCTCATGGTGATGCGTCTCGATGTCGATGCCGAGAGAGATCAGCGTCATGACCATCTGTGTGCGGATGTCCTGCAGGCTGTCCAGTGGGGCAACCGGGAAGTAGCCTTCCTTATAGCGGGGGCGATGACCCAGGTTCGGCCGGCCATTGTTTTCACGCCCGCTGTTCCAGGCGCCTTCATCACTGTCGATGAAGTAATAGCCGCTGTACTGATTCTGGTCAAAGCGCACCGAATCGAACACAAAGAACTCTGCTTCCGGCCCAAAGTACGCGTTATCAGCCAGACCGGTGCTCTTCACGTATGCTTCAGCCTTCTGAGCCACGTAGCGCGGGTCGCGCGTATAGGAAGCGCCGGTGATCGGGTCCTTGACATTGCAGATCATAGAGAGGGTTGGGACGCCCGTAGAGAACGGGTCAATTACCGCAGTCGACGGGTCGGGGAAGAGCAGCATGTCGCTTTCCTGAATCGCCTGGAATCCGCGGATTGAGGAACCATCGAAACCAACACCCTCTACGAATGCATCCTCGCCAAACATATTGATGGGGATGGTGAAGTGCTGCCACTGCCCAGGCAGGTCAACAAACTTCAGGTCGATCTGCGCCACTTTGCGAGCCTTCGCAAACTCCAGGGCTTCGGCTCCTGTCGTCGGGGTGACAGCTGGGGTAAGACCGCCGCCAGGCAGACTTTCAGATGGCACCGTTAGTTTTTCGCTCATATCTCTCCTTGTAATCTTTTTTCGTCCACTGTATTTGCTGTCGATCTTGGATGCGGTTGGCGCGCGCGTCTCCCAATCCCTGATCCTTAATCGCTAGTCACTATTAATCGCAGTCGCCAGGAAAAATAAAAACGTGATGGCTGGTTCTTGTGTAAGAATAGCCATCACGTCCAGGTGTACTGCGTCGAAACTTTTCGTGGTATCAGGATCGTCAAGAATCCTGCTACGAGCGAATATTATATGGCCGTCGCCGGTTTCGTCAAGGTGTCAAAACGACAAATCTCGTCCCGGCCCAACTCCATGGGTGTTGCGCAATGGCCGGATGCTTATCACGCCTATAATAAACCTAATGGTTCGCTGGCTCGTCAATAATTTCGGCCTGATGTTTCTGGCGCTATTCTTCGGTTTTGGCGCCTGGACCCTATCCACCCTACAAGATGATCCCATTGTTGAAGAGCGAATCACAGTGCGGGTTGCCCGGATGGGAGAAAACCAACTCGGCAGCAATGTATGGTCGGGCAATTTGCCATCTTCTGTGACGGCGGCAGTGCGCGCGCCGCGCAGCGTGATCAATCGATTGACCGCCGCCAGCCTGCATATCGATGTTGATCTTGCCAGAATGAGCGTGGGTGACAATATGGTGTATCTCACACCCACATTACCGGCGGAACAGGCCATCATCCTTTCTTCGCAACCCGTCACAGCGATGGTCAGGATTGAAACTATGCGCTCGCTCCGCCTGCCGTTGCGGATCAGCGTGATTGGCACGCCGGCACTTGGCTTCCGCGCCGGCGCCGCCACGTCAATCCCATTCCAGGTAACGATCACCGGATCGGAGCAGGTCATCTCGCGCGTAGTAACTTCCAATGTAATTGTTTCTGTGGATGGCGCGCGCTCATCAGTCGAACAGCAGGTGCGCTCTTTTGCGCGCGATGCGGATGGCGAGATTGTGAGCGGGGTGCAGGTTGTCCCGGAAACAATCTCTGTGCGAGTGTTAATGGAACAGCTCAGCAATTACCGTGACCTGGCGGTGCTGATCAAGAAAAAGGGACAGCCTTCTGAGGGCTATGCTGTCACTGATGTCTCAGTAGACCCCGTCATTGTGACTATTTATGGGCCGGTGGAAGCAGTGCAGGCCACCAAGGGCTACATCGAGACGCTCGAAGTGGATATCAGTAACGCCAAGAGCGATGTCGACGAGCAAGTGGGTCTGGATATCCCTGCGGGTGTTTCGCTGGTCTCGGAAAAGCAGACCAGCGTGCGCGTGCACATACGCATCCAGCCACTGATCGGCACGCGCACGATCAAACGCAAACCCATATTGATTGGCATGACTTCCACCTACAGCAGCACGGTGTCTCCTGATACCGCCGACATACTGTTGAATGGGCCGCTGCCCAAGCTGAACACGCTTACTGACAGCGACGTCGTCATGGAACTGGACGTTACCGGGCTTGCAGCCGGGGTGCATCAACTCACGCCAAAAGTGCGCGTGCCGGAGGGCATCACGGCCCAAAGCGTGCTGCCAGCGACGATGCAGGTTGAGTTGAGCCTGGTCAGCACGCCAAAAAACATCCCATAACATTCTCACAGCAGACCGCCCACGGGTTCAAAGGTGAAGCCCGATGGGCGGCGTGTTAAAATCGCAACGCTTCATGAGTCGCTATACATTCAACCCTAAGATTGATCCAGGTCGCGACCGCAGACGGCGCATGCTTATTGGTGCGGCGGTTTTTGCGGCGGTTCTGGTTGTCGGCGTCATTCTTTTTATCGTTGGCATTCGTGGATTGACCGGCGGCGCTGCGTCTGATCGTAGTGCATCCTCCACAGCCACTGGAAAATTCATGCCTGTGGTGACGATTTTCGCGCCGGATGTGACAATCCAGTTGGGAACGCCGCTACCCAAAGCAACAGCAGCAAGCCCGTCCCAGGCGGCGACTGCTGTGCCGGGTAGCACATCTGCCGCAACTTCGCAGGCTGACCCGACGAATGCGCCGGCAATTGCCGCCGACCCGCGTGGTGCGTTGCCCGGAATGGCCGACTTCTCCTGTCCTAAGCCCCACACCATACCGGCAACCTTTGGATATGGTATCCAGAGCAACTGGCCGGTGGGCGATATCGGCTATTGGAATACCATCATGGCCGAGCGGTTGAAGCTGAACTGGACGAAAGCCCAGGTGCGCTGGAAGGATTTTCAGCCAGACAAAACCGACTGGACCAAGGCGCAGAATAACTGGCAATTACTCGACGCGTTTACGGCTGACGCGAACAAGAAGGGATTGAATATCCTCTACGGCGTTATTGATGCGCCGGAGTGGGCGCGCAGCACGATCAAACCCGCCAAGACCGGCCCCCCAGACGACTTTGCGCTTGCGGCAAAGTTCTTCGAAAAAGTTCTGGCGCGCTATAAGGGCTGTGTTCAGGCTGTTGAGGTTTGGAACGAGATGAATATCGATCGTGAGTGGACGACCCCCTCCGGCGTCATCTCTGCTGCTGATTACATCAAGTTTCTAAACGCAGTTATACCGACCATCCGGTCAGTCGATCCTAATCTCATGGTTATTATGGGCGCACTCGCTCCCACTGGTATCAACGCTCCCGGCCAGTCTATGGACGACTTCACCTACATGGACCAGTTTGTTGCCGCGGGTGGAACAGCGTTAGTGGATTGCATTGGCGTGCACCTCAATGGGTACAACATGCCGCCTGACAAGGATTGGAACGAAGGTTACAACAACCCGTTAGCCAAGTTCCGCGGGCCATTTGATGGGCCGCATCATTCCTGGTCATTTAAGAGCACGCTGTATGGGTACTATCAGCGCACTAACAAAAACCAGTGCGTAACAGAGTTTGGCTGGGCGTCTATGCAGAACCTGGGTGTGACGGGAAATCCGCCTGGGTTTGAGTTTGCCCTCGACAATTCCGAACAACAGCAGGCCGACTGGATCGTGAAGGGTTTCCAGATGATGCGCGAATCAGGCTTTGTGCGGTTTGGCATTGTTTTTAACCTCGATTACATTCAGAAGATTGGTCAAAAGCCTAACGAAGCGGGCGGCGACCCTGCCACATACAGTGTTGTCCGTCCAGATGGTTCGCCGCGTCCGGCTTTCGACGCGATTGCCAATATGCCGAAGCCCTAGATACGGCTTCGGCAGCCTCTTGCAGTAATGAACTCCAATGGTAGGCGCGCGCTCGCAATCTCGCTTTGCGTGTTGCTGTTGTTGACCGGGTGCGCCACCTTTCTGCCACAACCAACCCCAATTCCCCCGACGCCGTATCCGCGCACGCGGATTGAGTCGCCCGGATACGGGTTAGAAGCCTATTTGTGGTGGAAACCGGAAATAGCCACACGCGACCTGGGACTGGTGCGGGATGCCGGATTCTCGTGGGTGAAACAAACATTTGCATGGCGCGACATTGAGGTCGAGAAAGGCAAGTATGACTGGAGCCGCGCGGATGACACTGTGTTCCTGGCCGGGCATTTTGGATTGAAGTTGCTCATCCGGCTCGATCGAGACCCATGGTGGGATCGCACTTATCCGGATGGCAAAGGCATCGCGAGCGGCCCGCCCAGGGACTTGCGTAACTTCACCAGCTATTGCTCGGTGATTGCGGCGCGTTACAAGGGCAAAGTGGCGGCATACCAAGTGTGGAATGAGCCCAACCTCGCGCGCGAGTGGGGCGGCAACCCGCCCGACCCGGCGCAATACGTGGAGATGCTGCGCCAGTGCTACCTGGCGATTAAGGCGTCTGATTCTGCTGCGCTTGTCATCAGCGCAGGTCTTGCGCCAACGGGCAACGGGCCGCCAGATGCGATGGCGCATACTGACTTCCTGCAAGGCATGTACAAGGCTGGAGCGGCTCCTTATTTCGATCTGCTGGGGGTGAATGCTCCTGGTTTCAAGGCTGCGCCGGAAACATCACCCGAAGAAGCCGCCAGTAACCCGTTACTGGGCGGACAAAGGTTTTTTGCCTTTCGGGGCGCAGAAGATATGCGAGCCATCATGGTCCAGCACGGCGATAGCGATAAACAAGTCGCTATACTGGAATTTGGTTGGACGACCGACCCGGTTCACAAGGATTATGCCTGGTTTGCCGTCGATGAAACTACCAAGGCCGATTACATGGTGCGGGCGTATCAATATGCGAAGGCGCACTGGCAACCGTGGATTGGACCCATGATTGCGCTGTCTTTACCGCAGTTTGACTGGACGCCCGACACCGAGCAATACTGGTGGTCGGTGATTGATCCTTCATATCCGCGCACCATCACGCGACCGGCCTACGACGCTCTGAAGAAGATGGCTAAATGATTGCTTGTATGCGCACCGCCATTTAGGACTTAATGCGGCTAAAATAGAAGTCGAGTTAAATGCCAAGAAGACGCCATGAGTGATCAATCCACCAATTCGCAGAGCGCATCCCTGTTGAACGGGCGATATCGCCTGCTTGCAATCGTCGCCGGCGGCGGCATGGCGACTGTTTATAAGGCACAGGACACGTTGCTTAATCGCGTCGTCGCGATCAAGATGTTGCGCGAGAAGTTTGCGCAAGACCCTCAATTTGTCCAGAAATTTCGTGAAGAGGCGCAGGCGGCTGCCAATCTGAATCACCCAAACATCGTCACCATCCATGACGTTGGCAGTGATGTAGTCAATGGAAAAGGCCGCAACTATATCGTAATGGAGTTCGTTGAGGGACAGGACCTCAAGACGGCTATTCGAGAGCGCGTCATTACCGCCCAACTTTTCAGTATTGAGGAAGCCGTCGGCATCGCGCGCCAGATCGGTGAAGGGGTTGGTTATGCCCATCGCCGTGGATTAGTGCATTGTGATCTGAAGCCGCAGAATGTCATTATTACCCCAGACGGCAGGGCCAAGGTCGCAGACTTTGGCATCGCGCGAGCTTATACGGCGATGGTCGCCGAACGTGTCGATGTGGTGTGGGGCACGCCGCAGTACTTCTCGCCCGAACAGGCGGTTGGCAATGCGCCGACGCCTGCCAGCGATGTCTATAGCATCGGGGTCATGCTTTATGAGATGCTGTGTGGGCGATTGCCCTTTGAATCACGCGATGCGCGTGAGTTGGCGCGCATGCACCTGAGCGTTGAGCCGCCAGCGTTGCATACGTTGAACCCCAACGTGCCATTGCAACTTGAAGCGATCGTCCGGCGCATGCTGGCGAAAGACGCGGCGAGCCGATACCGCGATGCCGACCAGGTGGCGCGTGTGTTGACTTCCTATATGCAACAAGGTGAGGAACAGACGTTGCATACGCCATTTGTGCCGCCGGCGGATGCCGGGACAGGCCGAACGCCGGTGGCGCGCGCCCCGTCGGTTAATCGCACCTCGCAAACACCGTCACGAGCGGCCGTGCCTCCGCAAGTGTCTACCGGCGGTTTACCCGCTGGCGTTCCCAGATCATCGGTCATCGGCGGCAACACGGGCGCAAGTGGTGTAACGGGCGCGACTGGAGCGACACGCGCGACCGGACCGATAACGTCGAGTACGCCCACGCAGCAATCCGGCACAGACATTTTACTGTGGCTGCTTTCTGGTCTTGCCTTGTTGTGTGTTTTGGGGTTGATCCCAGTATGGGCGATGGTCTACCGCTCATTCAACACGCCCACTCCGGGCGGCGTGTCTACACCTGTGGTTGTGACACCCGCCACGACGTTCATGGCGACGACGGCTGCAAACAAGCCCGTTACAGTTCCAAACCTGGTTGGGCTTACTGTCGTCAAAGCGACAGAGCAACTGACCGCACTCGGTTTACAGACCCGCATTGTGGAAGAGCGTCCGGATGCAAAGGCGACAGAGTCAAAGGTGATTGAGCAGCAACCCCCCGCCGGTTCTCAGGTGTTCACCTCCAGCTTTGTCGGGTTGGTGATCAGCAAGCCGGCACAGACGCAAGCAGTGCCCGGAGAACTGGTTGGCCAGATGTTCACCGACGACCTCAGCCAGACTTTACAGACCGTTGGCTGGCGCGTGGCCGTGGCAGAACAATACAGCCTGCAACCTGAAGGCACCATCATCGCGTTGAACCCGCCAGCCGGCGCCAAGCTGTCCTTGAGCGAGACGCTCCGGCTGACCGTGAGCACAGGCGGCCGGATTGACCTGAATGTCGATATGTCGCCGATTGTCCTCGATTACGCCCGTTTTAGTCAGGATCGATACGCGTCCGGGCAGGCGTTTCAGTTTAGTGTGCTGTGGCGCGCCAAAGCCAATGTGGGGCGCGATTATCGCGTCTTTGTGCACGTGCTGAAGCAGGGCGGCGCGGCTGCCGACGGTGTGCGCACGAATGGCGATCGCGCGCCGATGAATAATGGCGCGCCTGTTCCTACTTCAGGTTGGACGGATAGCACAGTGGTGAACGATACCTATGAGATATCTCTGCCTGCCAATCTGCCCGCTGGGAACTACCGTATTGAGATCGGGATGTACGACGACCAGGGGCGGTTGCGCGTGGTAGATTACGGCAATACGCCGGCTCAACCTAACGGGGTGAATAGCGTGCTGGTGCGCACAATCCGGGTCGGCTGAGAACTATCTCTCAATTCGCGGGTTGATCCAGCATATCCACGCCTGTGTGGCTGTCGGCGTTCCACTCGCTTGCAGCGTGAATTTGCCGCTCTGGCCGACGTACCCCGACAGGTTGATATTCCAGTCTTTCAAAGTCCCATCATAGGCTTTGGCCGTCTCTGCAACGACTGTGCCCTTGAATAGTAGGCGCAATGTGACCGATCCACTGGTGGCGCTATTCAGGAAGCCGATGCGGGCGCGGAAATGGTCACCGCTTTCTATGGTGATCGGGACGTCAAAGTCGCCTGAGATCGCGCCGCCAGTGGCCCAACGCGGATGTGTCTCGATTACTTTGAGTTGTAAGCTGCCATCCTCTAGCGCCTGGCCGTCACGATTCATCGCGAAACCGCGCGTGTCAGTGTCGGGACCGCCGAACGCCAGCGTGTCCGTGAGATCGTTATACCAGCGTATCGAAGGGGCGTTGTCTGTGAAGCTGTAGATGAGTGCGCCCGCAGTGACATTCACCACGAGGACGCGCGTCGTGATTGTGCCATCATTCAGGTTGACCTTAAGCGTATAGGTTGTCACGTCGGTGGGGCATACATCCTTACTCGACGGCGACGCCATGCCGGTATCGTTTAGAAACACCGCTGAAACGTTGCTGGTGTTCCAGTGCAGTGTGACGCAGCTACCGCGCGGGATGGATGTGTTGTCTGCGTAGAACTCGAGCGTTGGCGTTGTCGTGGCCGTTGGGGGAGGGAGCGTGGTCGGCGTGGGTGGCGGGGGTAATGAAATGATGACCGTC
Organism: uncultured bacterium; assembly: GCA_903921365.1. Taxonomy (GTDB): domain Bacteria; phylum Chloroflexota; class Anaerolineae; order J036; family Brachytrichaceae; genus CAIXPS01. Next base: position 60,845 of record CAIXPS010000217.1, on the reverse strand, counting down.
AGTGCGTTACCGAAGATGGCGTTGTTTGGCGCAGCAAATCGCCACTCTGCGCTGATCTCACCCGACCCATCCGACGGCGCCTGCATCGGGACGCTGACGTCGATTACATCATTTGGTTTCGCAGTGCTCAACGGAACAGAGCCAGCCGCGTTGAGCTGATTGCCAGAGGCAAACACCAGCCTGTAGGTATTGTCCCAGGCACAGGCGCCGGTGTTCCGCACTCGCCACGTCTTGACGAAAGAACCGCGTAAGGGGATGACGGCGCCGTCCGGGACTGTGACATCCGCGATGAACTGGGCATTGAGCGTGCAACCACCTGGGCCTAGCACACCTTCCATGGCTGTCGGGGTGGCAACAGGGGGATTGCTCGTGTTGCCAGGGGATGGGCTGGGAACAATCACCGTTCCGTTTGGAGTGGCGCCGGGTTGCGCCTGGCTGGTAGAAATCACCGTGAGCCCTACGGGCGGGCTGGCGGTGTTGTTCTTATCATAAGCGCGCACTATCAGGTTGAGCGGCCCTTCGACGACGGGCGTATAGTAAATAATGGCCTGGTATGGACTGTTAACCTGTGCGTTGTTGCTGACGGCTACCAAGGCGCCATTGACGCTGAGCTCGACGCGCGCAACACCGGCGGTTGCGGTTGCCGAAACCGAAACTGGGACTGGCTTACCGTAGGGAACGGCTGTGTTATTTTCAGGCGACGAAATAGTCGCCGTGACCTCTTCTGGCGCTGGATTGCCAACCCGGCAAGCCACAAGCAACAGACAACTGCACAACGCCGTTATGACTCTGGTTTCGATTCTCATAGGTCTCCTTACACGTTAGTGTGGCGCAATGCACTGGGACGCTGACAAATCGCGATACGATATTGTAAGCGCTAGGGTTGTGCTACTTTTGGTGGAGACGTTCGTACTACTAATGTGGCGTTGACATTAACTATTGGTAAGCCGATGATTAAGCAGATGGTCACGTTTGCGGTGGACAGCCGCACCGCCAGCCCGCAAGAGGCCTCTGTTAGTCAATCTGCGCTTATCGAGGCGCAGCAGGAGCAGGCTTGCATAGATGCTGTCAAGGCGGGCGATGGCAATGCGTTCCAAACACTGGTGGAATTGCACCAGTCGCGGGTGTATCGCCTGGGGTTACGCATGCTGGGCAATGAAGAAGAAGCGCAGGATGCGACCCAGGACGCTTTTGTTAAGGCTTATACCCACCTTCAATCGTATCGCTCCGAGTGGCGGTTTAAGACGTGGATCATGTCAATCGCCTCGAACCTGTGTATCGACAGGCTGCGCCGGCGCAAGATCGAACCGATGTCTTTCTCCGATCAGGCTGAGGATGCGGAGGTGGAGTTTGTCAGCAATGAACTGCAGCCGGATGTTGTGGCGGTGCGCAACGAGCGACGCGCCGCAATTCACGCCATGTTGCAGCAGTTGCCCGCCGAAGACCGCAGCATGGTGGTGATGTTTTACTGGGGTGATATGAGTTACGACGAGATCGCGATAGCCACCCATTCAACCGTAAATGCGGTGAAATCACGCCTGTTCCGAGCGCGCAAGGCACTGGCCACATCATCACTCGCAAAGCGGCTCTCAGAGAGCGGGCTCTTGGATAGCAGGCTTACAGTGAGTGGGCTCGTGGAGGCGTCGGTATGACAAAACCGAATGCGGATAATGCGGATATCGAACAACTGATGATCGATGCGTTGGATGGCACGCTCAGTCCGCGCGATTACCGGGTGTTGCGCGCGCACCTTGACCGTCATCCAGATGAGCGCGCCATGTTCGATCAAATGCTGGAATTCGATCGCACAATGCGGGCTGAGGCGGCGCCAGTGGCGCCTGCAACGATGACACAGCACGTGATGACTGTGATACGCCAGGCGCATGTCGCACAACCCGCGCTCAAGGCGCCGCAGATCGCGTTTCTGATCGGGTTCCCAAGCGCCTTGCTGTTTGTTATCACCCTGGCACTGATTGGATTGTATCTACTGGTCTCACCCGACATGCCTCAAGTAGATATTCAGGCGGGTCTGGCGCTGCTGCGCGCCATGGCCGATTTTGTCGAAAGCATTGTTGTTGCAGTCATTCTTTTCCTGCGCGCGCTCTATTCGATGCCGCTGACGTGGGGCGTCACGGTTGGGTTGGCCATTGTCGTGGCCGGCTGGATGCGCATCATGATTGCGATCTGGCTGCCGCGCCCCGTGTCAGCATAACTGGCGATACCCCGCTCCTTTTCCATCGATCAGATCGATGCGCTTGAACGCGGAGGGCGAAGACAGATCGGGCATGGTGTGTATATCGTGTCGATATCCCTGGAGTTGATACAATACCCCACCAGAATGAATAAGCCTAGAATTTTGATACCGACGCCCATCCAATTCAATACAGCCAGATCCTTCAGCACTGGACAGGGATACATTAATTCACTGGTCACAGCCGGCGGCATCCCGCTGATGGCGCCAGTGACGATTGATGAGAACGCATTGCGCGGGTTGTATGAGCTTGTGGATGGCGTGCTGTTATCAGGCGGCGGCGATGTCGATCCGGCGGTATATGGCGAAACGACGCACGAAAAGACAGGTTATGTCGACCGCGACCGCGACCGGGCTGAATTTCTGCTCACACGCTGGGCCGTCGCAGATGATAAACCCATTTTCGGCATTTGCCGCGGCATCCAGGCAATGAACGTTGCCCTGGGTGGGTCGCTGGTGCAGGATATTCCCTCGGAGTGGGAGTCCACGTTAAAACACAATGGTCGCTATGAGAATGCGACGCGCGACGAGGTATTGCACCATGTCGCGGTGGAAGCGGGATCGCGCATCGAGAAGATGGTCCAAAACCAGGATGTGGGCGTCAACAGCTTCCATCATCAGGCCGTCAAGCGGGTGGCAGAAGGTTTCACCATCACGTCACGCGCGCCCGATGGGATTATCGAGGGAATGGAGATGCCAGACAAGCGTTTTGTTGTTGGTGTGCAGTGGCACCCGGAAGAAATGTCGGCAGTGCGAGCGGACATGCTCAATCTGTTTGTTGAATTCGTCGATGCGTGTGCTGTTGCATAGTCGGCGCACCAAGCAGGATCGCCGCTCTTGGTTTGCCATACAGGGCGGCATGGCATTAAAATAATCGCAGAGGAATACATTCGCAATTCATTTTTTCCCAAGGTGGTACCGTCAAAATGCTAGACAACCCAACTATCCTTTTTGCCGTCATTTTCGTGTCCTTTTTGGGCGCGGTTATTGTGCTCGGCATCATTGGCGCTCTTGTGGCGCGACTCGTGACCAATTTCTTCGGTAAAAACGTGCCGTCTGACGCAGCGATGAAAGTATTTGAAACTGCCCAGGCCGCAGCCAATGCTAAACCTGGCAAGGCGCTGGTCATTACACCCCAGGCTGAGCCATTTGTCATCGCCGGTGTGGGCTTTATTGTCGTGTTTATCCTGACCAGTATGTTCATCACACCGACATCGATCAAGAGCGAAACCGCAGCGCCTCCCGCAGCAAAGGCGGCAGTCAGCCTGCCCGTCAGCGGCGACTTCACCAAGATCGTGTCCGAGCTTCCCAAGGGTGACCCGGATGGCGGAAAGAAGCTGTTCACGTCGCAGGGCTGCATTGGTTGCCACAGCCAGGAAAAAGACAAGCGTCTGGTTGGCCCGTCGTTCTACGGCCTGTGGAGTCGCGCAGCAACGCGCAAGCCAAACATGGGCGCGAAGGAATACATCTACGAGAGCATCGTTGCGCCAAACGCCTTCGTTGTTGAGGGCTATCAGTCCGGTTTGATGACGCCGACATTCGCAAAGACACTCAGTTCACAAGACATGGCCGACTTGCTCGCATGGCTTGAGCGCGACCACAACGAAAAATAGCGACCGCCAACGATTTGGATAAACAGCATGAATAAACAGGAACTGATTATCACTCTGGAGTCGGCACAGGCGGGGCTTGAAGAAGCTATCGCGCCGCTGTCGCCTGAGCAGATCACAGCAGCGGGTGCGGTCGGCGCATGGTCGGTTAAAGACGTGCTGGCGCATATGACGGCATGGACTGCCCGGTGTATCACGATCCTGTTCAATGCAGAACATCAACAGGAACCGGAAGATGCTGATCGTATGCTCGACGACTGGGATGCGCTCAACGCGGAAGACTATGCGGGTCTGAAGGATCGGCCACTCGATCTTGTGCTGGGCGACTGGCGCGGCGCCAATCGACAGCTCATCAAACGACTGGGTGGATGGCAAGAGAGCGAGTTGTTCGACCCGCAGCGCTTTGCATGGCTGCGCGGCCAATCACTGGGCGAGTTTGTCGGCAACGAGATTGCGAATCATGCGCGGGATCATGAAAAGCAGATCAGACGTTAATGGTTAATCTGACTGGGGTCTACTCCCTGATTCGTGTGCGCGGGGCAAACCGGATTGATTTCCTTCACCGCATGTCCACTGGCAATTTGCTGGGGATACAGCCTGGAACGGGGCGCGCGACGGTGTTTACCACCCCGATAGGGCGAATGGTCGACTACGCGATCGTCCTGGCTTTCCCGGACTCCTTGTTGATGATTGCCGGCGGCAACGGTCAGAGCAAACTGGTGCGATGGCTGCGCAAGTATGTGTTCTTTAACGATGATGTTCAATTTGAGGACAAGTCGGCTGCCAACCCAATCATGGGCCTCTTTGGCGAGGGAGCGAGCGGCAGTGCGGAGACGTTGGCCGCCGGCGCTTCCCGGCTTGCCCTGCACAGCCATTTGAATGCGGGCGATTGCGTCATCGTTAGGGCGCCTCCTTTAGACGGATCAGGTTATTTTTTGATTAACCCGCCGCCGGATATGACCCAGGCGCACCCAATGGATTCGATCTCTGAGTACCAGGATCGACGCATCGCCGCGGGCTATCCCATGTTTCCTTATGAGATAAACGAGGACTACATCCCGTTGGAAGCCGGTCTGCTGGGCGCCGTGAGCTTTACGAAAGGGTGCTATATCGGCCAGGAGATCATCGCGCGGATGGAATCGCGCGGGCAGTTGGCTAAGCGGCTGGTCCGGTTACGGGCCGAACGCGCCATCGCCGCCGGCGCGGAGCTTAAGGTGGATGGAGCCGCAGCGGGGAAAGTCACGAGCGTGAGTAGCGATGGCCGCATGGCGCTGGGCTACGCGCGCAGCCAGTTTGCATCTGCAGGCCAACGACTTGTGGTCAACGACACGGTTGTCACGGTTGTTGCTCCCGATCATGTGTGGTAATATTAACTACGCTGAAATGCGCGTAGATTTCAGCGACTGAGTGGCTTGACAAACTACCGGTATTCGGTAAAATCTTGTTTCTCAAACGCAGGCAGAGAATTGCCGACGTAGCTCAGTTGGTAGAGCACGCGACTGAAAATCGCGGGGTCAACAGTCCGAGCCTGTTCGTCGGCATTTCACGATTCGTCGTGGGTTTGCGGGTGTGGCTCAGTGGTAGAGCATCTCCTTGCCAAGGAGAAGGTCGCGGGTTCGAATCCCGTCGCCCGCTTGAGAAGGATGAGGGAATAAATCCTTCATCCTTTTTGTTTCCGGGCCTGTAGCGCAGTTGGGAGCGCGCCTCAATCGCACTGAGGAGGTCAGGGGTTCAAATCCCCTCAGGTCCATAATCCAGACACCGGCGGAGTTTTATACCCGCTGGTGTTTTTTATTTACCCCACTGACAATGAGGCTGAACATGACCTGGCATGAAGTGAAGTATCAACCTGAGCAGACGAAAACTTTTCTGGGAAGCCCAAGTATTGTGCGGTTGCCAGATGGCGCGCTGGTCGCTTGTCATGACTATTTTGGCACAGGGTGTCCCCGCACAAGCGATGGTGAGGAAGGGCTAACGAGCATCTACCGATCAGAAGATGATGGTCATACATGGGCGAATATAACGCATGTCCTCAATGCGTTCTGGTCCACACTTTACCTGCACCGCGGCAGTATCTATCTGCTTGGAACGAGCCAGCAATGGGGCTCCATTGTGATCCGCCGAAGCGACGATGGCGGTTTCACGTGGACGCATCCATCGGACGAGAAGACCGGACTGCTTTTTTCGGGTGGGGCAGGTCACGCATCCCCGAATTACCATTGTGCGCCTGTGCCTGTGCTTGTGCATCAGAACAGGTTGTATCGCGCCGTTGAAGACTGCGATCCCTTGATCTGGGGTTCCGGATTCAAGGCTGCTGTGATCTCTGCCGCTGTCGACGCTGACCTGCTTGACGCCAATAGTTGGACGATGAGCAACAAATTGGCTTTTGATCCATCATGGCTGCCGAGCAAATGGGGCACACTGGAGCGACCCGGCTGGCTGGAAGGGAATCTGGTTGCAACGCCCAATGGGGAAGTGTGGAATATCCTGCGGTTCCATGCACATCCCATTGTCGGCAAGGCCGCCATCGTGAACGTGCGCGATAACGGTGCGATTATAGGCTTCGACCCTTCGACCGGATTTATTGATTTCCCTGGCGGCGCATCAAAGTTTACGATTCGACGCGATCCTGAATCGCACCGGTATCTGTCGCTGGTAAACAAGGTCACCGATTGCAAATGGCCCAATCAGCGCAATATACTTTCACTAGCGGTTTCGACAGACCTGGTTCACTGGGAAATCGCTAAAACGTTGATGACGGATGATAGCGGACTCACTCAGGAAGACTCGGTGCGACTTACAGGTTTTCAGTATGTGGATTGGCAATTTGATGGGGACGATATCATCTATCTTGTTCGCGCAGCTTATCGCGGCGCAAGAAACTACCATGACGCTAATCGGGTAATTTTTGCTTGCCTCGAGAACTACGCGTCATATCTGTGAAGCAATTTTCTCGTCAGGTTTATGAAAAACACTGCCAGGACATCAAGCTCTGGCGGCGTTTTATGTTATTCCAACTCGATGCCGCGAGCCTGCAATTGGCGCTTGATCCAGAAAATAAGCGGCGTCGCCGGCGCCATGATCACTAACTCACTGAAGAGAATGGGGGGAAACAACACGAGAAACGCGTCAACCCCCAGAATAGCGAGCATTGCAGACACGGCGAGCGAGGTTGTGAGCGCGTAGAGCGCCATCGCCAGGGCAGGGGCTTTCCGGCGCAGGACGAGTTTGTAGACCGCCCAAACAAGAAGACCGCCCAGGATGTCCGTCAGCGGCATTAATGTGAGGTCCAGGGGGCCATTTGGGCTGGCAAGGTTACTGATAAACGTGCCAATGCCGATGCCGACCGCCAGCCAGGGATCAAAGAGCACAAATACCTTAATCGCTTCGCTGATGCGGAACTGCAGGGCGCTGTACGCAATTGGCGCAATCAGGAGTGTAATTACCGCATAAAGCGCCGCAATAATCGCGATACGGACGACGCGCCGGGTAGTGAGGGTTTTCATCAGCAAGGATTGTAATCGTCCAATGTCCACTGTGAGCAGGCGCTCGCGATGATAGAATCGGCGTGGCAATAATGTGCCAATAAAGAGGAGAGAAGAACCTATATGAGTATCAAATTGAGCGTCTGGTTGACCGCTGCCGCGGCGGCATCCCTGATTTTGACAGCCTGTGGCGCTGGCACGCCGACGTCTGCGCCCGTGGCCACTTCAGCGCCCGCAGCAAAAACCGCTGCTACTGCCGCGCCCGCTGCCGGGAAGAAACTGCGCGTCAAGCTGGTGATTAACGGCACACTGGGTGACAAGTCGTTTTTTGACTCGGCCAACTCAGGTCTGGATATGATCAAGAAAGACCTGGCTTACGAGACAAAGCTGGTTGAATTGAGTTATGACCGCAACAAGTGGGAGCCGGGTCTCGAAGACGCCGCAGCGTCCGACGACTATGACGCACTGGTGGCGGGATCGCTTGATATGGGCGACTACATAAGCAAGATTGCGCCCAAGTACCCGAACAAGAAGTTCTGGTTCTTTGAGGGAGACGTCGATTTTGCCGGCAAGCTGGGCGGCGGAAGCTGCTCGAACAAATGCGCTAACCTTTACTCGATGTATTTCAAGCAGAACGAGGGTTCCTACCTGGTCGGTCTGGCCACGGGGCTGGCGCTGAAGGCCAAGGCTTTGAAGGGTATTGAGAACAAGACCAAAGTCGGCGGTGTCGGCGGGATGGACATCCCTGGCATCAATGACTTCTTCGTCGGTTTCAAGCAAGGTTTGAAGGACGCCGGACTTAACCCGGATACGGATATCATCATTCAGTACGTTGGCGGTGATAATCCGTGGAGCAATCCGGCCAAGGGCAAGGAAATTGCCAAGTCGATGTATCAGCAAGGCGCTGGCGTCGTGTGGGGCGTGGCTGGCGGCTCTGGAATGGGCGTGTTCGAGGCCGCTGTAGAGGCCAACTCGTACGCGCTGGGCGTCGATTCTGATCAGTATTTCACTGTTGCAGACCCGAAGCAGAAGGCGACGATTATCACGTCGATGCTCAAGAACGTGGGCGCTGGGATTGCTCGCGCGGCCAAACTGGACGCTGCCGGGACGCTCAAGTACGGCACTGCCGAATACCTCGGTGTTGCTGAGGACGCCGTTGGTCTGGCGAACAACGAGAACTACACGAAGTTGATCCCCGCCGATATCCAGGCAAAAGTGACGCAAGCCGCTCAAGACATCAAGGATGGCAAGATCAAGGTTGATACCACGCTGAAGTAAAGTCGCCCGTTATTATTACCGCCCTGGCAGCCTTTGAACCGGGGCGGTGATTTGTCTCACAGCACAGTTCGCGCAATCCGTGTGACGCCGCCCTAGACGCAGGAGACACAAAATCAGCACCCCATCTGCTCAGAGCACTAGCAAAGATACCCCGTTAACATCAGGGACTCAGAGCAGTCCCATAGGATTCGAAGCAATGATCGAGATGCGCGACATCACCAAAGTCTACCCCAATGGCGTGCGCGCGAATCGGGAAGTAAGCTTTGAGATTAAAGCCGGAGAAATCCATGCACTCGTCGGTGAAAATGGCGCGGGCAAATCCACTCTGATGAAGATCTTGTACGGTGTGGAGCGGCCTTCCGCAGGGCAGATCTATCTGAAGGGCAAACCGGTGCGGATCAACACTGAGCACGAGGCAATTGCGTTGGGCATCGGGATGGTGTTTCAGAGTTTTATGCTTGTGCCGTCGTTCACCATTGCACAAAACGTCGTCCTTGGGAACGAGCCGGTGCATGGGGCATTACTAGACAATCGCGCAGCCATCAACGCGACCAGTGAGTTAGCGAAGCAATATGGGCTGGTTGTTGACCCATCTGCCATTGTTGATAGCGTGCCGGTGGGTATGCGGCAGCGGGTGGAGATTCTTAAGGCGCTCTATCGCGGCGCGGACGTGCTCATACTGGATGAACCCACTGCCGTGTTAACCCCGCAGGAGACGCGCGAACTGTTTGCTGCGATTCGCCAACTGGTGAAAACAGGCAAAACCGTCATCTTCATCTCCCACAAACTGCGCGAGGTGATGGAGATCAGCAATCGCGTCAGCGTCATGCGCGATGGCCAGATGGTTGGCACGGTGGATACAAAGGATGCCACTGAGACCAGTCTGGCGCGCATGATGGTTGGGCGCGAGGTGTTCCAGCAATATGACAAGCCGCCCGTGAACCGCGGCGCTGCTGTATTACAGGCGCGCGACCTGGAATATGTCAACGAGGCGGGGCGCCAGGTATTGCGCGGCGTGTCGTTCAACGCATACGCAGGCGAGATATTAGGCATCGCAGGGGTGGAGGGCAATGGTCAAACAGAGCTGGTTGAGGTGCTCACGGGTTTGCGCGTGGCAGTGGGCGGCACGATCAAACTGGGCGACAGCGACATCACAAGTCGCAGCGCGCGGGAAGTGCGACAAGCGGGTGTGGCGCACATTCCCGAAGATCGCCTGAATAACGGCGTGGCGCTGACCGCCAGCATCGAGGAGAACCTGATTGTGGATCGCTATAGCAAACCGCCGTTCTCCCGCGCCGGGTTCACGTCGCTGGCTGCGATGGTCAAAAACGGCGAAACGATGATCGAACAGTACGCCATCCGCGCGCCTGACGGCGCCTTGCCGGTTGGCTCGTTATCGGGAGGCAACATGCAGAAGGTGGTGGTGGCTCGCGAGCTATCGGCGAACCCGCAGCTGCTGATTGCCGCCCAGCCGACGCGCGGCGTCGATATCGGCGCAACCGAGTTCATGCATCAGCAACTTATCCAGCAGCGCACTAACGGTGTTGCTGTTTTGCTGATCTCGGCAGATCTTGCCGAGGTCATGGCGCTGTCGGATCGGTTGGCCGTCATGCATAACGGGCAAATCGTCGCAATCTTTCCCGATGCGCGCGGTCTGAGTGAAGAGGAAGTGGGCTTATATATGCTGGGCGTGCAACTGCAAACACAAGCGGAGATTGAGAAGAATTGGTAGACACATCCGCAATCACACTGTCTGAGAATCGCGCTGTAGAACGCGCGCGCATTCGAAAAGAACGTGTGCGGTCCTCCCTGATCGACTTGATTGTGACCCTTGGGACGATCATGATTGCGCTATTGATCGGGTTTATCGTCACACTTGCCGTCGGGAAAGAGCCGATCAAGGCCTATACCGCCTTGTTGACGGGGCCGCTCAGCCAGGTCAACCGCCTTGGCAACTGGATCCAGGATGCGACGACGTTGATCCTGATCGGTCTGTCGGTCTCCATCGCTTTCCAGGCGCGCCAGTTTAACCTCGGTGCGGAAGGGTCGTTGCTGGTTGGCGCGTTGACTGCTGCGGTTGTGGCGTTATATGTCCCGCTGCCGCCCGTGCTTGGGATTGTCGTGCCGTTGCTGGCCGCCATGACCGCCGGATTCCTTGTCGCGTTGATACCCGGATGGATGAAGGCGTATCTCAACGCCAACGAGGTTGTTTCCACCCTGATGATTAACGCTATCATCGCGAACCTTTATCAGTATCTACTGATCAACTTTCTGACGCCCGAGGGTGACAACGTGCGGCGGTCGGCGTTGCTCCCTGCGACTTCGGCATTTCCACTTCTAGCGGATATTTTCAATGCGAACCTGGGACGCGCGAACCTGGCTATTGTGCTTGTCCTGATCGCGGTCATTGCCGTATGGGTGTTGATGCGGCGAACATCGTTTGGTTACGAGGTGCGCATGATTGGCGCAAACGAGAAGTTCGCCCGGTATGGCGGGATAAACACCAGGCGCGTGATCATGCTGTCGTTTGCGATTGGCGGCGCGGTCGCGGCGATTGGCGGCGTGCACCTGGCGCTTGGCGTGCACAATCGCCTGATCCTGGGCATCTCCGCCGGCTTGGGCTTTGAGGGGATTGTGGTGGCGATGCTGGCGCGCAATAACCCGCTGCTGGTGCCTATTACCGGCTTGTTCTACTCCTATCTGCGCATCGGGGGCGACATCATGGAGCGCACCGCCTCGGTTGGCGCAGAAATTGTGCAGGTCATCCAGGCGGTCATCATCCTGCTGATCACCGCTCAGTTCGTGATCGAGTTTGTGCGCGCGCGTCGCAATACCAGTGGCACTTCGAGCAGTCGCACTGCGGCGGTGTCGGACGCGACGGCAGTGCCGTCGGAACAAAGTCGAAGGAATATATGACAACCAACTTAGGGGTGGCAGGCCCATCCGCATAAAGCGAGAATCCGATGGAAAGTGTTCTGCAAGTTATCTTTAGCGCGGTGTTTGTGTCCACCATTCTGCGGGTATCCACACCGCTCATTCTGCCTGCGCTGGGCGGGCTGATTGCCGAACTCGGCGGTGTGCCCAATATAGCCCTTGAAGGCATGATGCTCACGGCCGCGTGCGCTGGCGTGCTGGTCAGCGCCTATACTCAGAGCGAGTGGCTGGGGCTGCTGGCCGGTGTATTGCTGGCAGAGATCATGGCGTTGATTCTCGGTTTCTTTCATCTGAACCTCAAAGCGGACATCATCCTTGTCGGGCTGGCCTTGAACATTCTGGCATCGGGCGCTACGATTTTCGTTGTTTACCTGTTAACCGGGGATAAGGGCTCGTCTTCCAAGCTGGTCAGCCTGCAAATGCCAACTGTTGACATACCGTTTATCAAAGACATCCCTGTCCTGGGTGAAATCCTGAGCGGGCAGAATCTGCTGACCTATGTGGCCTTTATCGCTACCGGTCTGGTCTGGTTGTTCCTGTATCGCACGCGGCCGGGCATTCATGTGCGCGCGGTGGGCGAGAATCCGGATGCAGCACGGTCGGTCGGCATCAACGTCACGGCGATGCGGTATCTGGCGTTGCTGATGAGTGGGTTTCTGGCGGCATTGGGAGGCATCCACCTGAGCATGGGGTACGTCAAGTTCTTTCAACGCGATATGACTGCCGGGCGCGGCTTTATCGCCCTGGCTGCGGTATACCTGGGGGCGAAGCATCCGGTCGGGACTTTGATCGCCGCAGTGGTTTTCGGCGCTGCGGACGCGCTCTCCATTCAACTGGGGAACCTGAAAATTCCCAGCCAACTGGTTCAGATGATTCCATATGTGGTGACGGTCGCGTCGTTGATTCTCTATGCCGTAGTGCGGAAGCGACAGGCTGCTGCGCGCCAACGCAAGTTCCAGCAGGCCAGCCTGTAGGAACGAAATTGCGTTGGGCTGTGTAGCGTCAAGAATCAGACAATGACACAGGAGTTAATCGCCACACGCCGAATGGGTTGAAGAAGGGGTCATCGGGTTCACACAGTGCGCATGCCTCGTGTGTGAGGAGATAGAAAGTGCCTGCGCCATCGTCCAGGGTGGACTTCGCACTGACCAGTAGCGGCTGGTCGTGGATCACTGACATCAGAAACCCACGCAGCAACTCCCCGGCGACGCGCACAGACGTTGTGGATGCCACCGTTGCATCGGGAAACCCGAGGTTGTGCATGCCACATGAATACACCTGTCCCTGCCGATTGATCAGGGCAACGTAGCCGATATAAAGCGCTCCAACATGCGTTTCGCTCCGTTCAGCTTGTGCCAGCCAGTTTTTTGCGCTGTGCGATAGTCCGGCACTCTCTACCCTGACGGCATAACCGCCTGCGCGCAGGATCACCGCGGCCAGAGCCATGGCGTTGCGCCCGGCATCCAGCGATCCGCCGGGACAGATGAGATAGGTGCAACTCTCGATCAACTCTAGCTGGGCTGAAATTCCCGGCCCGACAAGCTGCCCCTCGTGGAGATGATACCCGTCGTTAGACGCCGCAATCGCCCGTCCCAGCTCTACGGTATCAGCCCACGGACCTGGGATGCCCAGCACGATGTTCAAGCCTTATTTCCCTTATTGCTTTGAGCGCAGGATCACGCCGCTGGCATGGGTCACTTCACCCACTTCGGCGGTATGTGTTGTATCGGTCAGGTTCTGCGCGATCGTGCCGCGGAATTGCTCAGGGACGTTGATTGGTTTTAACCCGTATTCCTTCTCGGCAATATCGATCAGCAATGCCGCCGGCGATGCGCCAAACGGGATGCCGTACACCTGTTTCTTGAACGAAGTGGCGATGCTCTTTGCGCCGGATTCGTCGATGTCGAACCCGCAGATTTCCTTCAGGAAGTAATGGATGACGTTCCAGCCGCACAGCGGGCCGAGCAGGATTTCAGATTCAGTGACGCCAAATTGATCGAGTGGATTCGCTTCATACGTGCTGGCGCTGTTAATCATCGCCTTCTGGTGGACGCCTGCCGCATGGGTGCGATTTGTCAAGCTGACCGGCTCCTTGGACGGGACCAGTTTGCGCAGTTTGTCGGCCATGAGCACATTGATCGGGTAAGACCCGCGCACGTGATAGCCATCCAGATACTGGTAGTCCTTGTCGACGAACAGGTTGAATAGCAGACCGGTCATCGAAGTAATCCCGGAGCGCTCGCCGATGCCGAGCAGCGTTGTGTTGACATAGCGCGTGCCGGCGCGGACGGCCTCAAGCGAATTGATCAACGCGTAACCGCGATCGTCGTGAAAATGGCCTTCCAGATCGACATGCGGGTACCGTTCACGTAACAGGCGCACGCGGCGCGCGACCGCGGTCGGTGTGGCCACGCCGACGGTGTCGGGTGTGCCGAAGCGTGATACGAACGGCGCCACGGCGTCATACACGTTGAACAAATCGTCCTCGCGTGTGCGGAAGGCATCCTCGCCGCTGAAGCGCAGGATCAGATCGGGGTAGTCCTTGTGGACCTGCTCGATGAGGCTGGCGGCCCTGCGCGTAATCTCGCCGATGGTCTGGCCGTGGTTGAAGTTGCGGGACACTTCTGAGGTGCCCATATACATGTTCAACCCATCTGCCCCGGCTTTGATAGCAGCCTCAACATCGGCAGGATGGCAGCGCACGTGAGCGAGCAGGAAGGTGTAGCCGCATTGCACCACGAGTTCATCGCGTGCATCCTTAACGGCGACCCAATCCGTTGCTTCCTGCGGGCTGACGTTAGGGGCGAATAACTCAATAAACTTCACTCCATACACGATCAGAGCGCGCACGATCTCCACCTTGTCGGCTGTGCTAAAGAAATACTTATAGTGATCATGGAGTAGCGACGACTGCGACCCTTCGCGCAGCGTCGTATCGATGATCTCAAGGTTTCTCGGGTTGTAATATTTGAAGGAGAAGGATACGCTCATGATAGGTGTGCCGGATAGGTGAATGTGAATAATCCTAAAGGATTCAAGGCAATAAACGGACGCTCAGGGAGCGGTGATGAGTTTACGAATGACGTTTTCGAGGATCGTTACGCTGCGCTCGAAGTCGGCGATGCTGACATGCTCGTCAGGCGTGTGGTCGAGTGCTGAGTCTCCCGGGCCATACGCGACAATCGGACAGCCCCAGATTGGCCCGACAACGTTCAGGTCGGCGGTGCCGGTCTTGAGTTTCAGCGCCGGTCGCGCGCCTTGAGCGCGGATGGCGTCGATAAACGCGCGCGCCAACTGCGTGTCCCTGGAGGATCGCCACGCCACCTCATGACCGGTGAATTGCAGATGCGGGGCGGCGGGAGTCGTGGCAACCCACGCCTCGAAAGCGTGCTGCATGTCGTAGGGGCCCTTTTCCTCGGGCAGCCGCAACCCGATCGTGATGTCGCACCACTCCTGCATGCCGTTGTCTGCGGAGTGGATCGCGCGCAGGATAGGCATGATCTGGTCAAAGGTTTTGGGCTTGTCCGTGTTGTACTCGCGGGCGTAGCCATCCAGCCAGTTCCACAATCGCACCGCCTGCTCGGCTGCGCTTGGGCCGGGCGTCGCGGTGTGACGAGAGGGCTGCTCGAAGTGAGCCTCGGTCAGCAAACGGCCTTTGTACCCGAGCGTGACGCCATCGACCCCGCTGGGCTCGCCGATGATGCATATCTCAGGTTTGTACTGCGTAACAGCGTATCGCGCGCCCCTGGATGTCGCGGCTTCCTCTTCCGTCGCGCCCACGACGATGATCTGCCAGCCATTCAGGGGTTGACTTGTAGGGGTCGCTTCGCGCCTTGCGGTTACCCCAGATGTCGCCAGTTGCGCAACGGCAAGGATAAAAGCGCATAACGGCCCCTTCGCATCCACCGTTCCGCGCCCATACAACGCGTCATTTTCGAAACGCACTGGCACAAGGCCATCGACAGTATCCATGTGGCCGAGCAGCACCAGTTGGCGCGGCCCATCGCCGAGGATGCCTATGGCGTTGCCGGCAGCATCCACGTGCGACCGCATGCCACGCGCAGCCATCTGGTCGCGCAGGAAATGGGCAACGTCGCCCTCCTGACCGCTCAGGCTGCGTATACGAACGCACTCTTCAAGGAGTTCAATCATAAAGATAGGTCAGGCGGCGGTTGCCAATACTTTGGCGACTTTCTCGATGACCGCGTCGATCTGTTCGTATGTGATGACCGCAGGCGGCAGGAAGCGCAACACGTTCAGACCAGCAGGGATGGCAAGCACGCCTTCGCTCTGCAAACCACGAATGTAGGGGGCGGTCTTTGTCTTTAACTCGGCGCCGAGGAGAAGACCGAGCCCGCGCACCTCGCGGATGATTGGCGAGTTGATCTCTTCCAGGCGCTCTTTGAAGTACTGACCTTTCTCCGCTGCCAGTTTGGGGATATCCAGGCGCTTCATCTCGCTGAGCGATGCGATGCCCGCGGCCGCCGCCAGGGGGTTGCCGCCAAACGTGGTGCCATGCACGCCGGGGGCGAGATTCTTAATTGTGTCGCTGATGCCGACGGCGCCCATTGGCACCCCTCCGCCAATCGCCTTGCCCATTGCCAGCAAATCGGGCACGACGCCGCTGTGTTCGCTGGCAAACCATTTACCGGTGCGGCCAAAGCCGGTTTGCACTTCGTCCATGATCAGCAATGCGCCGCGCTCAGTCGCCAGTTCCCGCACGCCTTGCAGGTACTCTACAGTGCCGGGATGCACGCCGCCCTCACCCTGTACTGGCTCAATCAGGATGGCTGCGGTCTGGTCGTTCACGGCCTCGCGCATGGCTTCGAGGTTGTTATAGGGAACATGGCTGAAGCCGGGCACAAGGGGCTTGAACGGGTCGCGGTATTTGGGTTCGTAGGTGGCTGAAAGCGCGCCCATCGTGCGCCCGTGAAACCCGCGCACTGCCGCAATGACGTTTGTGCGACCCGTGCTCAGGCGCGCAAACTTGATCGCGGCCTCAATGGCTTCAGTGCCGGAATTGCACAGGAAGGTGCGGTTCAACTGCGAGGGCAGGATGGAGTAAAGCAGGTCCATGAACTGGGCGCGCTTGTCATTGTAATAAATTTCCGAACAACTGATCAACGTGGCGGCCTGCTCCGAGATCGCTTTTACAACGGCGTCATTGCTGTAGCCGAGTGTGTTCACACCCTGATTGGATGCGCAGTCGATGTAGCTGCGCCCCGCGTCGTCCCACAATGTCGCATCCTTGCCGCGCACGATCACGAGATCGCGTTTCTGATAGATACCGGGCGTGTGCTTTTGTTCAAGTTCCTGAATTGTCATGTTTTATTTTCCTCAATTGAGGGCAACCGCAAGGGATTGCCCCTACCGGGTAACAACCAAGGTTACCATTACAGAGGGCAACCGCAAGGCGCGGAGCGTGCCCCTACCGGCTGATCACGGTGCCTTTGCCGGCGAGTGCGTTGGCGATTGGGTTGGGCAGTCGCGCATCGGCGAATACCACTTGCTCAACGCCGCCCGCAATCGCTTCAGTTGCGCCGAGGACTTTCTTTTTCATGCGTCCTTCGGCAAATGAGAGCGCCTGTTCCAACTCGCTATATTTGATGCGCGGAATCAACGTGCTCTCGTCCGGGAACTGGCGCAATAAACCCGGCACATTGGATAGGATTATCAACTGTTTTGCGCCGATCGCCGATGCGATCATGGCGGCGGCGCGGTCGCCATCGACGTTGATGGCCTCGCCCTCGGTGCTGCAGGCGGGTGGGGCAATCACTGGCGTATAACCTGCGCCAAGCAGTAATGTCAATAGACCGGTGTTGACCTTCTCGACTTTGCCGGTGTAGTCATCGCGCACCAGTATCTGACGCCCGTTCTCGACGGCGCGCACTGATGTCTTGCGCGGCCCCTCCAGAAGGCGACCATCGATCCCGCTGAGCCCCACCGCGTTTACGCCGCGCTTTTGCAGCCGTTCGACGATGCGCGTGTTCATCTTGCCTGCATAGACCATCGCAAAAATATCGAGGGTCTCTGTGTCAGTATAACGCGAGGTGTAGCCTTGCGGCGATGTCAGGGTGCGCGGCGGCTTACCGAGTTTCGTGGAGATGACATCCGTCTCGTGGGAACCCCCGTGCACAAGAATGACCTGCGTCCCGGCCTTGACCAGCGCCGCGACATCATCGCAAACCAGATCGTAATTGATACCGGCAGAACCGCCGACTTTGACGACTATCATGATCTCCTCCTTTTTCGAGTTTATCAGTAGGGGCACGCTCCGCGCCTTGCGGTTACCCATGCGGATGTTTGCCTGTAGGGGTACGCTCCGCGCCTTGCGGTAACCCATCTGCGGTTATGCATCTGCGGTTATGCATCCGCGGTTATGCATCTGCGGTACCCTTTTGCGGGTAACCATACAGAACAGAGGGTAACCGCGCGGTGCGGCGCGGCCCCTACGGGTGCAGGCCGGGGAACTCCAGGCCGGCGCGTTCGTCGAATCCGTGCATTACGTTCAGGCACTGCACGGCTGAACCGGCGGCACCCTTCATCAGGTTATCGATGGCGCATAACAGGGTTACCTTACGCCCGTCGTCGCTGATTGCAAACCCGACATCAGCCCAGTTGCTGCCCGCTAGTATTTTTGGTTCGGGCGCGCGGAAGATGCCGGTGTTTGTTTTTACGATGCGCACAAATGGCTCACCCTTGTAGCAATCGCGGAAGGCTTTCCACAACGTCTTTTCCTGAACTGGTTCCTTTGTGAAGCAGTGCACCGTCGCCAGCACCCCGCGCACCATCTCGATCGAGGTGGCGGACATGTATACCGTGGCCTGTGGCGCATTTGCGTCGACCGTTCCAGAGGAACTCCGAGCAGTCGCGATCATTTGCTCGACTTCTGCGGCGTGACGATGACCAGCGGGCGCGTACGACCGCACGGCGCCACTGCGCTCCGGGTGGTGCGAGGCATCGCTTGCAACTGCGCCGGCCTCGCTGCTGCCGACTTTGGTGTCGCTGATGATGGGCTTGCTGGTATCAAGCAAGCCAGCTTTGACCAATGGCATCAATGCCAGGTTTGTTGCAGTGGCATTGCAGCCGACTCCGCTGGCGTAATGGGCGCCGGCAAGTTGTTTGCGCGTCATCTCCGGCAAGCCGTAGACAAACTTGTTCATCCACTGCGGGGCAGGATGCGCGCCGCCATACCAGCGCGCGTAGGCTTTTGGATCGCGCAGTCGAAAGTCGGCGCTCAGGTCGATGATCGTCCCGGATAGTCCGGCCCAGCGGTCAATCTGTAAGGACGCTTCGCCATGCGGCAGACACAGAAAAGTCACATCACTGCTCGTAACATCCTCGGGGCGCGCGAATTGCAGGTTGCCCGCGATTGTGTTGCGTAAGTTGGGATGTGCGGTATGCGCGTACTCGCCCATGCGCGAGCGCGAGGTGATTTGTGTCACCTCTGCATACGGGTGGGCGTTAAGGAGTCGCAGCAACTCACCGCCGGTGTAACCCGTGCCTCCAACGATGGCGCAAGATAATTTCGCCATTATGCGCCCGCCAGCTTCACTGCATATTCAACAATCGCGCCTGGGATGTCGACGCCGGTTGGCGACACGCTATTGCGGAATTCCATCGTGTGGTTGATCTCGTTGATCAGGAGCCCGCGCTCTGTGTCCTCCAGAACGTCCACAGCCACGATGCCGCCGCCAACGGCCTTTGCGCCGGCTGAGCACAGCGCATCCAGCTCGGGCGTGACTGGGCAGTTCGTTGCCTTGCCGCCACGCGCAGTGTTGGTGATCCAATGCTCTGAGGTGCGATAGATCGCCGCGATGGTTTTGCCGTCCACCACAAACGCGCGGATATCCCGGCTGGGTTTCTTGATGTATTCCTGGATATAGTAAATATGCTGCTCGTAATTGCCCAGCACATCGCGCAATTCCAGCATGCCTTCCGCCGCATCACGGTCGTTGATGCGGGTGACCATGCGGCCCCATGAGCCAACAATTGGCTTGAGCACGCAAGGGTATCCCATTTCTTCGATAGCCTGCTGAGCAGATTCCACGGTGAACGCAAGCTTCGTGCGCGGCGTGGGAACGTTATTCTGCGCCAGCAGTTGTGATGTGATGAACTTGTCGCCGCAGTTTTCGACCACGTCGTACGTGTTGACCGTCTTAACGCCGGCAAGATTGAGCGCGCGCAGAATGTAGCGGGCGCGGCTCTGCGAAACGCATCGCTCAACGACGACGTCATATTGCTTCCATGCATCGAGGGCGTGCAGGTCAAACCTGATGCCGCGGTCATCGACTACCTCGCAAGGCACATTGCGCTTTGCGAACGCCTCGATGAGCATTTTTTCTTCGGGGCGCACTAGCGAGCAAATAATGACAGCCTTCATTATTCTCCCCAGTCTTCTTCTTCGGTGGGCGCCAGCGCCAGGGTGAGATTCGCCAGATCGACGACTTCCAGTTCCCCCCCGCAATCGGGGCAGCGCACGAGTTCGTGCAAGACCGGGGCGCTCTTGAAAGTGATGGATCCACCACACTCAGGACATTCAGCAGTAGCTTGTGACATAGTTAGTTTTCTCCGTTCGGTAACTAATACCACGCCCCTGTCTCTCTGTCAAATGAAAATGGTATTCCCCAACAGCCTGAAGGACTTCGAGGACGACCTACTCACTGCCAAGGACGACGTTCTGACGCCAATCAAGGCCTTAATGCGTGGCCAGCAACGCGCGATCTACGACGACATCATCACCTTCCGCGGGGTGGAAGCCGCCAACTACGCCGAACAGCCGATTGAAGCGCTTGCGCCGGTGAAAGCACTGGTGGACTCGCTGACACCGTTCTGTGGGAATGGCCTGTGCGCTGCCAAGACCGCAGTGGCAGAGCTTCGTTCGCAGATTGCCGCGAAGCTGGCTGCCGAGCAACTGACGGCACTCGCCACATTAACGACGTTGGAAAAGGCGCAATGGGTCAAGCGGCTGATCGCGGCGACGGATGGCGCACCAGACGATTACGCTGTAGTGCAACAGCTGGCGCGCGAGGTCGCGGCGCGCAATCCCTTCGACACAGTTGATGTGCTGGGCGTGCCGGGTGCGGCGCTGAGTTATACCAATGGCGATCCGATCCGCAACAGCATCATCGCGGCGAACGACCGCGACATCGACGCACAGGGTAACCTGATCAAGTTGCGCGACAACGACCGCACCGCAGGCATGGTGGGGGCGCTGGTTGGCGCGCCTCACGGGATCGAGGCGTTCCCCGATGATTGGGTTCGCGACGTGCTTGCGGCGAATAAAACCGTGTGCGAGGTCGACATCGACGCGTACACACAGGCGCTATTTCATACAGGACAAATGTGCTACGCGATATTGCTGATGCAATAGAGTAGCATAACACTGCATAATCCGCAAAGGCGCAGATATTTAGAACTAAACACCCTAATTATTTCGCGGTCAAAATAATCAGCGTCATCAAGCCAGAGTAATTCAGAACGCACAAACGATGATGTTGATTCAGTCTCCGTGGGTATTGCGCCTGTGTGAGGAGAAAAATGGTTAAGGTTACTATCGGATTGGTCCTCGGCGTGATCGTTGGAGTGGCGGCAGTGCTGGTGTTCAGCGCCATGGGCGGCTCTAGCAGGCCGGCTGCGGCGCTAGCGGCGCCGGGGCAGGCGGTGATTCATATCAGCGCCGATCAGTCGTATATTAATAAGAAGATCACGTCGGCTATGTCCGATCAGGATCAATTCCGGAATGTGCGTCCCGTACTGACATTGCAGACGCCAAACTCGGTCATCGTGGCCGCCGATCTGCAAGCGGATATCAAGGGCACGATATTCAAGGCGAGCACTGTGATAACGATGCAACTGTATGCTGACGCAGGGCGCATCCGCACGCGCATTTTAAGCGTCGATCTCGGCACATTGAAGATTCCGCTCGATCCGTTTCAGGCGCAGATCGACCAGATCGAGCGCATCATGGGAGATGAAACAAATCGCGCGGTGGCGGTTGCATTGAAGGATACCGGGCTGAAGATTGTCAATGTGAGCACGACGAACACCAGCCTGGTTGTGGATATGGGTGAGTAGTGCTCGCAGTGCAACTCGAAATTGGTTTAGGGCGATATGCGGACGATTTTTGCTGCGATATCGCGATCGAACGTGGGCGCCGTGATTACCAGCGCCCCATCATTTGTCGCGAGTGCGGTGCTCGCAATCAGTTCCGCCGTGCGCGTGTCATACCACGCTACTTGATAAGTCCCGGCCCGCAAGCCGTTTAGGGTCAAGCTGATATCTTTTCGAGGCGACAGATCAAAGCGCCAGTCCGCCTCTTTCATGTTGCCAAAAACCGTCGCCGCCTGAAACTGTGATTCAGCCGCTTCGACAGAATAAGATGAACTGCGCAGCCACACCAAGGCGCGGTCGTCACGCCCGAGGGCAGATGCCTGCACCGTGGTTGTCATGACCTGCGCCACTCCGAGCAGTGGCATTGGGCCCAGGGTCGATACATCCTGGTCGGCGAGGAAATCGCTTAATCCCTTCAGGTGGTACCAGTACTTATTGGGTTCAATATAGCTGTCCCACCACCAGTACATAGCAGCGGACGCAAAGCCATTGAAGGTTGACGCCCACAGCCCGTTGTGAAACTGGATCCCCTCGGCGTCAAAGCGGGTGGGTTGCTCGCCCGCACCTGAGTAGCCGTACTCCGTGAAGAGCACCGGCTTATTCACCTTTTGCGCGCCATAACTGGTTAACTCGGAATAGGCCTTTGCCATCGTCGCGCGAGGGTCGAGCGGGCTGTACAGGTGCCGTTGCATGATGTCGATTTCGGGCAGGGCAGTGATACGCGCGTCGTTCGCATCGGAGTAACTGATGCTGGTGAGATGATGGTATGGATCAACACTGCGCAGATAGGCGGTCATTTCCTTCAGCCATGGCCTGAGCAGGTTGGGGTCGGCCAGAGGAGTGAAATTTACCTCGTTCCACCATTCCCATGCCAGCAGGTTAGGTGAATAGGCCCAACGCGCTGCAATGTAGCGCAGGCGTTGCTCGAACAGCTTGCGCGCGGTGGGATCCGTTGCGAAATCGTCCGGCGTTTTGCATGGGCCGCCCTGTTCTACGTTGTAGGGGTTGTCCACCCATTCAGGATTGACTCGAATGTTAAATGCCCCGTGGTTGATCAAGACGAGGATAACGTAGATGCCGCGCTCCTCAGCCATCTGCATCACTTGATCGAGCAACCAGGCGCGATCAAGGCGGTAGCGCCCCAGACCGAGGTCCTTCGTTTCGATGCCGAACGACCATGACGCCATCCAGATGCGCGCCACGTTTGAGCCGTTCTGTTTAAGCGCGTCGAACCAGCGCGCATAATCATCCAGCGGTTTATCATGGCCCCAGCCCAGGTTGATCCCGACGGGGAAGTAGGCTTCTCCGTTGTCGAAAGCCAGGTATTGCGGATTCGTCTGGCTGGTGCGCACGAATCCGCGCGTGACTGCTGGTAACACGGTGAATGACGCCAGGTTGGCAGTCCCAGCGGGACTCGGAGCAGTGACGATCGATGTGGCGTTGATCAACACGGCAGTGGCTGTCCAGTTCCCCTCTTGCGTTGGGGTGAACCGCGCTTTCCATCGTTGCGGCCCGACAGGTGTTCGTGTGTCAGCCGCGTAATCCTGATACACGAATGCCGGAATGGTGAACAACTCGCCGGATGGCGATTTCATCTGCACATTAACAGCGATCTGATCCGGGTCGAACGGGTTATCGACCACGCTGTTCGTGTCGATGTCGAATTCCAGCTTGGCGTATTGATAAACGGTTTGAAGTGCCGGATTGATGGAGATGTGTGACGAGTTTGTAGTGCTTGCGGGAGCTACTGCGGGCTCAGTGGAAGTCATTCCCGGAGGGACTCCGAGCAGCTTTTTCATTAAGAGCAGCTTGTCAACAAAAATACTCCCGGTCATGTCTGGGTAAACGATGATCGCGAGTTGGTCGATGGCGTTCAACCCTTTTAACGTTGCGGTGTATTGCCAACCGGATTCCGCGGTCTTGAACGTTGCAGCCGACAGGTCGAAGCTGACGGCGTTTGCGCCGGGTTTTAGTTTATAAGGGACGCTTTCCTGCCATACCAACGGTACTCCGAGCAGGTGGGTTCCGCTGCGCAAGGCGATGCCAACGCTTCCTGCCGCGCCATCCGGGTTAAACAGGTCGAACGCGAGGCTCTGACCTGTTGACAAATCAAGCGCGCGATCGAGGATGAAGATGGCCTTGGGCTGCGCGCGTTTATCAAAGTCTAATTGCAACGCGCGGGCGCCGTGGGTGGCGTGCTGGGTAGAACTGGCGGTGTGTGTGGCGCTGCTGTCAGTAAAGCTCGGCGATACCCCGGGCTGCCACAACGTATTGGCATCTTCGAAGTCGTCAATGATGCCGTTGGACGCGACGGCAGTGCAACTACCGTCGGAACAGGGGGTCGGTGTGCGGGCGACTGTGTCTGCGCGTGTGCACGCGCACAAAAGAGAGGCGCAGACCGTTAAAGCTGTCAGCAGTCCTAAAGGATTTCCCCGCCAGGGGATGCAGGAGCACAAAGCAATCAATATGGCAGCCCAAATTGACGTGTCAATGCAGCCCGCGCTATATCGATCAGCATGATCTCGGTGAACGTAAAGAAAATCCCCGCGATAAACGGCAGGATGAGCTGGCGCCACTGCTCGATTTTGGCTTCGCGTCGCATCAACAGGAGTACCAGCAGGCCGTTAACGACGACGAGTAATGTGACCACGCCTAGTGTGCTGATGAAGGCGATGGGGCCATACAGGAAGTCCGGCTGCCACAGCACAATGATGATCACACTCACGGCAATTGCCGCGAGCCGAAGGATGTCGCGCCATGAACGCACACTCGATTTGTCGCTGACAAGGTCTGGTTTCCAGACGGCGGAGTTGAACAGCGCTACGACGAATGCGCTGAGCGTCACGCCCATGAATGCGCCCGTCACGAGGCGCAGCCAGTTTTGCGGCATGTAGATAAACACTTGTCCACGCAGCAGGAGCATATAGGAATTAAAACCATCAAAGCCCCACGCCAGGAAAAAGGCGATCAAGACAAGCGTGTAAGGCCAGCGTGGGAACTGAGAAAACCGTTCGCGGCTCAGGACGACGTAGCTCAGCATGCCGATCAACGCAGCGCTGAACATGCCGGTGTCGCGCGCGCACAGCGGTAGCTGTGTGTTTGCGATGAAGAATGATCGATCGGGGATGCGATGGCACACGGCATAGCCCACCAGGTTTAACGCTTGCAGGGCCTGTTTTGGCACGATGGCGGTAATAATAGCTATCGCCAGCAGCGCCAGCGCAGGCCAGAGTACGCCCTCAAATGGCTTGAAGGTTGCCAGCCGCTTGTCACTCACCATAGTCTTATGGCCCTCCCGGTCGTGATACCAGCACGACGATTAAGATGACGATAATTGCCCACAGCAACGCGCCGTCGCTGTCGAGGAAAGTAATGACGCCATGCAGGGGCTTTGACAACCGGTCAATGGCGCCTGTCATGATATCCTGCCACCAGCCGAGTCCGATGACGCTGCTTATGCGTTCGCGCGAGGTCTCGATGAGCTTGCTCCATACGCCTTCCGTAAACCATACCGCGACGCCCACGATAGTGGTTATCAGCCATAGGAACCATCCCAGCAGGCCGTTGTGACTCAACTGACTGCTGAATGAGGGGGCGCCCGCGAGGTTAGGGGACAGGCCATAAAGCACGATCAATACAACCGGCGCCAGCAGCATGATGGCGCGAATTACTTCCGTTATGGGTCTTTGATGGGTTGCCGGGGTATCAGACCAGCGCAGCAGCCGTAGCGCACACACTGTGAGCAACACCTGTGCCAGCGCAAAACCGACGATCAGTGCTGCACCGCCAAGTCCGCGTTCAGCCCATGTGGTGATTGTGCCGGAACGCCCGATAAACCCAACTGTGAGTGGCAGACCAACTATGCATAACAGGCCAACCAAACGTGGGATCAAAATGACCCGCCGCAGTTGTGGCCCGAAAGAGGATGTGTTGAATTCAACTAGCGATACACCCAGAATCCAGGCGATGGCTGAAGCGGTGATGATGCCGCTGTTCCATGTGACAGCCGAAAGCACCGCAATCGCGAGTCCGCCCACGCTGAGGCTGGTTTGCAACCTGGAACGATTCACCGTCCCAGAGGGACTCCGAGCAGTAAGCGCGCCAAGCGCCAGCGCAGAGATGGCTGTAAGCAGGGCAAAGGCGAAGAACCAGGCATGCAACTCCGGCGCGCCTAATTGAGGCAGGCGGGAGAGCAGGAGCAAGCTCGCGGCCGGGCTTGCTTTGTCAACCCAGTCGTTGTCGTTACCAACGGCACTCCGAGCAGTCACCAAGTCAGAAGCAGCGCGCAGCGGTGTAAGGCAAAGCCGCAAAGCCAGCGCAGTGGAGAAGAAAGGCATCAATCGCTCTGGAATCTGCGCCAGTGGTAGATACAGGCTGTTCCCTGTGACGTTGTATAACGCGATCGCAATCACCAGCAAACCGATGGATGCAGCGTGAAAGAAGGCATCGCGCAGAACTCGACCGGCGTGGCGAGACTGAACAAGGCCGTTCAGGGCGACTGCCATATCCACAAGGCTGATCCCAATCAGCAGCGTTACCATATCGTAAGCGAGCACCGTGATGCACAGCGCTATGAACAACGCCCCGGCGATGAGCGGACGCGCGCGATTTTCGTTGGCGCTCCCGCCAACACCAACGGCACTCCGAGCAGTGAAGGGCGACAGCAGCATCACTGCTACGATGGCAATCAGGATGGATATCCCGCCGGGGTTGGCGGCAAGGATCAAAGGAGTGCCGGTGAACGATACGGGCGACCAGTCGCCGAAGATCAACTCGATTTGCGCAGGTCGCAAAGCCAATCCCAGCAGCAATGCAGCCGCCACTGGAACGAGGTATAAGGGCTCTGCCAGGCCGCGAACCGGTTTGACTTGTTCAGCGATCAATGCGAGTGCTGTGCCGGCTAACGGCAACGCCATTAAGGCGATTAGCAAGAGATACAACACATCACGAGTTTATCACGCTTGGCGGAGGCGACTGATGTCGTGATGTCATGGATTGCTGGGATAATATCGATATGACATCCGCACCAGCACCCGAAGGACAGGATGACCGCGCGCCGCGAACAGATCGATCAACCAGAGCCCCGCACTGGTTGACGCGGCGGCACGCCGTAGTGAGCGGCAGCGTTGGCATTATTATGCTTGTCCTGGCTGTCGCAGCTCCTCTGGTCAGTCCGGTGGAACAGCGCAGTGAAGTGCTTATCATCACAGTGTTGTTTGGTCTTGCCGGCGCGCTGATGCTCTACACGGCGGTGGATTCAAACCGGATTAAAGCCGCGGCCGCAGCCGCGGCGCCTTCACCCCAGACACGCGTTCCTGTTCGAACGGAGATACGGGGCAGAGAAGGCGCGCGGGCGATGCTGCTTAAGCAACAGGAGAAGAACAGCCGCAGTCGTAAGTTGGCGGGGCTTATCTTCGGCCTTTTCTTTGGGATCGCCGGGATGATCGCGCCGTTCGTATTGAGTGAGGGCAGCGACAACCCGGACGCGCGCTTCCTGATGCTGGTGGGTTTCTCACCTGTAGCAATCTCGGGCGCACTGATGGTAATGCTGTTTGGACGAGCACTGTGGACAGGCACGGAGGAGGATGAGCCCAGCCGGACCCCATCTGCGACACAAGCTACAGAGCACAAGTCGGAATCTGTCGCGTCGAGTATGGCGACCGTGGCGGTTGCGAGCGGGATGGTGCTGTCGGCCTGTGCGGTTGTGCTGCCGTTCATCAGCACCGACGCCATGCGAAATGGCATTGGCGTGCCAGCAGCCGTGATGGGCGCCCTGGGAATGACGATGACTCTGTTGGGTGGGGGAGTGATCCGTGGTGAAAAGACCGCAAAATCGCCTCAGAACGCGGCAATTCCGGCAACACCTAAAACACGCAGAGCGCCAGTGGCGCGCATCCCCACGGGCATGTTATTCAAGATCGTGGTGCCTGCGGCAATCGTCCTTATGCTGTTGTTGATCGTCGCCATAATCCTGATTGTGATCGCCGCCACGGTGACGCCCCTGTTACATTAAGGGCGTGGAGCGCAGAGCGCCAGTTTCAACCAGGTTATAGAAACACCGCCATGCCGCGTGAACGGCATGGCGGATTCGCATACTGACGGAACCGGATGATTACGCCTCTGCCGGCGCCGGCGCATCCGCGGGTTTATCGCTCGACTTATCGCCTTTGGCGCGGGCCTCTTCGGAGGCCTTCTCAATGCGCTCGCGAGCTTCTTCGGTGATCGCCTGTGCGCGGTTACGCGCCTCCTCAATGATGCGCTCCGCGCGACGGCGCGAGTCAGCGATGGTCGCCTCGGCGCGTTCACGGGCGTCTTCCATTACATCCTGTGCCCGATCTCGAAACTCTTCACTGGTTTTGGTTAGTTGTTTGCGAGTCTCTTCACCAGACTGTGGCGCGAGCAGGAGGGCAACCGCCGCACCTACCAGACCGCCTATTAAGACGCCTGCAAAGAACGCACCAATTTCAACACCGGTATCTTGCTGTGCCATTTAAATTCTCCTTTAGATATGCCGCTTATTGCTAAGCTGTTTACGGTTGTTTCCCTGTTTGACTGCCGGACGCGCCCGCGCCAGGCGTCTTTGGTCGTTTGCTGGTTGTGTTGGCCCTTCCCGCGATCGCTTGCTGCACGCCCTGTAAGCCGGCGATAAAGCTGGCAAAGTTGATCGTGGGACGAACCAGGTTATTGCTGACAAAAACTGCTGTGCCGCGCACGGTGTTCACAGTTTCGTTGACGTTCGTCAGCATCGGTTTAATCTCATTGCGCAAGAGCATGATCAGCGATTGCAACTGGAAAATCAACACCAGCATCAACATGCCGATCAAAACACTGGTGAGCGCCAATGCGATGATGAAGATGTCTCTGACGACGGCGGTGCCTGCCGGATAATTGAACGCCAGAATGACGAGGAGGGTAATAAGCGCGATGAACAAAACTACGCCGCCTATTATTCCAAACAACAGCTTGTAGTTTGTTTTAGTCGGCTCTGGTAATGCCGGACCGGTTACAGCACCTGTTGTCACCGGTTGTGAAGGTGTTTGTGCTGACGATGCAGCTTTTGTTTGTTCGTTCATACAGCCTGCCACGTTGATTATAGCAAAACAGTTAGTGTGCGGTCGATGTCGATGTCATGCCACAAGTTACGGTTATCAGTTACGACGCCGCGACCCGCCGCTCAGCAGCGTAATGTAGTACAGCATGGTAAGGATTGATTGCAGTGCTGCGGCCACATAGGTCAGCGCTGCCGCAGTCAGCACACTGCGCGCGCCACTCAGTTCGTCGCCCACGAGCACCCCGCTGCTTTGCAGCATGCGCATCGCGCGATTGCTCGCGTCGAACTCGACAGGCAACGTCACCAGCGCAAAGATCGTGGTCAAACCGAAGGCGATGACGCCGAGCCACGCAAGCTGGGTGATGCCCAGCAGGAAACCGGCGAAGAAGAGGATTGGGCCAACCCAGCCGCCAATCTGCACAGCCGGCACAATCGCGCCGCGCAGCTTGAGAGGCACATACCCTTCAGCGTCTTGTTGGGCATGCCCAAGCTCATGCGCCACAACGGCCACAGAGGCGATTGAGTTTTGCGCCGAACTATCCGATAGACTGATCGCCTTTTCGCGCGGGTCATAATGGTCGGTCAACTGGCCTGGAATGCCCTTCACGCCGATATTGGTGAGCCCGTTGTTGCGCATCAGAATATTCGCCGCCTGCAGGCCGCTTACGCGGTTCGCAGTTGGAACCTGCGCGTACTTGCTGAAAGTGCTGCGCACGTGCCACTGCGCCAGAAGCGCCAGCAATAGTCCAGGTAACGCAAATATAAAATAACGCGGATCGAAGAACATTTTTACATTTCTCCATGTTGCTTGATGCCTATTCGATGGTTGATCTTCTTGCACAATCGAGGCCTGCAACTACATATTATGGTAGAGCACCTGATATGAGTAGTATGAGAGCTTTGCTAGAACCGCATTATAGTTGGGGTGGCTCGGTTATGACTAATATGCAGGGAGAAAATTACCAGTATGGCGACTGAGAAATTCGGGGCAAAGGGCGAGTGGTGGGTCATTGCGCAGATCATCCTTATTTTCGCGGCATTTGCAGTGGACATCATTTTTCGCGACAGTCTGTCGTCAGCCGGTGCGCTACGACTGATCCTTAGTGTTCTCGCAGTCGTCTGCGTCATTGCGGGTGGGGCGCTGCTCGCTAGTGGAGTATTCAGGCTCGGCAGCAACCTTACGGCAGTGCCTCGTCCATTGGACAATGGAAATCTGGTGCAGAGTGGCGCTTATGCCGTCGTCCGGCACCCGATCTATTCCGGCATTATCATCGGCATGTTCGGAGTCGCATTCTTCTTCAGCAATTGGATTGGCCTATTACTGGCTGCTGCAATTCTGCTTTTCTTCGATCAAAAGTCGCGGCGTGAAGAAGTATGGCTGGTGGAAAAATACCCCGAGTATCCGGCCTATCGCGCGCGGGTGCACAAGTTGATCCCGTTTGTCTATTGATGTCTATTGATGTCTATTGGTGTCTATTGACGCACTTGATTTCAGGGTATAACGCTATGACAACAAACGATCGCTTCTATCATATCGGTTTTGGACGCGCCGACCTGGGCGCAACCCCGCCGGATATCGCGCTTCTATCGGGGGACCCGAATCGGGCGAGCATGATTGCGCACACATTCCTGCGCGAGATGAAGACACTTTCAGAGAATCGTGGCCTTAACAGCTACATGGGAGTGTTGCCCAATGGCCGGCCCATACTATCGGCGACCAGCGGGATGGGCGCGCCGTCATTGAGCATTGTCGTCAATGAGCTGGTCCAGGTCGGCATAAAAGTCATCATCCGTATCGGGACGACTGGATCGATCCAGGACTATATCAAGGCGGGTAGCGTGGTGATCTCGCATGCGGCGTTGTGCCGGCAAGGCGCCGCGAACGATATCGCGCCAGTCGAATACCCGGCCGTAGCTGATCCGCTCCTGACAGTAGACCTTATTAACGCCGCGCGCGAACTGGGTGTGCCCTATCACATGGGCATCACGGCGTCCGTGGACACGTTTTATGAGGGACAGGAACGCAGCGAATCGTCAGCTAATCCCAGCCTGATGCGGCGCCTGCAGGGTATTACCGAGGAATACCGCCGCATGAACATCCTGAATTACGAAATGGAATCTGGCACGCTATTTAAGATGGGAAGCGTATACGGTTTTGCGGCGGGTTGTGTGTGCGGAGTGATTGCTCAGCGAACTGAAGCTGAAACGGTGGTGTATGAGCAGAAAACGACAGCGATCAATCACGCGATCGAAATCGCCTTGTTGAGCGCAAGCCGATATCAATTATGAAATCGGCTTGTCGTTATCCGTGGCTTAAAGTGAAAGAGTGTATCCCGCAGAGTCGCTCGGCCTAGCGCGGTTCGACGGTTAACTTGACAGTTGTTCTTTCAGAACCGTCGATATCCACCTCGCCGAAAGAAGGAATGAACACGACATTGATCCCGTCAAGCAGCAGATACCCGCGCGCAATGGCAGCCGCCTTGACGGCCTGGTTGACGGCGCCTGCTCCGATGGCCTGCACTTCAGCCCGACCGTGTTCACGCACAACACCGGCAATGGCGCCTGCCACTGCGGTAGAACGAGAGTTCGCTGAGACTTTGATAAGTTCCATTGTGATCTCCTGAACTATGATGTAATTCTCTTCCAGTGCTTCGAAAAGCACAAGAAAGTCATTGACTCTCAGTCTATAGTTTAGCAGAATTTCTAATAGTGAGCGCGGTTTTTCGAGAGACTGTTTTGCTGATTTGTATGATCAATATTCGGTGCTATATTCTGGAACCAGAATTATTTGACTAAAAGTGTGCGCACATGACAATCACATCAGTCACATCAATCACTCCGAGAATATGCGTCGTTGGAAGCGCCAATATGGACCTGATAGCCCGCGTGCCGCGGCTGCCCAGGCTGGGTGAGACCCTGCATGGCAGGTCGTTTCATCTGGTCTACGGAGGGAAGGGCGCGAACCAGGCGGTGATGGCAGCCAGGCTGGGGGCTGAAGTCACGATGGTCGCGCGCGTGGGCAGTGATGTTTTTGGCGAGGGGATGCTCCGCAATTTCGAATCTTACGGCATCAATACGGCGCATGTCACAGTGGACGCGGTGGAATCGTCCGGCGTGGCGCCCATCCTGGTTGACGACGAGGCGAATAACGTCATCGTGGTTGTCGCTGGAGCGAATGGCGCGCTCTCGCCGCGTGATGTCGAGATGGCAAGTGAATCAATCGCTTCTGCCAATACAGTGGTCTGTCAATTGGAAGTGCCCATCGAGACAACGCTTGCGGCGTTTCGCATTGCCAAAGCCGCCGGCGTGCGCACGATCTTGAACCCGGCGCCGGCGGCTGAGCTTCCGTCCGAGTTGCTTGCGCTTACAGACATTTGTGCGCCGAATGAGACCGAGATAGAAATTCTCACTGGGCTTCCGGTGAACACGCAGGCACAGGCGGAAACGGCCGCGCGCCAGCTTCTCAAGCATGGGATGCAGTCTGTTGTCGTGACTCTGGGTGAGCGCGGCGTTCTTTACGTTGACCCTCATGCGGTGCTGCGCGCGCCCGCGTTCGTGGTCAAAGCGGTTGACCCGACAGGGGCAGGCGATGCGTTCATTGGCGGGCTGGCTGTCTATCTCAGCGAGGGGGTGCCGTTACATGATGCATTGAGGCGCGCCAACGCCGTAGCCGCGCTGTCTGTAACCCGGATAGGGGCTCAAGCGTCATTCCCGACACGCGCGGAGGTGGATGCTTTCATCGCAACACAAACCGGTCTATGAGGCCTCTGGGGGCGGGCTGTGCTATTTGCGCAGGCGCGGATTGAGCGAGCTGAAGTAGTCGCGCACAAAGTCACGCAGGTTCGATGGCACCGACCCGTTCTGGATGGCGTCATCAGCCGTTTTGGCGTACTCTGTATAGACTTGCTGGTAGGGCACAGAGGATTGATTACTCACCCCTGGGTTTGCATTTGCATTTGCATTTGGATTAGCAACGGTTTTGCCTTTGTCATCAGGCAGCACTACGTTCTGGCCAGGGACACTGACACGACCTGCTACCATGACGCTGTTATCTGTCCCGGTATCCTCGTGGTGTGCGTTGTCCCCTTGGCCATTTGAAGCGCCGCTCGGTGCGTTGCTCAACTGGCCTGAACTGCCAGAGGCCGCGCCAGCTTGTCTGTCTGCTGCGGTCTGTTCCTCTGCCGCAGCGCCGGCATTCTGACTGGGATTGCCTTGCGGGTTGCTCGACGCCTTTTGTCCCTGCGCCGCAGTCTGACTGCTCTGGGACTGTTGCGTCCCTTGAGTGGATGCTGCTGCCTTTTGCGCGGCTTCGCTGATTGCGCGGCGCGCATCTTCGATACCAGCCTGAGTCTCGCTCAGTTGCTGTTCCACAGCCTGTTTTTGTGCCACCTGGTTGAGCGTCTGTGCAACCTGGTTCAATGCTGCCTGCGCTGCTTTATCCTGCTGATCACGCAGGCTCTGCGCGGCATCGCGGAGTTGTTGCGCCGTGGGCTGGTTTGTGTTCTGGATATTCCGCGCCATTTGATCCAGTTGGTTGGCGACCCGTTGCCGTTCTTCGGCGGTGAGAGGCTTGCCGTTGTGTTGCGTCAGATTGCTCATCTGGTCCGC
This sequence comes from uncultured bacterium, assembly GCA_903921365.1. GTDB lineage: Bacteria > Chloroflexota > Anaerolineae > J036 > Brachytrichaceae > CAIXPS01. The sequence goes on along the minus strand of CAIXPS010000217.1, from coordinate 27,515 downwards.
GGCTTTCTGGAAATTGCCGTTCTCAAGCGCGTTTGCCAGCGGATTGGTTAATTCATCGGGGGACAGCGATTGACCAGCGCGTTGCAGATCATCGCGTTTGTCCGCAAAGGTCTGGTCGCGCACTGCATCCAGTTTGGCTTGAGCATCGTTGATGGCTGCCAACGCCTTCTCGGGGGTGCTATTGGGGTCGCTTAATGCCTGCTCGGCATCATTGAGCGCCTGGACGATTTGCTTCTTCTGATCATCCGTCAGCGCTTTGGACTGCTCAACTTGTTTTTTAGCTTCCTCAAGTTGCTGCAACTGTTCCTGCTCGACCTGCTGCATTTGGGCGCGATTGGCCAGCACCTGTTGTTGCGGATTTGGCAATGCGATGGTGATCGCGAGCGCCACAGCGATCACAAGCGACGCAAGAATGAAGCGGGGCGAAATACGAAACGGCAGCAACCGCCGGATGTTTACATTGCTGGCTGCAGCGATCGCATCGTCATGCTGGTCGGTGCGCATGTGTTCGTTCCTGGTGCTGACGATTCCCTCGCGCAATTCAACCGCAGTCGAGAGCCGTTCCTTTAAGTGAAACTGGGCGTCGAACCGTCGCGCCCACGTCGCCGGGGTGTAGCGGCTCGCGCGGATCCACGGCCATGCAATCGCGATTGCGCCGCCGCTAACTGCGCTTGTCACAGCCAGGGCAATCAGGGTGGTTGTATCGAAAATCGGGAAAATGCGCGCAAGAATGGCGCATATCAATGCAAGGGCCAAACCGCCGGCCAGTCCGAAGAATGCCCAGTACAGACTGCTCCGCCAGCGGGCGCGCGCCGACCAGGAGCGGATGATATGGAGAAGTTCATCCATATCAGGAAGTTTATCATGCTGTTAGTTGTGACATACGTCAGTTGATGTATTGACGAAAGACGCTAAACTCACTCCTGCCTTTGTGATTGGCTGAGATCTGTGTGTATTTTGGTTGGATTGCAAGGGATTTGTTGCGTGTGTATGTTACGTTTGTCAAGTAGTGAGGAGTAGAAAATGGATGTCAAGTTGAAGTCTCGTCGTGAGTTTATAAAGTTGGCTGGTATTGCTGGTATTGGTTTAGGCGCAGCAGCCTGCGCAGTCGCAGCCCCCGCGGCCCCGTCTCCGACCCCTGCCCATGATGACCACAGTGCCGCGGCGGCAACGCCTGAAGTTACGGCTGCCCCCGTGGACATGGACGCAATGCACGAAGCGGGCGTCAAGAAGTATCTCGATAACATTGGCAAGGATGCTAAGTTTTATGGCAACAAACTCGACCCCAAGAATGTCGATGGCGTGAAGGAGTTCAACATCACTTGCTCCGAGATCAAGTGGGATGCGGGCGGTGGCGCGATGGCGGACGCGATGGCATATAACGGCACAGTCCCCGGCCCGGAGATTCGTGTGACCGAAGGCGATAAAGTGCGCGTTATCGTTAAGAACGACATGAAGGCACAGAGCACCGCGGTGCACTTCCATGGTCAGGCCGTGCCAAATAACATGGATGGCGTGCCATTCATTACCCAACCGCCGATCAAACCCGGCGAATCGTTCACCTATGAGTTCACGGCCAAGAATGTCGGTTCCAGCATGTATCACTCGCACCACAACGCGGCCGAGCAGGTCACGCGCGGTTTGCTGGGCGCCTTCATCGTTGATCGCAAAGACAAGTCGAAAGACCCGGCGTATGACAGCGAATACACGTTGATCTTGAACGACGGCGTTGGCGGCTTCACACTGAACGGGAAGGGTTTCCCATACACCCAGCCGATCATTGCCAAGCTGGGCGAGAAGGTTCGCATCCGTTATATGAACGAAGGGTTGATGATCCACCCGATGCACCTGCACGGGTTGGAGCAGTTGGTGTTTGCGGCGGACGGCTGGAACCTGCCGAACCCGTATTACTGCGACACACTCAACATCGCGCCGGGTCAGCGCTGGGATGTCATTGTCGTTGCGCATACTGCCGGCGTCTGGGCGTTCCATTGCCACATCCTCAACCATGCCGAGTCTGCGCATGGCATGTTTGGCATGGTCACCGCAATCGTCGTCAAGTAACTTCAGCTATCCGTCCGATCAACAGCCCGCGTTATTCACGCGGGCTGTATTGTTATTCCTGCACGAAAGCGGCGCGTGGCGCACTGTGCGCGGCGAGATCGGTGGGATAATGGCGCGCCTATGGACATCGTCGGAATACTCGTCCTGGCCCTGATCTGGGGCGCATCGTTCCTTTTTATCAAGGTCGGCTTGAATGGCGGCATGTCGCCAATTCTTGTAGCCACGATGCGGCTGGCATTTGGCGCTTCCTTGCTGTGGCTCTTTGTGCTGTTGCGCCGGTTGATTGCCCCAGGTTCCTTCAAGAAACCGATCCCGCATGACAGGGCGACCTGGCGCAAACTCTTCGTGATCGGGCTGTTAAATAATGCAATTCCCTTCGTGTTGATCTCATGGGGTGAGCAACGCATCAGTTCAGGACTGGCATCGGTATTCAATTCCACGATGCCATTGTTCACAGTCATCTTTGCCCATCTGCTGACGCGCGACGACCGCATCACGCCGTTAAAAGCGCTGGGTGTTGGCATCGGTTTTGTCGGCGTAGCCGTCAGTATCGCGCCCAGTGCAGGCGACCTCACCGGTGAATTGCTCGGATGTCTGGCGGTCATCGTGGCTTCCGCATCCTATGCCATCGCCACTGTCTACGTAAAGAACAACCTGACGGGGGCAACCGATCCTATCGCGACCGGGGCAAGCCAATTGCTCATGGGGTTTGTGTGGCTGTTGCCGCTGGCACTGCTAACGGGCGCAACATCGAATCTGTCGACGATACCGGGTGACTCGATCCTGGCGATCATCATCCTGGGCCTATTCGGCACGGGCATCGCCTATCTGATCTACTACCTCTTGATCCAGCGCGCAAAGGCCTCTCAGATGTCTCTGGTTACCTATCTTCTTCCGATAACGGCGTTGGCGTATGGAGCGTGGTTTCTCAGCGAGCCAATCAGCCCTTATTCTCTGGCCGGGTTTGCGTTGATAGTCGCCGGGATTGTGCTGGTGAATCGCGCCAATCAGGCAAAACCCCGTGCTATTTCAACCCTGCCGGCATCGTCTACAAGGTAGTCATCCGCCTCTGTGTATGGTCTGTGGTCGTTTATAAGTACGCCCCTCACATAGTCGCCCCCTTCTTGATTTCTGGCAGCTATCTTTGTGAAATCTAAGTAGAATGTCCTATATGCAGTAAATAACATATATTATCTAATCAATTTCATATTAACACCCTGACTTATCCCAGATAACTTATCGCAATTGGGCGGAAGGGGATAAAAAACACTTGCGATATAGAGATGATAGAGGTATGATCTAAATATTGAGTGGGTTAAAGTGGGTCAAAGTGGAGCAAATATTTGGCTGCCATCTGGTGCCCCAGGTGAGGTAGCCCACTAAATAGAAACCATGTTTTTAGGTGACTTCAGACATACGCTCGACGAGAAAAGTCGCATCACGTTGCCGGCGAAATATCGCCTGGAACTGTTGGCTGGCGTAGTCATGACTACTGGTTTCGATCATTGCCTGCTGCTTTTTCCGCAACAGGGATTTGAGCGTCTGGCTGACAAGATCGACAACATGCAGTTTATCGGGCGAGAACAAGCAGCATTGCGGCGCAAGTTTTATTCCGACGCGAGCGACGCAATTCCTGATAAGCAGGGCAGGGTGATTATTCCCGATGAGTTGCTCGAATACGCCGGGATTACCACCAATGTTGTGATTGCCGGCCTCGGTAAATATATCGAGTTGTGGAATCCGGAGGCGTGGGCACAGGCGCGTGTTCAGATGCAGGAGTACGCCGCTCAGCAAGACCTGTGGTCAAAGCTGGGCATCTGAGCCGTCAAAGATGCACATATCCGTCTTGTATGAAGAGGTTATCACGGCTTTGCGGCCTCGATCTGGCGGACGGTATCTGGACTTAACAGTTGGCGGCGGTGGACATAGCGAGGGTTTGCTCGCGGCGAGCAGTCCGGACGGACTGGTGCTAGGCACGGATGCCGACGCAACTGCGATTGTGCGTTCGACGGAACGACTGGCTCGATTTGGTTCGCGGATTGTATTGCGACAGGCTTGGCTGGATGAGGCGCCTGACCTGGCGCGCAAAACCGGTTTTAGCCCGTTTGACGGGATTCTGGCTGATCTGGGTTTGTCGTCGAACCAACTTGAGGATGCGGCGCGCGGGTTCTCATTTATGCGCGATGGCCCTTTGGATATGCGGTTTGACGCTAGTCGAGGCATGTCGGCGGCGGAGATAGTTAATAGTTCTGACGTGACGAGTTTGATCGCGTTGTTGCGCGAGTACGGCGAGGTTGAACGCGCCCGCCAGGTGGCCGAGGCAATCTGGGCAGCCAGGCCGGTTATGACGACAGGCCAGTTGCGCGACATTGTGTCAGGGATTGCAAAGAGCCGTGGGCACATCCATCCGGCGACGCAGGTTTTTCAGGCGTTGCGGATTGCGGTGAATGAGGAGCTGCGCCGGCTGAGCGATGCGTTGCCCGATTTATTGGACATCCTGGCGCCGGGCGGCAGACTCGCCGTAATCACCTTTCATTCGCTGGAGGATCGTATTGTGAAGCGCGCCTTTCGCGAGATGACAGTGGATAACGCTGTGCAACCGGGCTTTGGTGCGCCGGTCTTGAGCGCGCGACCAGGCGCGATGCTGGTAAACAGGAAGCCGATAGGGCCCGGCGAGGCTGAAGTTTCCAGTAATCCGAGAGCGCGCAGCGCAAAGTTAAGAGTGATTGAACGAATGCAGCGAATCGCATAAGGCGCGACCGCACTGCAAGTGATGCTGATTTCATATGCTTAGGCAATTCCGTTATCCGACAAACCGACAGGCGTTAATGATCGCGATTACCAGTGGTATCGTGCTGATCACCATGGCTATCACCTGGCTCGTGGTTTCAACGGACACAGCGCTGCTCAATCGCAAACTGCGCCTTGATGATTTTCACCAGGAACAAATACGTCAGGAAACAATGACGCTTTGGCGACAGATTGGGGATGTCACATCTACGCAGGAGATGGAACGGCGAATGCGTGAAGCGGGTTTCACGCAACCACAAAGTCTCGAATACATGGTGCCGCAGGCAGTCACAACAACCCTGACCTCCACTATCCAAACGGGGGGAGGTGTTCGATGATTTCGTCGCGTCGTCTCCTTATTCTTGCCGTGATTATCATAGCGCCCGTCATCATGGTGCTATTCCGAAGTTCGCAAATCCAGATTATTGAAAGCGCTTCGTATAGCGCGCAGGCAAAAGAATTGCAGGTGCGCCAGGTGGATGAGCCTGCCCCGCGCGGCATCATCTATGACCGCAATGGCAATGTGCTGGCCGTCACTCAGCGCACTTACCTGATTCGCATCGATACCCGGTACATCAGCGAAACAGAATCAATCTCATCAGCGGTCAAAGAAATCGCGCCGATCCTTGGCCGATCTGCTGCTGAAGTGCGGCAGAAAATGGAGACAATGATTGCCGCCAACAAGCCCATTACCTTTAATCACACTGTAGTGCTTTACTCCGGATTGGCGCCAGATATCCAAGTCCAGCTACTGAAAGCACTCACGCCCTCAATCCTGTATAACGGTGTCATATTAGAACCCACGTGGACTCGCGTATATCCACAGGGGCCGCTGGCTGGCGCAACGATTGGATATGTCACACTGGAACCGCGCGGCGCGTCGGGAATCGAGGGATATTACAACCGCGAGTTGATGCCTATCGAAGGCGCGCGCATTGTGCGCGAGCCATACGACTTGATCACGGTGACGCCTACCATCCCGGCGTCAAACCTGGTGCTATCGGTCAATCCTATTTTGCAGAGTTATGTTGAAAAGCGCCTAGCGCAGGGTGTCGCGGAATACAAAGCAAACGGCGGCTCGATTATCGTGATGGAGACTCGCACCGGTGCGATCCTCGCGTCGGCGTCAACGCCCGGATATGATCCGAACACCGCCATGGCGACATATGCGGCGGATAACGGCAAACGGTTGCGCGATCCGGGAATCACAGATCTGTATGAGCCTGGCTCGGTGATCAAGTTGTTGACAACCGCTGCTGGTATTGAGGCAGGCGTGATCACCACGCGTTCGACCTACATGGATAACGGCGCGTACCTGGTGAGTGGGCACTTTATTCGCAATTCAGACCTGGCGGCACACGGGCGAGTGGACATCCTGTTTATGCTCCAGCACTCATTGAATGTTGTCGCGGCGCAGATAGCAATGGATCTTGGCCCCGAAGCGTTTTATAACCGTTTCAAGCTGTTCGGCATCGCGCGCGCGAGTGGAGTGGATGTGCAGAGCGAAGCAGTTGGGCAGATTCGCACACCCGCCGACGCAGACTGGTCGAAGCTGGATTTGGCCATCAACGCCTTTGGCCAAAGCATGTCTGCGACGCCGCTGCAGGTGTTGAATTCGATCAACGCCATAGCGAATGACGGCGTCCTGATGCAGCCGTATTATGTGCAGCAGTGGCTGCAGCCTGACGGTCAGGTAATCAATAAACGTCCGGTAATGGTTCAGCGTGTCATCTCGGCCGAGACTGCCCACCAGGTTAAGCTGGTGGCTGAGGAGGCGACGCGCACCGCAACGCCTCAGGCGATCCCGAAGGGATATACCGCTGCCGGAAAGACCGGCACGGCGACATGGTATCTGCGCGGCATTCCGCAGAAAACAACGATCGTGACTTACGTGGGTTGGCTGCCCGCGCAGTCGCCAGTGATTACAGTGCTGACGAAATTCGATCAGCCTCAGACGGATCAGTTCGCCGCAAAGACTGCGTTGCCGGTATTTCACGATGTCGCCGAGCGAGCGGCTCAGATACTGGGCATTCCGCCGGATGTGATTCAGAACCAGGGGGCGAAGTAAACACATCATGCTGACCCTGGCCGATGTATTTCTCAGTCTGGGCGATCCGATTATCAGCGGTATCGCTGGACGCCTGGCGGGACTGGAGAAGATGGCAGTGCGTCAGGTTGTGATCGACTCTCGCCGCGTATTGCGTGGCGACCTGTTTGTGGCGCTGCCTGGCGAGAATGTTGACGGCCATTTTTATGTTGGCCACGCCCTCGGTCGCGGGGCAATCGCCGCGTTTGTTCATCAGGATATCGCGCTTGACGCCATCCCCAATGCGCTCTGGGTGGATGCGCGCGCAGCCTCGTTCCCAGGTTGTTTGCAGGGGTTCCATTATCAGGAGGGCGCGGCGCTGATCATCCGCGTGGATGACTCGCTGACCGCCTTGCAGCGCCTGTCGGCTTACTGGCGCGCTAAGTTCACGCCGAAGCTGCGAACGATTGGGATTACGGGCAGTGTGGGCAAGACAACCACGAAAGAATTGATCGCGCAGGTGCTGAGCACCCGTTACAACGTGCTGAAGAACGAAGGCAACCTGAACAACGAGATCGGGGTGCCGCTGACGTTGCTGAACCTGCGACCTGAGCATGAAGTAGCCGTGATCGAAATGGGCATGTATCAGCGCGGTGAGATTGCGCTGTTTGCGTCTCTGGCGCAGCCACAGATAGGAGTTGTCACGATGGTCGCGCCGGTTCATCTGGAGCGCCTTGGCAACATCGAGAATATCGCGCTGGCAAAGGCCGAGTTGGTTGAGGCGATTCCCGCCGATGGCGTCGTGGTGCTCAATGACGATGACGACAGGGTGCGCGCGATGGCTGCGGTCAGCAAGGCGCGCGTGATCACCTATGGTTTGACGCCGCGCGCGGATGTCTGGGCCGATGAGATCGAGAGCTACGGGCTGGACGGCATTTCCTTCACACTGCATCAGGCGAACGAGGCGTTCCCGATGCGTGTGCCGCTGCTGGGGCGCCACAGCGTCCATACCGCGTTGCGAGCGGCGGTCGTTGCCCGTGTCGAGGGGTTCACCTGGGAGCAGATTCTGGAGGGCTTTTTATCGCCCGCGCCGCAGTTGCGTCTGGCAGTGGCCGCGGGGCCTTTTGGTTCGCTGGTGCTCGATGACACCTACAACGCCAGCGAAGAATCGACGATAGCAGCGCTGAACCTGTTGAACGACATTGACGAAGGCGCGCGCATCGCGGTTCTGGGCGACATGCTTGAACTCGGCGACGCCGAGGAGCAGGCGCATCGTAATGTCGGGTGCCGGGCGGGATTGGTGGCGCACACTATTGTGGCTGTGGGAACACGGTCGAAGTGGATTGCCGAAGAGGCAGTGGCCTGCGGCGCAGCAATAGAAAGCGTTCACCACGTTCCGGATAACGCGGCGGCACTGGCTGTGTTGGGGGAGTTAATCAAGGAAAAATCGGTCATTCTGGTGAAAGGATCGCGCGGAATGCGAATGGAAGAGATAGTGAGCGGACTGTCGGAGATGGCAGGTCTGGCCTGGCAGGATAACAAATAGATGGGACTTTCGTTGCTCATGGTCAGTGTGGCTTGCCTTGTGGCAATCCTAAGCGGGCGACCGTTGATTCGCCTGCTCAAGCGTTGGCGCATCGGCAAGCAGATCCGCATTGAAGGCCCGTCCACGCATCAGATCAAGACCGGCACGCCGACGATGGGCGGCGTGATGTTCGTGGCGCCGGTGCTCATCATGATCACGGGTATGTACGTCTATACGCGCGTGGCCGCGCGCGTCGGGTTTGATTTCGGCGGCGTGGTGCTCATCGGTAAATCACTGGTGATGCCCATGGCAGTCATGCTTTTGTATGCGATTCTAGGCGCGATTGACGACTATATGGGCGTGCGTGGTGTGCGACGCGGCGAAGGCATGCGTGGTCGCACCAAGGCTGTGATCCAGTTGATTATCGCGGTGATCGCAGCAGTCGTGATGAACCAGTATCTGAAGATAAGCAAGATGGGCGTTCCAGGACTGGCGACGCCGATCGAGCTTGGCTATCTGTGGATACCTGTGGCCGTGTTTGTCATCGTGGCCACCACAAATGCGGTGAACTTTGCTGACGGACTCGACGGACTGGCTGCGCTGATCAGCGTGGTCATGTACGTCTCCTATGCTGTGATTGCCTACATGCAGGGTCAGGTCTTCCTGACCATGTTTTGCATGGTGACGGTCGGCGCTCTGCTGGGTTTTCTGTGGTTCAACGTTCACCCGGCTGCGCTGTTCATGGGGGATACAGGCAGTGAGGCGCTAGGCGGCGCGCTAGGTGTTGTCGCTTTGATGACTGGTCAGTGGTTGCTGCTGCCAATCATCGCTGTGATACCGATGGCAGAAGTCATCAGCGTGATTCTGCAAGTGGGTTATTTCAAACTGACGAAAGGAAAGCGCCTGTTCAAGATGGCGCCGATTCACCATCATTTCGAACTGCTTGGCTGGAGCGAGACGCAGGTGGTGCAGCGATTCTGGTTGATCGCGATACTGAGCGGTCTTTTTGGCGTTGGTCTGGCGGTATTTGGCAATCCGTAAAGAGATGTATTAGAAGCAATGAACTGGCTTAATCGTCGGATCGTGATACTGGGAATGGCGCGGCAGGGACTAGCCCTGGCGCGTTATCTCGCTGCGCATCGGGCGTGGGTCATACTGAGCGATATGAAGCCGGCCAGCGCGCTTGCCGCAGAAATGACCACACTGAGCGATGCACAGAGCGAGGGCGCGATCACCTTTGCGCTCGGCGGCCACCCATTGACGTTGCTGGACGACTGCGACATGCTATGCCTGAGCGGGGGCGTTCCAATCGACATGCCAATTGTCATTGCAGCCCGGCGCCGTGGAATTCCGATCAGCAACGATTCGCAGATATTCTTTGAGGTTTGCCCGGCGCCCATCCTGGGAATCACCGGCTCTGCTGGTAAGACGACTACGACTACCCTGGCAGGCGAGATGCTGCGCGCGGAATACGAGAGTGGTTCTTCTGCGAAGCTGCAGGGAGAAACGCCCATCAAGGTGTGGGTTGGCGGCAATATCGGGAACCCGCTGATCGCGGATCTGGCACAAATCAGCGCGACTGACCGCGTCGTGATGGAGCTGTCATCGTTCCAGCTGGAGCAGATGACGCGCAGCCCCCACATCGCATGTGTGACGAATATCACGCCAAATCACCTGGATCGGCATGGGACGATGGAAGCATACATCGCGGCAAAAAGCAACATTCTTAAGTATCAAACTGCCGATGACTGGGCGGTGTTATGCGCTGATAACCCGGCGGCTGCAACGCTGACGACTGCCGCGCGGACAGTCTTTTACACGCTTGGGAATGAGCCTGACGCTGATGGCGCATGGCGCGATGCCAATGGGAACTTGCGCATTCGGATCAGCGTGCTCGACATGGATGCGACCGTGTGCAACACATCCGATCTGTTGCTGATGGGCGATCACAACGTGTTGAATGTGCTTGCTGCGAGCACGCTGAGCGCTCTTGCAGGCGCGTCGGTCGAGTCGATGCGAACAGTGGCAACGGGCTTCCGTGGCGTGCCACATCGCCTGCAACTGGTGCGCGAACTGAGAGGCGCGCGTTATTACGACGACTCAATCGCCACGGCGCCGGAACGGCTGATGGCGGCATTGCGCTGCTTCCAGCGACCGGTGGTGCTGTTGTGCGGCGGTCGCGACAAGCATCTGCCGTGGGCGGAAGCGGTTGAACTGATGGCAGGGTCCTGCCGGCACGTGGTTCTGTTTGGCGAGATGGCCGGGCTGGTGAATGCCGAAATTGACCGTCAGAGCGTCGCAGTTCAGGCGACAACGTGCCGCAGCCTGGATCAGGCGGTGGCTGTCGCGAGTCGCGTGACGCAGCCAGGCGATGTGGTTTTGCTATCGCCAGGCGGAACAAGCTTTGACGAGTTCAAAGACTTCGCGGAACGCGGCGATGTGTTTGTGCAACTGGTGAATCAGCTAGGCGAGTAATCGGCGAGTTATGGAGTGATCAGGATGGCAGCGATACAACCTTTTCGAACATTACGAGGCTTAAGGACTTCGATATCGAGTCTGGCTCAGCCGCCGAGTGACACCGAACCACGGACAACAGATTGGATTCTCATCAGCGTAGTTGGAGCGTTGGTAGTTCTGGGCCTTTTCATGGCCTATAGCACAACCTTTTACTGGTCAGTGAGCGAAGACGGGAACCCGATGGGCTATTTCTTAAAACAGTTGGGGTATGCCGGCGTCGGGGTTGTTCTCTTCATTATTCTGAGCCGCGTTGACTATGGTTTTTGGAATCGCATGGCTCTGCCCGCAATCGCTGTCACAGTGATTGCGCTGATCGCGGTTCTAGTGTTTGGCACACATCGGTTTGGCGCTCAAAGAACCTTGTTTGGGGGGTCACTGCAACCCAGCGAGCCAGCGAAGATCATCATCCTGATGTACGGGGCGGCCTGGCTGGCTTCTCGTCGCAAACAGGTAACTAACATCAGAGTTGGCCTGATTCCGTTCGTGTTCTTCAACGCATTGATTGTGGGGTTGATTGCCCTTGAGCCGGACATCAGCACCAGCATAATCATCCTGCTGGCTGCGTCAGCGATGTTTTTTATGGCAGGCGCCAGCGTCATCCAAATCATCCTGTCCGTCGGAGCGGCAGCGGGCGTTGCTTATCTGATGGTGACTTTTGTTCAGCACGCCTCCAATCGCGTCGCGCAGTTTATGAATGGATTTGAGAGTGTTTACCAGATCAAGCAGGGGCTGATCGCGATTGGCAGCGGCGGGATATTCGGGTACGGCATTGGATTAAGTTATCAGAAGTTTGGCCTGTTGCCGGCGCAGAACACGGACAGTGTTTTTGCTGTTGTTGCAGAGGAAATGGGATTGCTCGGCGTGGCGTTGATACTCGGTTTGCTGTTGGTGCTGGCGTATCGCGGCTTGCGCATTGCGCAGAGAGCCGACACCCTGTTTGGCGCGTTCTGGGCCGTGGGCATCATCATCTGGATCACGATGCAGGCGCTGCTTAACCTTTTAGCGATGAACGGTTATCTCCCGCTGCCTGGTATCCCGGTGCCATTTATCAGCTATGGCGGATCCTCTTTGATCTCGGTGCTGGCTGCATGCGGTATTCTGGTCAGCATATCCAGGGGGACGAAGATTCTATCGAATAGTAGTGACATTGATGAAGGCGAGGAGGAGCAGCCCCGTGGAGGCATTACCGAAAAAGTTGCGAGTGCTAATTTCCGCCGGCGGGACAGCGGGACACGTTCTGCCCGCACTAACCGTTCTAAACAGGTTGAAGACAGCAGCACAGAGATCATCGGACGAGATGTCAAATTCAGGCCAAGACTTGGCCGAGGGTCGGACACAACGGGATCTGGAGGCTCTGTTCGTTGGAGAAATGGGCGGTATGGAACGGGAACTCGTGACGCGCGAGGGCGTTAGGTTTGAAGGCATCCAGGCCGGCGCCATGCATGGCGTCGGAGCGATGCGCATGGCGCGCGGCGTTGGCAAGTTGCTCGCGGGAATCGCGGGCGCTTTTGCCATTCTGGGCAAGTTCAAACCGGACGTGGTTTTCCTCACCGGCGGTTTTGTCGGTGTGCCGGTGAGCGTTGCGGCCTGGCTGCGACGCATACCGGCGGTTGTGTATCTACCGGATATTGAACCTGGCCTGGCGCTTAAGGTGATGGCGCGGTTTGCGACAAAGGTCGCGACGACGGCAGAAGCGTCTGCGCAGTTTATTGCGCGGACGAAGATGGTGGTAACGGGTTATCCGGTGCGCGAAGGATTTGCCCGCGTGACGCGAGAACAGGCGCGCGCGCATTTTGGCATCGGGCTGGATGAGAAGGTGCTCCTGGTCGTTGGCGGCAGCAAAGGGGCGCTCAGCATCAATCGAGCTATTACTGCGAATCTGCAGGCGCTCCTTGGCGATGCCGGTATTCGTGTGATCCATATCACCGGCACGCGTGATTGGCAAGAGGTGCGCGCGGCGCGTGAGGCGTTGACGCCTGAGTTACAGGAACGCTATCTGGCGTTTGCGTATCTGCATGAAGACATGGCGGACGCGATGGCGGCAGCGAACCTGGCAGTATGCCGCTCCGGCGCATCGTCGCTGGGTGAACTGCCATTCCTTGGCCTGCCGGCGGTGCTGGCGCCGTATCCGTATGCGTGGCGATACCAGAAGGTGAATGCGCAATATCTGGTTGATCGCGGCGCGGCGGTGTTGCTGGAGGACGCGAGACTTGGCGCCGAGTTGGCGCCGTTGGTGACGCAGTTACTGGGAGATACAGAGCGGTTATCCGCGATGCGCCGCGCTTTGCTCACAATGAGTGGGCGCGACGGCGCAGGCGAGATTGCGCGGCTACTCATTCAAGTGAGCACACAGGTGCAGGCGGCGTGAAGAGGCAACCCTGGAGTAATCCGGGGCGCCGAATCACAGGTGCAGCATGATCAACGCGAATCTGGTTTTTGTCATGTTCGTCATTATCTTCGGGCTGGTTGGCGCCATGCGCGGATGGGTGCGCGAGGTGATCGTCACGGCCAGCCTTGTCCTGGCGCTGTTTGTGCTGAACCAGTTGGGCGACAAGTGGAACGCGCTGATTGCAGGCCTATCAGCGACGCGCAGCGCTGAAGGGTGGTTGTTGCGCGCATTGCCGCTGTTCCTGATCGCATTCTTTGGCTATCTCGGTCCGGCAGTGGTGCGCAATCGGTTTGAGCAGAATGCTCGCGGGAAGATCGAACAGGGCATTCTGGCTTTCATCATTGGCGCAATCAACGGCTACATCATTTTCAGCACGATCGCGTTTATCGCGTTTCATGCGGGGTTGATGGATCCCCCGACGACTGGCGCGGTAAATCCGGCGCCGTTGTTTACTGCGCCACCAGGTGGATGGGGCCAACTCTTCTTCCTGAAGAGCGCAGCGATTACGGTGCTATCGGGAACCACGCTGGTCGTGGTTCTTATTGCGGTCTTTCTGTTTGTAATTGTCGTTATTGTGTGAGATTGTGTGAGTTTTTCGTCATGAAAATACACATCATGGGTATAGGCGGAGCAGGCATGAGCGCTATAGCGCGGGTTCTACATGCGCGCGGCGTCACTGTGACAGGCGACGACCGAGCGCACTCGCCCGTTCTCGATGCACTGCAGGCCGAAGGAATCCAGACCTTTGTGGGGCATGACCCGGCGCATCTGGACGGCGTCGACGTTCTAGCTCCGTCCTCGGCGGTGGCGAAGACCGAGCCTGAACTACTGGCGGCGCGCCAGCGGAATATACCCGTATGGCATCGCGGCGATGTGCTGAACATGCTGATGCAAAATCAGGGCGCCGATCATCCGACCATCGGCGTTGCTGTCGCAGGCACGCATGGCAAGAGCACGACGACGGGCATGATTGCCACGGTGCTCGAAGATGCCGGGCTCAACCCTTCGTACATCATCGGCGCCACGCCGGCATCCCTGGGTGTTAATGCGCATGCTGGAACGGGCGAAGTGTTTGTTGTGGAAGCGGATGAATACGACCGCACGTTTCTGCATCTTGAGCCAAAGATTGCCGTGATCACCAATGTGGAATTTGATCATCCCGACATCTATAAGGATCTCAACGACACGATCGATACGTTTGCGCAGTTTGCCCGGAGCATCCCGGAGGACGGCGCCCTGATCGTGTGCGCCGACGATAGCGGCGTGAACGAGATGCTGCGACGCGCTGCCCCGTTGCGCGCGCCGGTGCTGGACTATGGATTTACACGCGGCGCATGGCGCTGCTCGAACGCGAGGCCTAATCCGATGGGCGGCGCTGAGTTCTCGATCGCCGGCATTGGCGGGCAGGTCGCGAGTGTGTCTTTGCGCGTGCCGGGGGAGCACAACGTGCTAAATGCGACGGCGGCGCTGGTGACCGCGGATGCGCTGGGCGTGCCTTTGGAGCAGGCCATCTCGTCGCTTGGCCGGTACAGCGGCGCGGGCAGGCGATTCGAGTTGCGCGGTGAGCGGCGCGGCATTCGAGTGTTTGATGACTATGCCCATCACCCGACGGAGATCAAGGCTACGCTGAATGCCGCGCGCATGCGCTTTCCGGTTGCAAATATCTGGGCGATCTGGCAACCGCACACGTACAGCCGGACTATCGCCTTGATGGATGAATTCGCAACCGCATTTGCAAATGCAGATCAAGTCATCGTTCTGCCGATTTATGCGGCGCGCGAGCGGGCGGAAGATTTCGGGTTTGCGGCGAATGCATTGAACCCGATTGAGTTGTCGCGCCGCATCAAGCACAAACATGCGCGCAATGCGGCGACGATGGGCGACGCACTGGGCATGCTGGCGTCGCAGGTGCGCCAGGGTGATGTCGTGATAACACTGAGCGCCGGCGACGGAAACCTGGTGGGCGAGCGGCTGCTCGAGATGCTGCGATGACGATCATGGATACGATCGCGCTGATGAGAGATCGGGCAAGGCGCAATGAGCTGCTTGCCAGGCATACGACCGCGCGTATTGGCGGTCCGGCAGATCTGCTGATCGAAGCGCGGACGGTTGATGAACTTGTGGCGCTGGCGCAGCGGGCAGAAGAGGTCGGCATGTCGCACATCGTGCTGGGCGGCGGCGCGAATGTGCTGGTGAGCGACCTTGGCATTCGCGGGCTGGTCATCATCAATCGCACCAAAGAGTTGAAGTTCACTATCCGCGATATCTCCGCGCGGCTTGAGGTGGATTCTGGCGTCGTCCTTGCCACTCTGGCGCGTGATTGTATCGAACGCGGACTGGCCGGTTTTGAATGGGCCATCGGCGTGCCCGGCACTATTGGCGGAGCTATCGTTGGCAACGCGGGCGCCCACGGCACAGATACAAGCGCCAACCTGAATATGGTGAAGGTCATGCGGCGCGGTTTTGCGCCAGAGTATTGGACGCCGCGCCAGTTGGCGTTCGGGTATCGCAATAGCGCATTAAAGCAATATGCGCCGGGTGATCGTCCGATCGTTTTGTCCGCGCTGTTTGACCTGAAGCGCGACCACCGCACCAACCTGGAGCGACGGTCTGCCGAATATGTCGCCAAGCGTAAAGCATCGCAACCGCCTGGCGCAACAATGGGCAGCATGTTTAAAAATCCAACGGGTGATCACGCCGGGCGGTTGATTGAGGCGGCCGGCTTAAAAGGGACTGTCAAGGGCGGCGCGATGATCTCGCCGATCCATGCTAATTTCTTCGTCAATTTCAATGGCAATGCTACTGCGAGCGATTTCAAAGCGTTGATTGATCTGGCATGTCAAACCGTGCTGGAGCGCTTCAACGTAGCCCTTGAGTTGGAGATTGAGTTGCTTGGAGATTGGGACGCGCAGAAACCGGAAATCGGAGCTTAATGTGACAACCAGCAACGACAATCGCAAGTTAAAAATAGCGGTGCTCTATGGCGGACAGAGCGGCGAGCATGATGTCAGCCTGATGTCCTCCGCGTCCGTGATGGAAGAACTGGATGACAGCAAGTACGAGGTTACACCTGTCTACATCAACAGGGAAGGTCAGTGGAGTATTTCATGGGAGATGCTGCGCGCGTTCGATGTGGTGTTCCCGGTATTGCACGGGCCAATGGGCGAAGATGGGACGGTGCAGGGATTGCTCATGTTGCTTGGTTTGCCCTTCGTGGGGGCAGGCGTCGTCGGATCGGCCGTGGGCATGGACAAGGTCATCTTCAAGGATGTGATGCGCGCGCACAACATGCCCGTGGCGAACTCCATCGTCGTGCTGCGACATGAGTGGCAAGGGGCATCCGCGGCCGGCGATGCTGAGAAAATTGCTTTACAACAGCGGGATATTGTGGAGCGAGTCACGCGTGAACTGGGCTGGCCTGTGTTTGTGAAGCCCGCCAACATGGGCAGCAGCGTGGGTATCAGCAAGTGCAAGACGCCCGCTGATCTGCCTGCGTCGATGACCGAAGCATTGAAATGGGATCGCAAGGTGCTGATTGAGGCCGCCATAGCGAAGGCGCGTGAGTTGGAGGTCAGCGTGCTTGGGAACGATGTCCTGCAAGCGTCAGTGATTGGAGAGGTTCGACCGCGCCGCGAGTTCTATGATTACGCAGCCAAGTATCTGGTAAGAGGAGAAGAGGAGTCTGAACTGATCATCCCCGCGCAGTTGACCGAGGATCAAGCAAAACGCATTCGCGCGCTCGCCATCGAGGTTGCCCGCGCTGCTGATGTGCAGGGAATGACGCGCGTTGACTTTCTGATGGATGGCGTGACGGGCGATATCTTTGTCAATGAGATCAACACGATCCCGGGTTTTACTTCGATCAGCATGTACCCGAAATTGTGGATTCACTCAGGGCTGACGTATGCGCATTTGCTCGATCGTCTTATCGACCTGGCGCGTGAAAGGTGACTGCTAAACTTATGGAGCAACGATACCGACCGAAACGAGGCGCACAGTCTCGATCAAGATTTGATGTGGCGACAAACAGCCTGCAGGCAAAGCGCGCCGCGCGCGCATCGGCTGGCGCAGGCGCGCCGCTGACATTCCAAAGGGGTTTGATCCTCGGCGTGTTGATTGTGGCGTTGTTGGTTCTATTCACAGTATGGTTCGTTGGCGCAGACTTCAGGGTGCATGACGTTGTGGTGCAGAACAACCAGGGCGTGCCTGTTCAGCAAATTATCGGCGCGAGCGGGCTGCAAGGCGAGCACATTATGTTTGTTGACCTGAATGCTGCCGCGAAACAAATCGAAGCGCTCCCGGGCGTGAACGCGGCGCAGGTCAGTTGCACGTGGAAGGTCGGCTGCGAGATTCTGATCCAACCCTCCATCGGCATTGCGATGTGGCAGAGCGGGACAGATATCGCGAACAGGGTGTGGTCGGATGAGCAGGGCAGGGTACAGAAGGCGCTCAACGACACGCCGGTAAAAGTGAATATCAAAGTTGAAGATGGCAACGTTCCAATGCTTGCGGCGCCCATCAATGAAAAGCTTGCGCGCGCGATCAAAGAGCTTCTGGTTCTTCAGCCGAAGGTGATGCGCTATACATACACCAGCCAGTATGGGCTCATGTTTACGGATTCGCGCGGATGGAAGGTCAGGCTGGGAGTGGCTGAGCATGCCGGCATCATGCGCGACAAATTGACTCTGATGAAAGAGATCGGTGATCAGCTCGTTGCGAGGAATGTCACGCCAAAAGTAATCGATGTGCGTTTTGTTGAAGCGCCTTTTTATGAGAAGTAATGATGGCAGAACCCAGGGTAATTACCGCAATTGATGTAGGCAGTTCCAAAATCGTCGCGCTGGTTGGCGAGGCCGGCGCCGAGTTTGGCGCGGGGCGCCCCGGCGACTTTAGCGTGATAGGTGTTGGCATTGTCCCATCGCGCGGTGTGAAACGTGGACAGATCATCAACGTCACTGAGGCGACGGCTGCCATCCGCGAGGCGGTGGATGGGGCGGAGCGTTCGTCTGTGAATAAGATCACGAGCGCCATCGTCAGCATATCGGGAAGCCACATTACATCCCAGAACAGCCAGGGGGCTGTCGCGATTGGACGCGGCGACCAGGGCGTGAGCAGCGAGGATGTCAATCACAGTCTTGAAGCCGCACAAGCGATTACGGTGCCGAACAATCGCGAGATCATCCATGTCATCCCGCGCCACTTCCGGGTCGATGAGCAGGATGGCGTGCGCAACCCGATGGAGATGCTGGGCTTCAGGCTCGAAGTGCAGGCGCACATCATCACAGGCGCGACGACTGCGATTCACAACCTGTTGAAGTGTTGCAGTCAGGCGCAGGTGGACGTTTCAGAACTGGTTCTGGGCCCGCTTGCATCTGCGGAGGCTGTGCTCACATCGACCGAGCGCGAGATGGGCGCCATCGTCGTTGACATTGGCAGCGGCACAACGGATGTTGCTGTGTTTATCGACGGCGCGGTGTGGCACACCAGTTGTCTCGAAGTAGGAGGTTCGCATTTCACAAGCGACCTGGCAATCTGCCTGCGGCTGCCGCTTGAGACTGCCGAGCAGGTAAAAATCGCGAATGGGCATTGCAATGTCAATGATTTGCCTCCAGATCAGCCGTTTGTCGTGGCTGGTTTTGGCGATGAACAACGGGTCAGTGTGCAACGCCACGATATAGCAGAAATCCTGCAGGCGCGCGCTGAAGAGTTATTCGGACTCATTATGAAGGAGGTGAAACGCAGTGGATATGATGGGCTTTTGCCGGCAGGACTGGTCGTTACCGGCGGCGCGTCGCAGTTACCCGGACTTCGCGAGGCGGCCCGGGAAGTCACCGGGTTGCCAGTGCGGATGGCACAACCAAAAGACTTGCAGGGTCTGGTTGATTCGTTGCATTCACCGGCGTACTCGACCGGCATCGGTTTGCTGAAGTGGGGTATGCACGACGTGGTGGCGCGACCGTCCAAGCGGCGTCGTCCACCGATTAAGTTCAATCTCCCTATTGGCGGGTGGCTGCGAAACCTGCTGCCGAAATATACGTGAAAGATTGCTGAGACCGTCTAAGCAATTAGCCGTATTGCCATAGGCGATTTCTAAGAATATTGTGGATAAATTGTGGATAATTACTTGACATTCGGGATAGGATCACTAAAATTCGTGAACACCCATGGACAGGTAATAGGATAGGTAATATTTAGCGCAAAAAGTCAGTTGCGAGGGGCATAAAATGGATACGTTTCTGGATACACAGTCAGTAAATGCCGAGTCACCGGCACAAATCAAAGTTATTGGTGTTGGTGGCGGCGGTCAGAATGCTGTAAACCGCATGATCGCTGAAGGTATGGTCGGCGTGGAGTTCATTTCGGTGAACACCGATCAGCAGGCGCTCATGCTCAGCCATGCGCCCGTGCGGGTGCGCGTGGGTGACAAGGTGACACGAGGACTGGGCGCCGGCGGCAACCCCGAACTGGGTGAGAAGGCGGCTGAAGAGTCCTCGGATGAGCTGTACAGCATCATCAAGGGCGCCGACATGGTGTTTATTACCTGCGGGATGGGCGGCGGCACCGGCACAGGCGCCGCTCCTGTCATCGCCCGCATTGCGAAGGAACTGAATGCGCTCACCATCGGTGTAGTCACTCGACCCTTCTCGTTTGAAGGAACGCCGCGTCAGCGCGCCGCAGAAGCGGGTATCGAGAAGCTTAAAGAGCACGTGGATACGTTGATCGTGATTCCGAACGATCGATTGCTCGATATCGTCGACAAAAAGGCCACACTGATGCAGTCATTCCGCACGGCGGATGATGTGCTGCGTCAGGGCATCCAGGGTATCAGTGAAGTGATCACGGTGCCTGGGTTGATCAACCTGGACTTTGCAGATGTGCGCACGATCATGTCGGAAGGCGGCGCTGCACTCATGGCCGTCGGCACAGCCAGCGGCGAAGGGCGGGCGCGCACAGCGGCGGAGCAAGCGATCACCTCGAACCTGCTCGATGTCACGATTGACGGCGCTCGCGGTATCCTGTTCAACATTACCGGCGGCCCCGATCTCAGCTTGTTTGAAGTCAACGAGGCTGCGTCCTTGATCAAGACAGCCGCGCATCCGGACTGCAACGTGATCTTTGGCGCCGTGATTGATGACGGGATGAAGGATCAAATCCGCATCACTGTCGTTGCGACAGGGTTTGATCAGACCGCCGCTGTGCCGCGCCGCATTGTGCGCCCACAGACGACAGGGGTTGCGTCGCGCCCAATTGGCGGCCCCATTGGAGGCGGACGCAATAACCCAAAAGTAGAGCGTGAGGTTGTAGAACCCGCGCATGCGCCTGCGCCGACTCGACAACAGCCTTTTGATCCAGACAATCAGGACCTGCCGTCGTTCTTGCGTCGCCGGTAGAAAGAAACGCGTTTTGCCCTGGGCGAGTGTTGTGTCCGCACTCGCCCAGAACCTCATTATGTGAGTTAGCCCTCGGCACGCCTCTCACTCGCCCCTCTTGTAACCACTACCAGTTCCAGCTTTTTTAACATTTCCTGATTGACAAAGAGAATCAGGGAGCATACAATTTGTGTCCCTCGCGGCCATATGTAGGGCTATGCGAAATAGCTACCGCCATATATGGTGGTTATTATGACACAAAGGGGAGACCATCAGCATGAAATGTCCAGTTTGTGGATCAAGCAGTACTCACGTGATCGACACGGCGCGTGAACCGAGCGGCGGCATACGCCGCCGGCGCGAGTGTAAGGCCTGTGAGAAACGGTTCAGCACCGTTGAACGGATAGTGGAGACAATGCCGCTGGTGGTCAAGCGTGGCGGTCGCCGCGAAGCTTTTGACCGTGACAAGATTCTCAGCGGTTTGCGAACTGCCTGCGCAAAACGACCCGTGTCAGCAGATGACATTGAGCGTTTGGTAGATCAGGTGGAAGCGCAGGTGCTTGCACTCAACAAAGCAGAAGTGCTTGCGCGTGATGTGGGGGATCAGGTTTTAAATGCGTTGCGTAGTCTGGATGAAGTAGCTTACATCCGATATGCCAGCGTGTACCTTCACCTGAAGGATCTGGAAAGTGTTAAGCGAGAGATTGAGAAACTGCTGGCTGAACGTTAGCAGATAAGAATTGCGCTGGCGATGACCGGGCAGGGATTTCGCGTTGGCGACGCCCCTCTTCTAAATCCGCCTTTTCTCCAGTGATGAAAGGAAATTATGAAAGTCAAACGACGATTTACGCAAGCAGGATCTAATCCATATGCATCCATTGAATTTGCCAGGCGCAGTTCAGTGATTCGCAATCCGGATGGATCCACTGTGTTCGAGATGCGCGATATCGATGTGCCGGCCAGCTGGTCGCAGGTAGCCGTGGATATCCTGGCGCAGAAATATTTCCGCAGAGCCGGGGCGCCCAATGTCACCGTCCGGCGTGATGAGCCCGGCATCCCCGAATGGCTGCAACCCAGTGTCCCGTCCGAGGGCGCGACATCGGTTGGAGAACGCGACTCGCGCCAGGTGTTTCACCGTATGGCTGGAACCTGGACTTACTGGGGTTGGAAGCACAAGTATTTTGATACTGAGGAGGACGCCCGCGCATTCCACGATGAACTGTCCTACATGCTGGCGCGCCAGATGGCGGCGCCCAATTCGCCGCAGTGGTTCAACACCGGATTGAACTGGGCGTATGGGATTACTGGCCCGTCACAGGGTCACTACTACGTGGACCCCGATAATGGCGAACTGACACGCGCGATGGATGCCTATACGCACCCGACGCCGCATGCGTGTTTCATCCAGTCGGTCGCCGACGATCTGGTTAACGATGGCGGCATCATGGATCTGTGGGTGCGTGAGGCGCGCATTTTCAAGTATGGCAGCGGCACGGGCAGCAACTTCTCATCGCTGCGCGGCGAGGGTGAACCTCTGAGCGGCGGCGGCAAGTCCTCAGGGCTGATGTCGTTCCTGAAGATCGGTGATCGCGCTGCTGGCGCCATCAAATCCGGGGGCACGACGAGACGCGCCGCCAAGATGGTGATCCTGGATATGGATCACCCGGATATCGAGCGCTTCATCGACTGGAAAGTGGTTGAAGAGCAAAAGGTCGCGTCCATCGTTGCCGGCTCAAAGACGAACAACAAGTTTCTGAACGCGATCATCCACGCCTGCCAGAGCGCGGGCGACCCCGCCACCCGGTACGATCGCAAGAAGAACAAGGCGCTGGCGCAGGCCATACAGGCTGCGCGCGCAGTGTTCATTCCAAACAACTACATCGAGCGCGTGGTCCAGTTGGCAGAACAGGGCTTTACCAGCATCGAGTTTCCTGAGTATGACACCGACTGGAACTCCGAGGCGTATGCGACGGTCAGCGGTCAGAACTCAAACAACTCCGTGCGCGTGACGAACGACTTTATGCGAGCGGCCCAGAACGGCGAGGACTGGAGCTTGTACTGGCGCACGGAGATCGAAAAGGCGAAGCGCGCCAACCGCGCTCCGAAGCCAAAGAAGACGCTCAAGGCTGCCGGTTTAATGAAGCAAGTGGCGTATGCCGCATGGGCGAGCGCTGATCCCGGCATCCAGTTTCACACGACGGTGAACGAGTGGCACACGTGCCCTGCCGATGGGCCGATCAATGGATCAAACCCGTGCTCGGAGTATATGTTCCTCGATGACACGGCGTGCAACCTCGCCAGCCTGAACCTGTTGAGCTTCTATGACGAGACTTCAGGCCTGTTTGACATTGAAGGCTATCGCCATGCCACACGCTTATGGACCATCGTTCTTGAGGTCAGCGTATTGATGGCGCAATTTCCCAGTCAGACCATCGCGCAACTGTCGTATAAGTACCGCACGCTGGGGCTGGGGTATGCCAATCTGGGCACGCTGCTGATGGTGCAGGGTATCCCTTACGACTCACCGGAAGGTCGCGCGATCTGTGGCGCATTGACCGCGATCCTGCACTGCGGGGCTTACGCCACATCGGCCGAAATGGCGCAGGAGCTTGGCACATACTCAGGTTACGAGCGCAACAAGGCGCACATGTTGCGCGTGATTCGCAACCACCGCCGCGCCGCCTATAACGCGCCACGCGATGAGTACGAGGGTTTGTCGTTAGCGCCGCTGGGTATCGACCCGGAGTACTGTCCAACGGATTTGTTGAAGGCAGCCCGTGAAGACGCTGACCGCATGGCGGCGCTTGGTGAAAAGGTTGGTTACCGCAATGCACAGGTCACCGTTATCGCCCCGACTGGAACGATCGGGCTGTTGATGGATTGCGACACGACCGGGATCGAACCCGACTTCTCGCTCGTGAAGTTTAAGAAACTTGCCGGCGGCGGGTATTTCAAGATCATCAACCAGTCGCTGCCCCCGGCGCTGCGCCGGCTGGGTTACACCGATGCGCAGAGCGAGGATATCGCGCGCTACGCCAAGGGCAGCGGGTCGCTGGTAGGTTGTCCATACATCAACGCACAGACGCTGGCGACGAAAAAGTTCGACGACGAGGTGTTGTCGAAGATCGAGGCGGCACTGCCGGGCGCGTTTGAGATTCAGTTTGTCTTTAACAAGTGGACGCTTGGTGAAGACTTCTGCAAGCATGCACTGGGGTATACGGATGCACAGTTGAATGACCCGAAGTTCAGCATCCTGCAGGCGCTGGGCTTTACCCGGGCGCAGATTCAGGCCGCCAATGACTATGTGTGCGGCACCATGACGATTGAAGGCGCCCCGCATCTCAAGCCCGAACACTACCCGGTGTTCGACTGCGCCAACAAGTGCGGCAAGTATGGCAAGCGCTATATCCCGGCGAACGCGCACATCTACATGATGGCTGTTGCCCAGCCGTTCCTGTCAGGCGCGATATCGAAAACCATCAACCTGCCAAACGAGGCCACGGTTGAAGATATCGAGCATGCCTACGTCTTGTCGTGGCAGGTGGGCGCGAAGGCTATCGCACTGTATCGCGACGGTTCGAAGTTGTCGCAACCGTTGAATACGGGCAGCGATGGCGACGAGGAAGAGGAATCCACAGCGGTTGAGGCCGAAACGCCAGCCGAGGAAAAACCGGCCGCGATAAGGATTGCCGAGCGGGTCGTGGTGCGTTATCTGGCGAAGCGCCGGCGGCTGCCTAACAAGCGCTATGGTTATACGCAGAAAGCAAAGATCGCCGGGCACAACGTCTACCTGCGCACTGGCGAATATCCCGACGGGTCGCTCGGCGAGATATTCATCGATATGCACAAGGAAGGCGCTGGCTTCCGCAGCTTGATGAACTGCTTCGCGATTGCGATTTCACTCGGCCTGCAGCACGGCGTCCCGCTGGACGAATTCGTCGATGCGTTCATCTTCACGAAGTTTGACCCAAGCGGCATGGTGCAGGGCAACGACCACATTAAGATGTCGAGCTCGGTCATCGACTACATCTTCCGCGAACTGGCGATTAACTACCTCGGTCGCGCCGATCTATCACATGGGGACGATCAACGCGCCGAAGTCGCGCCAGAGCCGGAGTATGAGAGCGAGGAGGTCGTTATCGAAGACAGCATTAAGGAACCCGTGATGACGCCGTCAAAGGAACACGTGCCGTCACACAATGGCAACGGACATGGTCACAACGGTACGACCGATGTCGCCAACGGCGTCAGCAGTAGTGACGTTGTGCAGACTGCGGCGACAAAGACGATTGCGGCTGCAGCTATCAAGGTTTCGTCTGGAATCGTGGTGCTGTCGGACACCGAGAAGGCGCGCCAGGCGCGCTTGAAGGGGTATGAAGGCGACCCATGCCCTGAATGCGGTTCGTGGACGATGGTGCGCAACGGCACGTGCCTGAAGTGTGAATCGTGCGGCAGCACGACGGGATGCTCATAAGAAGAGATTAGAGATTAGAGATTGGAGTTCTGAAACCCCTGCGAAGGTTGGGCTTGCAGGACACAAACTCCACAGATGACCCTTCGCAAGGTTGGTTGCGCGTGACGCCAACCTTGTGAAGGGTGTTGGGTAGGATTCAATATCCGCAAGCCCAACCTTCGCAGAGAGCGACAGGCTGCTTTACAATCACCTCATGAGTGCTTTCCCACCATTACGCCCAACACCAAAAGCCGAACCACGTCAGTATCTCGATCTGGATCTGACGTGGTTGACGAACGAGGCGCGCAACGACCCCGCAACTGCACAGCAGATCGTTGAGGCATTTGCCGAGCGCGTTCAGACGTTGCAGCGTCAGACTGACGAGTTGCGCGCCGATAATGCGCTGCTCAAACGCTCTGGCGGTCAGCAGACCACCGTTGAGCAGGTGCAACGCCTGAAGGCGAACCTTCGTGATATGCGCAATCTGGCTGTGCGCAAGGGGTTGGATCAGGATGTGATCTCGATGGTTAGTTTCATGGGACACGGCGTCCAGCTCGCGGCGCCTGCGCCGATGGAACAAACCCTGACCGTAGTGACATCGCCCGAGGAACCTGTGAGCACGCTCAAGCCGATCTGTCTCACAGGCGGCACCTGGTTCGGCTCTTTGATGGCGGTTACCTCTAACATGCGCCTCTCACTCGTTAATGGGTTGAGCCTCCGCTACAGCGCAATGCTCGATTGGCATGACGCCCGCCCGATCATGGGACTGGGACTAGGGCGCGCGGAGCGAGTTGAAGCGATCTGCAGTCTTGATGAACTACGCCCGCCGCACGATATGATTCTTGTCACCCGGCAGGGGTGGGCGCGCGTCATGTCCTGGTCGCACATCGAGACGATGGCGCTGTCAGGACAGTCGATGACGCTGCCTGGAACAGGCGACACACCGGTCTGGTTGGGCCCTGGTGACGCCGACGGCGATTTGTTACTACTCACCCGGGCGGGACGATGGACGCGTTTTCCAATTGGGATGATGCCATCAATCGGATGCGCCGGAATCTCGCTCGAACAGGGAGACGATGTTGTCTGCGCTGTTGTGCTTGATAAACACAACCCGGCTGGCGCCGTATGGTTCGTAAGCGCAGATGGCGCTGTCTTTGCCATTGCATCCGCCGGGCTGCCTGCGCACAAAAAGCCTGGCGCGAAGTCCACCGCAGTCGCGCGAAAGTACGTTGGCCTTGCCTGTTTTGCTGTCACAACACGCAAGACTGAGTTTGCGGCGCTGCTCTCAAACGCGGGCGACCTGCATGTTGTGAGCATGAAAGGATTGCCTATCGCCTCCAAACCCGCTGACGCCCAGCCGCTGCAGGTGTCGGGACAACGTCTTATTGCCGCGACGTTGATATAACGCTGGAGTACTCAGAGATGCAGATAGGGATTGACTTCGGAACGACCAATACCGTAGCAGCGATCATCGGCCCGGACGGCAAACCGGTCGTGCTTCCACTTGACCCCGAGGCGCCGGAGTCAGGCACGTTGCGCACGCTGCTCTACGTCGAACGCGACGGGTTGATTCACATTGGCAGCGAGGCAATGCGGCTGCATCGCGATCAGAATGTGGGGCGAATCCCGCGATTTGCCAAGGCCTGGGTCGGGGTGATCGATATTGAAATGGGCGATGCTGTCGTCAAGGGCTATGAGATCAAGGGTGGGGCGATGTCAGTCGAGGTGTTTGCCGATGTGGATGCGGACGCCCCCGGACGATTGCTGCACTCGTTAAAGAGCCCGCTGGCGACTGAATATGCAGGCACCAAAGTGTTCGATCACGACTATACGCTCGAGGAGTTGATCGCCGAGTTTCTTGTGCGGGTGCGCGAGCGCATCGAAACGCTCACAGGGAATAGCGTGCGGGAGGCAGTGTTTGGAAGGCCGGTTGTGTTTGCAGGCGCTCACCTGGATGCGGACAACCAACGCGCGCAAGAGCGCCTGGGGCATGCGGCTGAACTAGCGGGTTTTACACGGGTCGTATTCGAGCAGGAACCCATCGCTGCCGGCCTGGCATTTGGCGCGAGCCGGGCGCTGGCGCAGGATGCGCTGGCGCAGGATGCGCAGGACGCGCGCGCACTGGTGTTTGACTTTGGCGGCGGCACGCTCGATATCGCGGTGCTGCAGATGAGCGTGGATGGGTCGCAGCAAGTCCTGGCGACCGGCGGCGTCGCCATCGCAGGTGATCACTTCGATCAAACCCTCTTTCGACGCGCCATCCTGCCGTGGCTGGGGGAGCGCGTGAAATGGGGGCCGCAACGACTTGACATGCCGACGCATTTGATGGACGCGCTCGGCGACTGGCAGGATGTTGTGACGCTGTGCAACGCTCCCACGCT